>DCHG01000063.1:2640-8016 GCA_002315595.1 Clostridiales bacterium UBA1758 | reverse complement strand
AAGTCGCCTCGGAATGACGTGATAAAACTGCGTTGCACCCACCCCCCGTCATTGCGAGGAGGGCGAACGCCCGACGCCCGTGTTTTTCCGATTGAAAAAAACGAAAAAATGTGGTAGAATATAGTATCTTTTCCGAAAGGCGGTGGTACGGTGACACGCGTTGAAAACGGTCTTGTTCTGCGTCAGGTGCGCTATAAGGACGCCGATCGGCTGATCGAACTTCTCACGGCGGAACACGGCAGGATCACGGTCAAGGTGCGTGGCGCACTTCGAAAAGGCTCCCGTATGACGGTGTGTACCGATCCGCCGGTCTATGCGGCGTTCACCCTGTACGAGTCTGGCAACGGTCACATCACCGCCGATGAAGCCGAACCGCTGGAATTGTTTTTCGGTCTGCGGGAGGATCTTTCGCGGCTTTCGCTCGCGTTTTATCTGACGGAAGTCGCAACCGAACTGTCGGAAGAAGGGCTTTCCGCCGATGAACTTCTGCGACTGACGCTGAATTCGCTCTATGCGCTTTCGACGCTGAAAAAGACCTGTGCGCTGGTCAAAACCGCCTTCGAACTCCGTGCGGCGGCGATCTCCGGGTGGGAGCCGACCGTTGACGCCTGCGTCGAATGTGGGCAGGAACCGAAACGCCCGATGTTCGGCGTGCGTGACGGAGCCGTCCGATGTGCCGACTGTCGCACCGGCGCAGACGGATTGCATCTGCCCCTCAGTGCTACCGCATTGGACGCGATGCGCTATATCGTCTACGGCGATCCAAAAAAGATTTTTTCGTTCCGGCTTCCGCCCGACGACCTCAAATGCCTTTCCGACGCCACGGAAGCCTACCTTTTGACGCAGACCGAACACCACTTCCGTACCCTCGACTATTATAAGTCGATTTTGTGAAGTGTACCCTTTGACCTCCCCTTTTGGAAGGCGAGAAAACGTCCCGGTGTCGTATCTCACACCGCACTTTTATACCGTCATTGCGAGGAGCATTTTCAATGCTCCGTGGCAATCCGTAACCCCGTCCCCCACCCAACCAAAAAAGAGGATTACTCATGGATGAACTAACCAAAAAATCACTTGTCACGCTCGAATTGCCGCGTGTGCTTGAAATGCTTGCCTCGTTTGCGGTCAGCGACGGTGCAAAGGAACGCGCACGCGCTTTGGAGCCTTCCGATTGGCTCGAAGACGTCCGTCGGGAGCAGGCGAAAACCACCGCTGCACGCGATCTTATGGGCAACTCCGGCTCGCCCGCTTTCACGGGTGTCAAGGATGTCTCCGCCTCCCTGATGCGTGTCGATCACGGCGGTGTGCTGAACGCACGCGAACTGTTGCAGATCGCGTGGCTTTGTCGGGCGGCTCGCCTTGTGCGTGATTACGTCGGCGACGAAAGTGAACGCTCCACCGTTCTCGACGTGTATTTTCGCAGTCTGAAACCCAATAAATTCCTCGAAGAACGCATCCTCAACGCCATCATCAGTGAGGATGAGATCGCCGACTCCGCCTCTCCCGCACTCAGCGACATCCGTCGAAAAAAGAGTCAGGCGTCCAATCGCGTCCGCGAAACCCTGCAACGCATCATCACATCGCCCGCTTATTCGAAATACCTGCGTGAAACCCTGATCACCACGCGTTCCGGGCGTTTTGTCGTCCCCGTCAAGGCGGAAAACCGCGGGGAAATCTCCGGGCTTGTCCACGACGTATCCTCCTCCGGCGCCACGATCTTCATCGAGCCGATGCAGGTCGTCGAGGCAAACAACGAGATCAAGGAACTGGAAGGCAAGGAAAAGGACGAAATCGACCGTATTCTTGCCGAAATGTCGAACGATGTGGCGGGGTTTTCGGGCGATATCGGCGAAAACTATTCGCTTCTTGTGGAACTTGACCTTTGCTTTGCCAAAGGCAAACTTTCCTATCATCTCGAATGTTGCGAGCCGGAAATCAACGACCGCGGTCGTCTTGACCTCATCCAAGCCAAACATCCCCTTCTGCCAAAGGGCAAAGCCGTTCCGATCTCGGTGCGTCTGGGGATTGACTTTGACGCACTCATCATCACGGGGCCGAATACCGGCGGCAAGACCGTCACCTTAAAAACCGTCGGTCTGCTTTCGGTTATGGCGGCTTGCGGTCTTCACATTCCCGCAAAACCGGGCAGCACCCTGCCCGTCTACTCCAAAATTTACGCCGATATCGGCGATGAGCAATCCATTGAACAGTCGCTTTCCACCTTCTCGTCCCATATGACGACGATCGTGAAAATCCTCGACGGTATGGACGACCGAACACTGATCCTGTTCGATGAACTCGGTGCGGGTACCGATCCCGTCGAGGGTGCGGCTTTGGCGGTCTCCGTCATCGAATACGCCCGCGAAATGAAGGCAAAGATCGTTGCAACCACGCACTATGCGGAGTTGAAGACCTATGCGCTGACCACCGCCCGTGTGGAAAACGCAGGTTGCGAATTCGATGTCGACTCGCTCCGTCCGACGTACCGGCTTCTCATCGGCATTCCCGGCAAATCGAACGCGTTCGAAATCTCACGTCGTCTCGGTCTGCCCGATTATGTGATTGATAAGGCAAAATCACTTGTCGACAGCGAAGATCAACGCTTTGAGGATGTCCTCCGTCAGTTGGACGAAAAGCGGATCGCTTTGGAAAACGAGCGTTCCGAAGCCGAAAAATTGCGTCGTGACGCGGAAATTTTGAACGCACGCGCAAGAGATGACTACGAAAAGATCTCAAAAGAGCGTGAAAAGGCGACCGAAACGGCAAAGGCGGAGGCAACACGACTTTTGACCGTCGCACGCAATGAGGTCGACGCCGTGATGAAGGAACTGGGCAGGCTCCGCAAAAGCGGACCGCAAATGGATCCGCAGGCGCTCAACGAAGCCCGCGCACAGATCGGCAGACGCATCAACGAAGCATCGAACACCGCCACACCGAAGGCGAAAAAGCCCGCGCTCATCCCGAATGCCCCGAAGCGTCCGATCCGTCAGGGCGACATCGTCATCGTCAACGAGTACGGCTCCGAAGCGACGGTGCTGACCGATCCCGATAAAAACGGCAATATGACCTTGCAGGCGGGCATTTTGAAGATGACGCTCAACGTCAGTCAGGTCACCTTGACCGCCGAAAAACCGAAAGAAAAGCAAAGCGGAAATGTGTCGTTTACCAAGTCCGCGACACCCGCAAAGATGGAAGTTGACATCCGCGGAATGACGGGCGATGAGGGCGTCGAAGTTGTGACGAACTTCATCGACCACGCGTTTATGTCGAAACTGGAAACCGTCACGGTCATCCACGGCAAAGGCACCGGCGCACTCCGTGCCGCCATTCAGCGTTCGCTCAGGTCAAATCCCCATGTCCGCGGCTTCCGCCTCGGCACCTACGGCGAAGGCGAAACCGGCGTCACCATCGTCGAGTTGAAAAAGTAAAGTTGTAATTTGCACGTCGCCCCTCGTCCTCTCCTTATGGAAAACGGCAATGAAGGCGTTGACGGAAGATATCGCAGGGGACGATGCCCACATCGTCCCGCGTAATCATTCCCACAATCCCCCACTACAACAAATCGGAGGTACCCCCATGCTGAACATCATTCGCTCGTCATTCGACGGAGCAAGCGCAAACATCACCCTGACTTCCCGCAAACACGGCGCGGTCACCTCGGTTACCGTCACCGCGAAAAACGACGCCGCCCAAGCGTCGGAAATCATTCTTTTCCCCGAACAGCCCACCTGCGACTCATTCGTAGCCATTGAAAATCATTCCGCGTTCTGGTGCCGTCCGACCTTCGGCAAGTCCCTTTGCGACCTGCCCGCCCTCGTTCAGGCGATCCTTATCAAATCGGGCGAAACCTACCGCTACATCATGCCGATCTGCGACGATGTGTTCAAAACCGTCCTGCGCGGCACCCCCGACGGTATGGAGTTTCGGATGTTCACCAACTGCGCCGGCATAAAGGTCTGCCGCGACCAACTCGCGTGGATCGAAGCCGAGGGCGACGATCCCCTTGCCCTCGCCGCCGACTGCGCACGCGTCGCCTCCGAAATTCATCCGAGCCATCCGAAACTCCGTGACGGACGACGTTATCCCGCATCACTCGACTATCTCGGCTGGTGCAGTTGGGACGCGTTGCAGATCCGTGTCAGCGAAGCGGGACTGCTTGAAAAACTTGACGAATTCAACCGAAAAGGCGTGCCCGTCGGCTTTGCGATCATCGACGATATGTGGGCGCACTGCCCCAATCTCAAAACCGTCACGCCCGAACATACCTTTGCCGAAATGTGCGACATTATGCACGAAAGCCGTCTTTACGCGTTTTCCGGCGATCCCGAACGCTTTGCCGACGGCATGACTTCGGCGATCTCGAAAATGAAACAAAAAGGCGTGAAATCCGTCGGTCTTTGGCTTCCCGCGACCGGCTACTGGGCGGGCGTGATCAAAGACAGCCCCGCATACGAGATGCTTTCGGGCGACCTTATCACCGTCGGCGACCGTATTCTGCCGAACCCGAAAAAGGCGGAAGGCTTCTTCACCAAACTCTGTAAAGCCGCAAAGTCGTGGGGGACGGATTTTGTCAAAATCGACAACCAGAGTTGCTATTTCAACTATGTCGATGTCATGCCCGTGGGCGAAGCCGCCAAAGGAATGCAGGCGGGCATTGACGCCGCCACCGGCAAGGTCTTCGACGGACAACTCATCAACTGTATGGGGATGTCGTCGGAATGTCTGTACCACCGCCCCGATACCGCCGTCAACCGCTGTTCGGACGATTTTATCCCCGAAAGCAAGGAATGGTTCACAAAAAACATCCTGCAATGCTCCTATAACGGCATTTTGCAGGGACAGTTCTATGTCAACGACTGGGATATGTTCTGGACGGACGACGGACAAGCCCGCAAAAACAGTCTTTGCCGTGCCATCAGCGGCGGTCCCGTCTACGTCAGCGACAAAATCGGACGCACCAACGCCGATGTGTTGAAACCGCTATGTCTTGCCGACGGCAGAATTCTCCGTTGTGCGGAAAGTGCCACGCCGACGCGTGACTGTATCATCGAAAATCCGGCGGACTCCGGCAAGCCGTTCAAGATCCGCAACCGTATCGGAAACGCCCGCGTCATTGCCGCCTTCAACCTCAAAGCCGATCAGACCGCCGTCCGCGGTACGATCACCGCCGATGACTTCGACCTTGAAGGCGATGTCGTCGTGTACGAGTATTTTGCAAAAAAGGCGACCGTTCTCAAAGCGGGGGACGCCTACCCCGTGGAACTGGCAGACGCGGATGACTTCCGTCTGTATTGGATCCTGCCGTACTCCGGCAACCCCGTCATTCTCGGCAGAAGCGACCTCTATATGGGATGTGACGCCGTCAATGCGGCGGGG
>DCHG01000063.1:0-2623 GCA_002315595.1 Clostridiales bacterium UBA1758 | reverse complement strand
GGGGCGAACTTGTCGAGGGAGGCGAGATCGCCGTGTATGGCGAGTCGGGTTATTCGGTCGAAGCCGACGGTGCTGTCATTTGCACGGCGGAAGGCGGACTGACCTTTGCAAAAGCGGACAAAAAATGCTCTTTGACCGTCACAAACGCCCGAATTTGACATTTTCACCGCCAAAGGCACCTTATTTCGGCAAAAATACGGACAGTTTTGCAAAAAATAATTCTTGACGAACAGTTGAATTTTTGCTATTATATAATATATAATTCTGATAGTAACCTAATCTTATCGTTTGACGGGAGCGTTGATTATGTATTCTAAGGAAATTACGATCAGTAACCCTGTTGGTCTGCGCGCCAGACCTGCAACCTTCTTCATTCAGAAGGCGAATGAATTCAAGAGTAGCATTTGGATCGAAAAAGAAGAGCGTCGTGCCAATGCAAAAAGCCTTTTGGGCGTTCTCTCTCTCGGTATCTCCGAAGGCTCCGTGATCACGCTTGTCGCTGACGGTGCGGACGAAACCGATGCCATTGATGCGCTCGCGAAACTCATTATCGAGGAACTGAAAGACTGATTTGTACCGTTTTTCCATTTTACCTAAAATAAGTATGTAAAAAAGAGCGCGTTTGCGCTCTTTTTTCATTCTCACGCGGTAAATAAATACCGCAGCGCACTGTAAACACGTCATTTCGAGGGGCATTTTCGATGCTCCGCGGCAATCCACACCCCCCTTGTTCCCGTCCCCTAACCAACGATCGAGGTGAAACCATGACTGAACTCAAACAACGCGTCCACGAAAAAGTACTCAAACTCCCGTACGAGCCGGGCGTCTATATCATGATGGACGCGAGCCATACGATCATCTATGTCGGCAAGGCGAAAAGCCTGAAAAACCGCGTCAGTCAGTACTTTCACGACTCCGCCTCCCACTCGCCGAAGACGCGTATGATGGTCTCGCAGATCGCGGATTTCGATACCATCGTCACCGACACGGAATTCGAAGCACTCCTGCTCGAATGTTCGCTGATCAAACGCCATAAGCCGAAATACAACATCCTTCTCAAAGACGATAAAGGCTACCCCTTCATCCGTCTTTCGGTCGGGGACGAATATCCCCGTTTCACGGTCGTCGGCAAGAAAGCGGACGACGGCGCACGCTATTTCGGGCCGTACTCCGGGCGTTCGATGTCGTTTGAGGCGATCAACACCGTCTGTGTTTCGCTCGGTCTGCCCACCTGTCGAAAGGTCTTCCCGCGGGATATCGGGCGCGACCGACCTTGCCTAAATCACCACATGGGCAAATGTCTTGCCGTCTGTGCGGGCAGGATCACCCGCGACGAGTATATGGAACTCATTGCACAGGCAATCCAACTGTTTGAAGGCAAGCAGGACGGTTTGGAGGACGAACTCCGCAATAAAATGGAGTCCGCCGCAGAAGCCCTCGAATTCGAGCGTGCCGCCCGTCTGCGTGATCGTCTTGCCGCGGTCAAGCGGCTCAAAAGCGGTCAAAAGATACTGTCGGGAGCCATGGCGGATACCGACTTCGCCGCATATTTCGTCGGCAGTGTGAAACTCGCCATCGCCATCGTCCACTATCGTGACGGGGTGTTGATCTCACGCGAAGTCGAACTGTTCGATTACGCTTCCGCGGACGAAGCCCCCGAAAAATTCGCCGAATACATCGGGCAGTATTACATCGCCCGTGACGACCTGCCGAAGGAGATTTATTTGTCCGCATCACTACCCGAAATGGATGATTTCGGCAAATATCTGTCGGAAAAATGCGGACATCGCGTGCGTATCGCCGTCCCCGAACGAGGGGAAAAGGCGGCGCTTGTGCGCCTTGCCGCCAACAATGCAAAGGAAGCCGAAACGCTTAACGCTACCAAGGAAGCCCGTCGCAGTAAACTCTGCGATCTGCTCGGACACGCCCTCGGAATTCCCGCGCCGCATAGGATCGAGGCATACGATATTTCGAATAACGCGGGCACGGATATCGTCGGCGCAATGACGGTTTTTGTCGACGCCGAGCCGTCGAGGAAGGATTACCGTCTGTTCAGGATCAAGGGGCTGGACGCGCAGGATGACTACGGTTCAATGCGAGAGGTGCTGACACGCAGGTTCACGCATTATCTCGAAGGCGACGCAAAATTCTCGGAACGCCCCGATCTGCTGCTCATCGACGGCGGAAGTGTCCACGCAAAGACCGTGGTCGAAGCCCTCGCAACCCTCGGTATCACGGATATTCCTGTCTACGGTATGGTCAAGGACGACCGTCACCGTACGCGTGCGATCGCAAGCCCCGACGGCGGTGAGATCGGCATTGTCACAACGCCCGCATTGTTCGCCTTCATCGGCAGAATTCAGGAAGAAACGCACCGTCGTGCGATCGGTTTTCAGACGAAGGTACACGGGAAAGCGTCGAAGAAATCCGAACTCGAAGGCATTGAAGGCGTCGGAAAAGCAAGACGCGAAGCACTTTTGAAGGCGTTTCGGTCGGTCAATGCAATCAAAAATGCCGACCTGACCGAACTCTCCGCCGTCCTCCCCGCCAATGTCGCCTCCGCCGTTTATCGGCATTTCCACCCGTAATATAGCAAGTAGAAGGTCATCCCCCGTAACCTTCT
>DCHG01000066.1:5110-8508 GCA_002315595.1 Clostridiales bacterium UBA1758 | reverse complement strand
TGCCCGCACGAAATGCCCGTCACGGACATTTTTTCACATGGAACGGGATCATCAACATCCGCAATCAGAAATACGAACTCGACCAGTCCCCCATTGATCCCGATTGTGACTGCCCGGTCTGTGCCAGATACACCCGCGCATATCTGCGTCATCTGTTCAAGGCGGACGAAATGCTCGCCATGCGTCTTGGAGTCATGCACAATCTGCGCTTTTATAACCGCCTTGCGGAACGAATTCGACTCGCACTGGATGAGGGGCGTTTTGAAGCCTTCCGACGCGAAAATTCCGAACGACTGGCGCAAAGAATATAAAATTTGATTGTTTACAAATAATTCACTTGCCAAAAGCCGTAAAAGCGGTTATAATATAACAAAATATTCTATTATGGAGGAAAATCATGTTTGTTTCGCTTTTGACCGATGCCACCGCCACCGGTAGTTCCACCCAGCAACTTCTGACCACCATTCTCCCGATCGCCGCACTGTTCCTTGTTTTCTACTTCGTTCTTCTCCGTCCGGAAAAGAAAAGAAAGAAAGAAGCCGAGGATATGCGTAATTCTCTCGCCGTCGGCGATAAAATCACGACCATCGGCGGTATCATGGGTACGATCTGCTCTGTCAAGGACGATACCATCACCATCGAAACCAGCATCGACAAGAATAAGATGGTCTTCGCAAAATGGGCTGTTCAGACCAAGGAAAAGAAAGACTGATCTTTACCAAAACCGCGCTCCGTCGAAAGACGGAGCGTTTTTTTGTATGGACGGGGATTTGCCACGTCGCCGTGGAATGCGTAACCTTCGTCCCCTGCGTGTGCGTCTTTTTGCCGAAGGACGGGTGAGGTAAATCCCCGTTTTGTGCTAATCCTTTTCTCCCCCGCATATCATCAAACAAAAAACGAAAGTCGGGGGTACTATGGATTATCGCGCTACTGTTCCCGCGGTCGCGGCAAAGGCCGCCGTCGCCCTCGCCGCCGGATTGTCCTGCGGCGTACTCTGCCTTCTTCTCGCGTCCGTTCTTATTTCGAAATCCGTCATTTCCCGCGATCTGTCCAACGCGGTGCCGCTGATCGCGGTCGCGGTCGGATCCCTCACCGCCGCGTTCTTGTCCGCCGGGATCCTCAAAAAGGCGTACCTTCTCTGCGGGATCTCGGGCGGCGTCGCCTTTTTGACGATGCTCTGCCTGATTGCGCTTGCCACGGGTGCGGCAATTGACGCATTTCCACTGCGGCTTGTGATCTGCACCGTTTCGGGTACAGTCGCGGGCGTATTGCGAAACATTTTATCAAAACGCTGAAAGCAACGCGAAACGATTGACTTTTCGCTTCAAAGAAAGGTATAATACAACCAGTATCATCAAGGGAAGGAAGAAAAATATGAATTACAATCTTCGTGTCAAAATGCTCCCCGGCGAACTGTGGCGCGGTCTTTATAACACCACCACCGAACAGCCTTTCGGGGAATTCACCGTCTATTCCGAGGATTTTCGTCACAACCACACCACCAACCAATTCAACCCCCTGCTTGTCAGCAATCGGGGGCGTTACATCTGGTGTGAAAAGGGCTTCAAACTCAGCATCGCCGGCGGTGAACTGAGTTGCGGTTGCGACAAAGCCCCGATCGAACTTGTCGGAGCGGGAAAGACTATGAAGGACGCCTTTCTTGCCGCAGTCAAGGCGCATTTCCCGCCCGACGGTCATCCGCCCATGCTGTTCTTTGACCGCCCGCAGTACAACACTTGGATCGAACTCAACTACGATCAAAATGAAGACGATCTGATCTCGTATGCACAGTCCATTCTTGACGCGGGAATGCCCGCGGGCATCCTCATGGTCGACGACGGATGGAGCGAATACTACGGCGACTGGTCGTTCTCGCCCGCAAAATTCCCGCATCCGAAGGAAACCATCGCCAAGGTCCACGAAATGGGCTTCAAAATCATGTTCTGGGTATGCCCGTTCGTCAGCCCCGACTCGCCGAATTTCCGTTATCTCAACCGTCACGATATGCTCGTCAAAAATTCCAAAGGTCAGCCCGCCATCCGCGAATGGTGGAACGGTTACAGTGCCGTCATCGACCTTTCCAACCCGGAAGCGGAGGAATGGTTTTATCGGGAACTCAAACGCCTTGTTGACGAATACGGCGTTGACGGCTTCAAACTCGACGCGGGCGACGGCGAATTTTACGAAGATGACGACATCACCTTCGGCAATGTCGACGCCAACGAGCAAACCGAACTTTACACAAAATTCGGTCTTCGTTATGAGTGTAACGAATACCGTGCCTGCTTCAAATGTGCGGGCAAGGCGCTCGTTCAGCGTCAGCGCGACAAAAGCCATTCTTGGTCGAATGCCAACGGAATCGGTCAACTCATTCCGTCGGGACTTTTGCAGGGTATCCTCGGTTATGCCTACACCTGCCCGGATATGATCGGCGGTGGCGACATCGGAATGGCAAAGAAAAAGCAGTTCGATCCCGAACTCACCGTCCGTTACACCCAATGCTCCGCATTGTTCCCGATGATGCAGTTTTCCGCCGCCATTTGGCGTCTTCTGCCGAAGCAGTATTGGAATGACTGCTTCGCCGCCGTTCAACTCCACCTCAAATACGCCTCCTATATTCAGTCGCTTGTCGAACACGCCGACAAAACCGGCGAACCGATCATGCGCTATATGGATTATGAATTCCCGAACGAAGGCATGGAAACCGTCGAGGATCAGTTCATGCTCGGCGACAGACTTCTTGTCGCGCCCGTCATTCAAAAGGGCGAAGTCAAGCGGGAAATTTCCTTCCCGAAAGGTAAATGGATCGGTGACGACGGAAGCGTTGTCGAAGGCCCTTGCCGCATCGCCGTCGACGCACCCCTCTCCCGCCTGCCGTACTACGAACTGAAAAAATAAAACGGATCTTTCTTTCACACCCCGGAAACACCGGGGTGTGTTTTCGTCTGAAATTTCTTGTCTTTTTTCAGGCGGAATGTTATAATGAATCAAGGTCCCCCAACAATACCTTTCGGAGGTTTTTATGGATATTAAAATTCAGGATTACCACGGTTCCCCCGCCATCGTCATCGACGGAAAACCGCTTCGCCCGATGTTTATGACCGCTTCCGCGTACGACCGCGATTACATCAAAAAACTCGGCGACGCCGGCATCCGCGTGTTTTTCATCGGTTGCTCGATCGATTGGGATGATTCCCCCCGTACGGAATGTTCCGCCGCCATGCCCACACCCGATAAATTCGAATCCTTCAAGGAACAGTGTGACAATATTTTCGAACTGATCCCGGACGCTTACGTCTTTATGCGAATGAACCTCACCCCCACGAAGGAATGGATGGAGTCGCACCCCGATGAACTTTTGACCTATAACGACGGCAAGCACTCCTCCCTCGTCACCC
>DCHG01000066.1:0-5105 GCA_002315595.1 Clostridiales bacterium UBA1758 | reverse complement strand
CCCATCAGGGCAGTGAGCCGTACGAAATCCCGTATGCGTTCTCCTTCTCGTCGCAGGCTTGGCGGGAAGAAGCCGCCGACCGCATGATCGACTTTGTCAAAAAGACGGAAACACTTGACTATCACGAACGCCTCATCGGTCTGTTCCTCTGTGCGGGACTCTCCGGCGAATGGTTCAACGGCATTCTCTTGACCGACCGCCACACCAAACGCGTCGCCGATTACGGCAAAGCATTCCGCGCCGAATTTGAAAAATATCTGCGCCGTGTCTGCAACAACGATGTCAACGAACTCCGCCGTCGTTGGAACGATCCCGAAGCCACCTTCGAACATCCGCGTATTCCGACCTTTGACGAACGATATGCCAGTTATTCCGACGAAATCGTCAACCGTCGTCTTGACGAATTCCACAAAGGCGAATCCAACCCGTCCAACGGCACCAATGTCGGCACCTTCCTCGACGCAAACAAATATCAGTTCGTCGCGGACTTTTTCCGTGCATGGCACGCAGGACCTTCTCAGGCAGTCATCTATTTTGCCGACCGTTTGAAGCAGTATTCGCCGAAAAAACTCATTGGCTCGTTCTACGGTTCCTACGGCTGTACCCAGTTCTACGATTTCGGCACCGCAGGATGCGTACTTGATATGCTCGATTCCGGCAAAGTCGACTTTCTTGCCGCCCCGGGCAATTACGAAGGCAGACAACCGGGCGGTTACATCGGTCAGCGTGAGATGCAGGATTCTTTCCGCACCCGAAATACGATCTTCATCGCCGAAGACGACACCCGTACGCACTATGCCAGCCGTTACCGCGACCTGATGCAGACCTTCACCGCTGAGGACAGTATTCATGTGATGAAACGCGATTTCGGTCGTGACATCTGCGAAGATCTTCTCGGCTGGTGGTTTGATATGTCCGGCGTCTACCGCAGCACGAAAGGCAACCGTGCGTGGTTTGACGATGACGAACTTTGCGCACTCATCGACAAGCAACAAAAGATCGCCGAACACGCCTATGAACTCGACCGTCGAAGCAATACCGAAATTGCGATTATCTACGACGAAGAATCCATCAGTTACGTCGGTGAACAGACCACGCACGAAATGTGCCATATCATGCGCACCAACGAACTCGGACGAATCGGCGCCCCCTGCCACCACTACTTCCACAACGATTTCGCCCTCGACAATATGCCCGAATACAAACTTTACGTCTTTATGAACTGCTTCTCGCTGACGAATTCCGAACGCGAAGCGATCGCAAAACGCCTTCATAAGGACGGAAAGGTCGCCCTTTGGATGTATGCGCCGGGCTTTATCAACACCGACCGTGAAAAGAAACTTTCCGCGGAAAACATTTCGGAAATCACCGGCATCCGCATCGCAATGGATCCCGAAAACAACAATCCGCATTTCCGTCTTGACACGGATGATGAGATCGTTGCGGGCGTTGACCGCGACCTGATCCTCGGTACCATTTCCCGCCCAATCATCCACTCCGTCTGGCCGCTTGAAGTCGACGCACCGTCGTTCCTTTACCCGACCTTCTATCCCGATGATCCCGAAGCAACGATACTCGGTCGTTTCCTCGATTGCGATCATCCCGCGCTTGCCGCAAAACGATTCAAGGACTGGACGAGCGTCTACTGCCCGACCAAGGTCATCCGCAGTGAAGTCATCAAAGCCGTCGCCCGTTATGCCGGTTGCCATATCTATTCGGAAACCGACGATGTCCTCTACGCAAACAATCACTTCGTCACCCTGCACGCTTCCTCCACGGGCATCAAACGCATCCGCTTCCCGCGGAAATGTAACCCGGTCGAGGTCTACGAAAACAAGCAGTACGGCGAAAATGTCGATTTTGTCGATGTTGAAATGCGTCTCGGCGACACCGTGATGTTTGAGTACTGATCTCAATAAATCCAACAAGCCGTTCGGGTTACCCGAACGGCTTGTTTTTTGTAAAGATTAAATTATTTGATATATCCTTCCCGCGGAGTAAGATCAAAACGCTTGACGATCTCGTGCATATCGGGATCGGTGATGGTCTGTTTCCACGGCAGATGCGCGATCTTCATATAGACTTCCGCGCCCTTTTCGGCGGTTTCGATCAAGCCGAAGGTTTCGTCAAGGTCGCGTCCCGCACCGTAAATGCCGTGTTGCGCCCAAACGACCAGTCTGGCGGTCTTCATCTTTTCGGCGGTGGCTTCGCCGATCTCGTTCGTGCCGCAAATCATCCACGGCAGGACATTCACACCGTCCGGGAATACGACCAGGCACTCGGTGATCATTTGCCAAAGCGTGCGGGTGAATTCCTTTTCGTCGAGATCGTGGATAAAGGTCATCGCAAGCAGATTTGCCGGATGACAGTGCATGACAATGCGGTGTTCGGGATCAACGGCAAGCCTTGCGGTATGGCTCATCAGATGTGCGGGGAGTTCGGATGTGAACCTGCCGCCGTCGGTGTAACCCCACATCAATTCCGCATCGGTGCCGTTTCGGGCAATACGGATCAAGCCGAGGTTGACACCCGGCTCGTACTGAACGTTTTTGAAATACTTGCCCGTGCCGGTGACAAGAAAATACTTTCCGATGAGTTTTTCGGCATTGAAATTCATCGGGATCGTGCGAATGACCTTGCCGTCGATGTAATCGCGGACATCCGGCTCGTCGAGCATCATGCTGACATTGCCGCCGTTGCGTTCATCCCAACCGTGGTCGTACATATTGGTGACGGTGCGAATCATTTCCACCATCCATTTTGCGCTCAAAATATCCTTCATACTCGTTTCACCAAAACCTCGTTTTCATATTTTTTGACATCCGCAAACCATTCGCCGTCCTTGGCAACGCCTTCGCGGCGGCAGTATTCGTCCCAAACCTCACCGAACGGCATGGTTTTGAGTTCATCCTGCGCCACAAGAAGTTCGGTCATCTCATAACGATCCTGCAAATCTTTCAATGTGCAGGACGGCGTGAGAAGCGCATTGAGCAATGCCTTTTGAACATTGCGGTAGCCAAGCGTCCACGCCGCAATGCGGTTGACGGACGCATCAAAGTAATCCAGCGCAATATTCACGCTTCCGTCAAGACCGCCGCAACGGACGATCTCTTTGCAGATTTCTTTCGTTTCGTCGTCGAAAAGCACCACATGGTCACTGTCCCAGCGGACACCGCGGGTGATGTGAAGGGCGATTTCCGGGAAGAAAACAAGCAGTGCCGGAATCTTGTCGCTGACGACCTCAGTCGGGTGATAGTGACCGCAATCCATCAGCGGAATGCACTTATCACTGTTCTTGGCGGCATAACTCAGTGCAAATTCCGCACTACCCGCCGTATAAGCCTCGACGCCGATGCCGAAGACCTTGCTTTCGACGCAGGGCTTGACAAGGTTGAAATCATATGGCTCGGAAAGGATTTGATCGATCGAATCCTTGTATCGCGCACGCGGTCCCATTCGGTCGGCGGGAATGTCCTTGAATCCGTCGCCGATCCAGATATTCATCGTGCATTTCTGACCGAGTTCCTTTGCAAAATATTCGGAAATGCGGATGCACGCCTTGCCGTGGTCGATCCAGAATTTGCGCGTTTTCTCGTTCGGCGAGGTCAGCGTCAACGGATCACACATCGGGTGCGAGAAAAATGTCGGGTTGAAATCCGCACCGATGTGATGCTTTTTGCAGAATTCCACCCATCTTTTGAAATGCTTCGGTTCAAGTTTGTCGCGGTCAACCCAATCGCCGTCCTCAAAGATCGCGTAGCAGGCGTGCAGGTTGATCTTTTTCGTACCCGGGCAAAGTGTCAGCATTTTTTCAAAATCCGCCATCAGTTCTTCGGGATTTCTCGCTCTACCGGGATAATTACCCGTGGTCTGAATTCCGCCGGTAAGCGGTTTGGTCGGATCGGTGTCAAATCCGCGGACGTCGTCGCCCTGCCAGCAGTGAATGGAGATCGGAACATTTTTCAGCGTTTTGATCGCCTTTTCGGTGTCGATACCGATTTTTTCGAAACGTTCTTTTGCTTCAAGATAACTCATACATTCCTCCGAACTGTGAATTTCTGCTTTTATTATATCATCTTTTTCACAAAAAAGGTAGTACGTTTCATCAAAGAAACGGATTTTCTTTTCGCAAACAAAAATGGTGGAATCCGTCGGCCGATTGTGGTATGATATAGGAAAGTTCGACAGTTTTCTTTCGGAGGAATTATGGAATATTTACTCGATCTGATCGCTTCACCGAAACTTTGGATTTCGGTGGCGATTTTCATCATTGCAATCATTGTCACCGCCGTCATCCGGCATTATGAGCGTCGTTTTTCCGGCTCCGGTGCATCCGGGTTGGGCGCGATCTTTCGCGTCATCGGTGCCGTGATCCGATATCTGATCATCGTGCTTTCGGTACTTGCCGTGCTTCAACTCAACGGTATCAATGTCACCTCGATCATCACAAGTCTCGGCGTCGTCGGTATCATCGTCGGTTTCGCGTTGCAGGATATCCTCAAAGACGTGATCATGGGCATCAACATCGTCACGGAAAATTTTATGCGTGTCGGCGATGTGATCGAATACGAAAACGACTATTGGCTGGTGACGGAATTGACCGTGCGAATGGCGAAATTACGAAATATCGAATCGAACGAGATCCTGACCGTCAGCAACCGCAATTTTTCGGAAATGCGTGTTCAAAGCGATTATCAGGATTTAATCATTCCCGCCGATTATCGCGTTCCGAACGAAAAAATGCGCGCGATCTGCGACGAAATTCGGGCGAGTTCCGCCTCGATCGACGATGTGACACAGGTCGAATTACTCGGTGCGGATCGGTTTGAGTCGAGCCAGATTTCCTATCGCCTGCGTGTTTATTCCAATCCCGTAAATCGCCATAAAATCCGCCGTTCCGTCAATCGAGTCGTTTTGGATGTCTTCGACCGCAACGGCGTCGCCGTTCCGTTCAATCAACTCGATGTGCATTTGGATCAATAAGGAACGTTCAGCCACCGTTTTACGGTGGCTGTTTTGTTTTCCGCCCCCGTCCCGCGTAACCCGGACAACGGATTGCCGCGTTTGCGTAAGAAAACGCCATACGTATTCGAAGAATACGTGAG
>DCHG01000006.1 GCA_002315595.1 Clostridiales bacterium UBA1758 | reverse complement strand
CTTATTTAAGGAGAAGGTTACGGGGTTGTTGGTAATTTTACCGTACCCGGAGGCAACGGATTGCCCCGTCCCCTGCGATCTTACGGCTATCATATCACCTTGCGCGGCGGAAATCAATGGATTTTCTCCACCTTCTACGGTAAAAAGGTACGATTTCGCCCAACAAACCTGAAAATAAACAAAAAACAGGTCGACGGCAATCGACCTGTTTTCCTATCCCGTTCAAAAAAACTCCCGAACGGAAACTTATTTCATTTCGAGTTTTTCGATGTCCCGCATCCACGACCAAAACGTCGTGATATCCGGCGTCACGGTGTCGAGATTGACGCGTTCGGCACTGAACACGATGCAGTTCTGTCGCTGATAAATCGGGATCTCCACCGCCCAACTTTCGATCTCGTCCAGACAGTGTTTGTACGCGTTCTTGCGGAACGACTGGTCGTCGCTCTGACGCGCCTCGACGATGAGCCGGTCGAGCAGGTCGGAACGGATGTGGCTGAAATTCAAATCGCTTCCGCCGAGTCCGACGATGTTGGAACTGTGGTATTCCTGATACATATCGGGATCAATGACCGCGACACGATCGGCGATCCACATATCCTGACTGCCCGTGTAAAGGGCGTCCCAAAGGGTGTCGGAGTCTTCGGGATCGTTGATCCTGATCTCAATTCCGATGCTTTCGAATGTCGCCTTTGCGTCGGTCAGCATGGCATACGCCGGGTGGTCGGAGGTACCGTCACCGGGGATGATGACCTCGTAGGACAGATAGGAACGGTCGCCGTCGGAGCATTTGCGGACTTTGCCCGGGCCTTCGACGACCTTGCCGTCCTTGACGGTGAAGCCCGCCTTTTCAAACCAGGTCAGCGCAGCGGCAATTGCCGCTTCGTACCTTTCGTCCGCGCTCATATTTTTATTGTAGATCTGATAGCCGTCCGCGTCGGTGCTGAACGCTTCGCCGTAGCCCTCATCGGTCACCTGCGGAGCCGCCCACGAGGTATCGGAGATCGGGTATTCGATGACTTCCGCGGCGTCGCCGTAGTAACTCTTAACCGAATTTTCGCGGTAGACGGAGAAGACGGTGGCAAGTGCGGTGCGGAGTGCCTTGGACTCGGCGCTTCCGGGATCGCCGTCGACGCAGACATTGGACGCGCAAAGCCCCATATAGCCGTAGCCGAGGTTGTCGACACGGCAGGTCTTGACGGCGTCGCCGGTGAGTTCGCCGTTGGAATTCAGCCCGCGGATTTCGTCAAACAGACTGCGTGAGCCGTTCAGTTCGCACACATCGAAGTCGCCCGCGTTCAGGTCGGCGGCAAGATCGTCGGAGTCGACCGTTTTGAACTGAATATACTTGGTCAACGGGCAACCGAGGTAGTAGTTTTCGTTGGCTTCGAGGTAGACGGTGCCGTCTTCGTACCTGACTAATTCATACGCGCCCGCACCCAAGGGATCCGCAATCTTTTCGGCAATGGCGGTCAGATCGCCACGCGGGAAGCCGTATTGACCGTTTTCGTAATCGTACTGTGTTTCGTCGCCGTAGTAGTGCATCGGAGCAACGTGAATTCCGCAAATATCGTACACCGCCGGGGCATTGTAGCCATTGCAGAGGACGGTGACGGTGTAGTCGTCGACTTTGGTGATGCCGGAAATGCTTTTGACGCCGGTCGCCGCAAGACTTTCGTCCTTCGGCCCCCATTCGGCGATAAAGCGTTGAACGGCGGTGCCGAGGACGTCGTCGTTGTCGACCTGCTCGATTTCCGAATAATTCTCCGGATCGCCTTCATAAACGGCGAAAGCGGCATGGTAGCAGTCCTCGACGGTGGGCTTGTCATCGCCTTCAAGCGTGAATTTTTTGTCGTCGAAGGTGGAAAAAGAGCCGTCGTCGTTCAGCCAGCCGTAGCCGTACATCACCATGGCGAACATGACTTTGAGGCCTTCGTCGGCGGAAATTTCATCGGCGGTCATGTTGACATAGTCGGGGGCATATTTGAGGTAGTTATTCATGACGTAGTTGACGATCGAGCCGCAGTCTTCCACCCATGTCTGTTTGAGGATGGTTTGGAAGGATTTGACCGTTTCCGCGTCGTAATCTTCGGTGTTGCCGTGGTAAATGTCGAGCGCGATTTGTTCGTATTTGGTGTAAATTTCGTGCGTCGTCTGGGTGCGATAGTCGTCCAACCCGATGATGTCGTACGAGTTGAGGGCGGTACTGCCGGAATAGGACGGATCGAGGTAGACATAGTAGGTGAAAATGATGTCGTCGGCGCTGATCGGCACACCGTCGCTGAATTTCAGATCTTTGCGGATTTGAATGGTGTAGAGCGTCTGATCCTTGTCCTCGTCGTAGTCGACCGAGATGTCGGCGGGCCCGGTGTATTTGTAGGCGGTGCCGTTGTAGTCGACGGTTTCGCCTTCGATCGCGTTGTAGATGATACCGCCGGTGCGATCGGTGGTGAGCAGGTTGAGTTGCGTCATGGAAACGACGTCGTTGTCGGAGTCGTTACCGACGGAAAAGGGGCTGAATTGCCCGCTGAAAGGGCTGTACGCCACGACCAGCGGTGTGTCGGGATCCGCCGCACCCGTCGCCTTTTTCTGCTTTGCGCAACCCGCCGCCATGGCAAATATCATCGCGCAGATAAGAAGTAGCGAAATAATTTTAAGTGTTCTAGACTTCATTGATTGTTCTCCTTTTGTCTCCCCCGTCATTGCGAGGAGCGTAGCGACAGTGCAATCCGTTTTCCCCGTCCTTCATCCCCCGTCATTGCGAGGAGCGTAGCGACGTGGCAATCCGTTTCCTCTCGCAGAGCATTACAGATTACGAACCTGCTAATGTTTTTAGCCACAACTTTCC
>DCHG01000020.1 GCA_002315595.1 Clostridiales bacterium UBA1758 | reverse complement strand
GGATGAAACAAAAACTCGCCATTATCGGCGCACTCATCCACCGACCGAAACTTCTCGTCATGGATGAGCCCTTCGTCGGTCTTGATCCGCAGGCGGCGTTCCGTTTGAAGCAGTATATGCGCGAACTCTGTGATGAAGGCAGTGCGATCTTCTTTTCCACCCATGTCCTCGAAGTCGCCGAAAAACTCTGCGACCGTGTCGCAATCATCCGTGACGGTCGCCTTGTCGCATGGGGCGCCACCGATGAGGTGAAGGGCGACGAAAGTCTGGAACAACTGTTCATGGAACTCGTCGGCGAGGATGACGAAGATGAATAAACTATTCCTGCTGGTCAGGGCAAACCTCATCAATTCCTACGGTATCAACCGTTTTAAGAAGGGTACGACCGACCGAAAAAAGGTTCTTTTCAGCCTTGCCGCCGTCGGCTATCTTGCATTCCTCGTCGTCAAGGTACTCGTCGACTATAACGAGGCGATTGCGACCGCACTGGAAGCCGCAGGTCAACTCGATCGAATGATCGCGCTCAATGTGTCGATCGCGAGCATTTCGGGGTTGTTTTTTGCGATCATCCGTACCTCCGGACGACTGTTCGGGGCGCAGGATAATGATATGCTGATGAGCCTGCCCGTTCCCGCCTCGACGATCCTTGTCAGTAAACTGTTGAGCGTCTATATCGGTCTTGTAGGCAACGCCTTTCTTGTCGGCGGGCCGGGGCTTGTCATCTGTGGGATGCACATGGGCGCGAAGGCGGGTTATTACGCGATGACGGTCGTGGGACTGCTTGTTCTGCCCGTGGTGCCGACCGTATTCGGCGCACTGGTGTCCATCGGGATCGGCGCCGTCGCTTCCAATGCAAAAAAACAGCAAAAACTTCTCACGATTTTGTCCCTTGCCGCCTGCGTGGGTATCGTCGTGGGACAGAATTACCTCAACGGCATGGATGCCGGCGCACTTGGCGGATTTGCCGTGAAGTACGGCGGTCTTTCGATGTATTATTTGCCTGCGCGTTGGATGGATCGGGCGTTGGGGGAGGGAAGCGTTGCTTCCTTTGCCCTTGTCGTCGGCTTCTCGGTGGCAGTTGCGGCGCTTTTTACGACGGTTTTCGGCAAAGCATTTCGTCGGGTGAACGCAAGGCTCGGGGAACAGTTGGTTTCCAAACAATACCGTATGACCGCGCAAAGGACTGCGTCCCGCTTTCGGGCGATGTATGTCCGTGAATTCCGCCGTTACTTTTCCTCGGTCGGCTATGTCATCAACACCCTTGTCGGGATGATCCTGATGCTGGTCGCGGTGTTTGCGGGCGTCTTCGGCGGAAAGGATGCCGCAGTCGCAAAGGTCGCCGAAATGGGCTTTTCGCAATTTCGGCCGATCGTGATCGCCGGATTTTGCGCCTTGATGATGTTTAATTGTCTTACGGGCGTTTCGATTTCTATGGAGGGCAGGGAGTTTTGGATCATCGGCACCTGCCCCGTGCGTCCGAAGGATATTTTTATGGCGAAGATTGCAATGGCGCTGACCTTTATGATCCCGACAAGCGTTGTCGTCAGCGTGCTTTCGCCGATCGCGTTCGGCTTTGATGTGATCTATGCGGGATTGATGCTTGTCGCACTGGTTGCCGCTTCCGTTCTCAGCGCAGTGGGCGGGATCGCCGTTAATCTGCGCTATCCGATGATGAATTGGTCGAATGAAACCGCCGTCGTCAAGCGCAGTGTTTCCGCACTGATTTCGACACTCGGCGGTGCGGGCGTATCGGTAGCGGCAACACTTTTGTATGACTTTGTGCTGAATTTCATCCCGTTTGAAGCATATGTCCTGATGCTTTCCGCCGTCGCGTTCGCGATGAGTGGTTATCTTTGGAAACGCGTCTGTGTCACGGGGTATTTCCAATTGAAAAACCTCGTTTGACGGTGAAAAATGTCCCAATTCCACCGCACCCGTATGGGACGGTCCGTGATCGTCCCGGCGCCTTCGCGTAGCACGCTCGCTGCCTAATGAGTACGTGGGAAAGTCAACCCCAAAACGCATCCAAACAAAATCTCAACGAATTGAGGGAAAAAACATGAAAACACTCGTCACCCCCATCAATCGCGGCTGGATGTTCCGCGAAGACTTCGACGAAGCCTATCTCGATTTTTCCTGTCCCGCGATCGGCTTTCGTCCCGTTGCACTTCCGCATACGACCAAAGAAGTGCCGTTCAACTATTTCGACGAAAAGGATTACCAATTCATCTCGACCTATCGCAGGGTGCTTTCGGTCACCGCCGAACAACTGAAAAACCGTCTGTTCGTTGACTTTGAGGGCGTCATGGTCGCCTGCGATGTTTACCTCAACGGCGAACTTGTCGCGTCCCATCTCGGCGGTTTCACGCCGTTTTCGGCGGAAATCACCGATGTCGCACATGAGGGTGAAAACCTGCTCGTCGTGCGCGTTGACTCCACCGAACGCCCCGATATTCCGCCCTTTGGCGGTACGGTCGACTATATCTGCTACGGCGGAATTTATCGTGAAGTCGCCTTGCGTGAGGAGCCTCGCGCCTTTATTTCCAATGTCTTTGCCCGACCGAATGTCGCCGAAAAGAACCTTTCCGTCACCGTCCGTGTCGATGATGCAACGGGACTCGGCGGCGAAGAAAGGCTTGCCTTCGTCCTCTGCCGTGAGGGCGTGACCGTTGCCCGTGCCGAAGGCGTGCTCACCGTCGAGGATCGGGGCGAGTACCGTCTTGTGTCCGAAAAGATCGAAAATCTCGCACTGTGGGATATCGACAATCCCGCGCTATACGACCTCACCGTCGAACTCACCTGCGGAGGCGATATTTCGCAAAAGACCGCCCGTGTGGGCTTCCGCGATGCACGCCTGACCGCCGACGGATTTTTCCTGAACGGCAAACGCGTCAAACTCATGGGGCTTGACCGTCATCAGCAGTTCCCGTACGTCGGCTATGCAATGCCCGCCCGTGTGCAGGCTCGTGACGCGGATATCATGCGCAACGAATTCGGACTCAACTGCGTGCGTACCTCGCATTATCCGCAATCGCGCCACTTCCTTGACCGTTGTGACGAAGTCGGACTGCTCGTGTTGGAGGAAATTCCGGGCTGGCAGCATATCGGCGACGAGAATTGGAAAAAGATCTCCTGCGACAATGTGCGGGAGATGATCGAGCGTGACTTCAATCACCCGTCGATCTTTTTGTGGGGCGTGCGGATCAATGAGTCGCAGGACGATCACGATTTTTATACCGAAACAAACCGAATTGCGCATGAAATCGACGATACCCGACCGACGGGCGGGATCCGTGCCATTTGTAACAGTGAATTCCTCGAAGATGTTTATACCATGAACGACTTCATTCACGACGGCGGAAAGGTCGCCCTGCGTGATCCGAAGGAGATCACGGGGCTTGACGAATATACGCCCTACATCGTCACCGAATATTGCGGGCATACCTACCCGACCAAGCGGTACGATAATGAGGAGCGTTTGCAGGAACACGCGCTCCGTCATGCACGCGTGCAAAATCAGGCACATTCGGAGCCGCACTCCGCAGGAGCGATCGGCTGGTGCGCGTTTGACTATAATACCCACCGTGATTTCGGATCGGGCGACCGTATCTGCTATCACGGCGTTGCGGATATGTTCCGCATTGCAAAGCCTGCCGCCGGCGTCTACGCAAGTCAGATCTCGCCCGATGTCCGTCCCGTTCTTGTGCCGGACTCCTATTGGGCGATCGGCGAAAAAAGCGGCGGCGGCATGAAAACCGTCGTCGTCTATACCAACTGCGATTGCGTCAAGGTCTTCGTCGGCGACTGTGAAGTCGGTCAGTGGGCGCCAGATCAAGAGCATTTTGCGGGGCTTGACCACGCCCCTGTGGTTATGGATCTCAGTGAACTCGCACTTTGGGGCGACGCATGGGGCGACGCAAGATTTGAAGGCTTTTTGAACGGAAAAAAGGTGATCGAAAAGAATTTTTCGGGCAATCCTTTGCCGAAAAAACTGCTGGTCGAGCCGGATGACCGCAGACTTTGCGCAGGCGACTGGGACGCCACCCGCGTCGTCGTCCGCCTTGTCGATGAGTTTGAAAACACCCTGCCGTATGCCTTTGAGCCCGCCGAACTTTCGGTGGAGGGAGAAGGCACGATCATCGGACCGGGATCGGTCAGCCTGCTCGGCGGTTGTATCGCATTTTGGGTGAAGACGACCGGCAACCCCGGCACCGTCCGCGTCTCTGCCACCGCCCGCGGTATCACCACACAAGCCGAGATTACGGTAAAGTAGGGGACGACCTGATGTCGTCCCGGTGTAGTAACTTGCAACGTACCAATCAATTCGTTATTGCGAGGAGGAGGGCAACGCCCGACGGGCAATCCGCGTCCCCTCAATCCCTTGAATATAATAAATACGATGAACCACGGCAAATCAAAAATTGAGGGACTGTTATGAAAAAATCACTTTCGATCCTGACTGCGATCGTTCTTGTTTTTCTCATCGTTCCGTTTCGGGCGATGAAGGCGTCTGCGGCGGATTATTCTATCACGCTTGCCGAACTCGGCGATCAGGTCGTCCTGCACACGGACTTGCAGGAAGCCTACCTGCAAAACGATTATAACAGCGCGACCGACTATGCCGGCGGAACACAGGAACTCAGCCGTCCGAAAGCCGTTCGGTTTTCGTGGACGGTCAGTCCGTCAGTCAGTTACGTCACCTATTCTCTCAAACTCTCGAAATCGCCCGATATGACCGATGCTGAAACTTTCACATCCACTTCGACGAGCCTTTCCGTCTATAATCTTGAAATCGGTCGTACCTATTACTGGCAGGTCGATTTTACCAAAAATTCACAGACTACCACCAGTCCCGTTTCCTCCTTTACCACCGAAAATCTTGCTCCGCGCAATCTCTATATCGACGGTATCACCAATGTCCGCGATATCGGCGGCTATACCACACTCGACGGCAAGGTTGTCAGGCAGGGGCGGATTTATCGTTGCTCCAAACTCAATGAAAACACCTCGACCAAGTCTTTGATCACTTCTGAGGGGAAAAAGGAATTTGTCGAACGACTCGGCGTCAAGACCGAAATCGACCTGCGACGCGATATTGAATACGGGCATATCACTTCAAGCCCACTCGGCAGTTCGGTGCAATATCTGCGCTTCCCGATGGAGTATGAAACCCTGCTCATCAGCGACAATCTTCCGTATATCAAACAGATTTTCGAAACCTTTGCCGACGAGAAAAATTACCCGATCATCTTTCACTGCTCCATCGGCACCGATCGGACGGGTTGTATCGCGTACCTTTTGGAAGGTCTTCTCGGAATGAGCGAGTCGGATATGATCCGCGATTATCTTTTTTCGAACTTCGCTAACATCGACAAATCGAGGGCGATCACGAAAATCCACAATCAGTATCCGCGTCCGATGAAAAATAAGGTCGGCGACACCTTGCAGCAAAAGATTTATACCTACCTCAGTGTAAATGTCGGTATTTCCACCGAGGTGTTGGATAAGGTCATCGAACTGAATTTGGAAGATCCCGAAACGGGCGACAATTACCTGACCGTTTCCGATGAAGCGGAATTTGCGGCGATGCAGGCGGAAAAGAAGTATCGTTTGACCGAAGACCTCAACCTGACGCAGAGTTATTTAACCGACTTCAAGGGCGTCCTTGACGGTGACGGCCATACGGTTACGACGGATGTTGCGATGTTTGAAACCCTTTCGGGCGAAGTCAGAAACATCAATATTCGGGGAAATATCAGCGAAACATCTGCCGTGGGAGCGGTGGCAAAGACCGCAAGCGGTGCAAAAATCATCGACGTGACCAATGCCGCCGCCGTTACCTCCGCATCCGATGCGGGCGGTTTGGTCGGGTACGCCGCCCGTACGCTGATGATCCGATGTACCAATCGCGGTACGGTCTGCTCCGAGGCTAATGCGGGCGGGATCGTCGGTCGATCCGAAATGGAACTCAGCCTATCGAAATGCGTAAATTCCGGCGCTGTCGAGTCCGCATCCACGACTGCGACAGCGGGCGGCATCGTCGGCAAGGTCGGCGGTGCGGGAATGGTGCAACAATGCATGAATTCCGGCGAAGTCCGTGCAAAGGGCAACTGTGTCGGCGGGATCGCAGGCGAACTTGCCACCACGGATGTGATGCAGAATTTCATTTCCGATGTCAATTGCGGGCGTGTCGTCGGCACGACATCGACAGGGAATGTCATCATTGGCGGGATCGTCGGTCACTCGAACGGAGATGAGTATTTTTATCTTTCCTTCGTCGACTGTGTCAACGACGCCGAACTTGTGACACAGACAACGGGAACGGCGAGGCTTGCGGGAATTTGCGGAACCACCGATGCGACGAATTTCACCCTGCGCTTTAATACCGTCGCGGGCAAATTCAGTGCCGTCAACAGTTCGTCGGGCAAATATTATACCCTGTACCGTGATACCGTCACACCTACGACGATGACATATATCAAGCAAAACAATGTCGAAAATCGTTCGTATCCGACTTCCGGCTCGTCTGCGACAAATCATACGATCGGCACCGAGGATGAGAATTACGAATTTTTCAAACTGTCGGGCGGTGGGGAAGTGAATGTGTACTCCGCGACCTATCGGGAGGGGAGAATGGTGAGCGTTAAGGGAAATTCGGTCAGTGGCGGGGAACTTTTGATGGTCAGACTGGCAAAGGATGATCCGAACCTGACGCAAAGGATCTTCTTTTTGTCGCCGGATTTTGTACCGGTCATGCAGGCGGTCGGCTGAGTTTTTTGCCGACGGAACGGGGATTTTCGAAGGCTCGTCATAAAAATTAAACATCCGTTGCATTTTTCGTAAAAATCGGTTATAATGGGTGTGCTGAATGTTATAATGCACGGGGGCGTACCGGTTTCGACGGGGGCGTTGAAGCGCGGGCAGCGGGCAGCGGTGCGGTACCGCTTAAAAAGCCGCAGTTTATAAATTAAACAACAATAACGATTTAGCACTCGCTGCCTAATTAAAGGCAGCCGTCCTTACCGAAGGGGCCACGATTTGGATAAGGGCGTGAATTAGTGGCGTCCGTGCGTATGCAAAGCTTTGAGCATACCATGAATAATGAAGCTACCGAAAACGGAAGCCCGCCTGTCGGCGTCCGTGCGGGGGAAACTTAAATATCAGGCTGCGCCCGGAGACACCATCGTGAATGTGCTTTCGGACAGGGGTTCGACTCCCCTCGCCTCCACCACAAAAACCGTCTTTTGTTTATCAAAAGACGGTTTTTTTGAATGATGCTTACCTTTGGCAAATGATATAGGTTTCGCCATTTTCACAACTTTTCATCACTTGAACCTCCAAATAGGAAAATCCTTTCTTTGTGTCGGAATTCAAAAAGAGACTGCTCAAAACCGATTTTCTTTGGCGTAAAACGGGATCAAATATTCCTATTGAGAATTCGTCAAAAATGTAATATAATACATATATGTATTTTCAAGCAGTTTTCCGCTTCTGTGAAAAACGGCCTGAAAGGGGATAAAAATGAAAAAACGCTATATCGAATTTGATATTGCGCGGGTGATTGCGCTGGTGTTGATGCCTTTGGCACATATCACCGAAGCATCCATGAACAGCGGGCTCATCAACGAATCGACATTTACGGAAAGCGCATTTATCCTAAAAATCGCTTCGTTGGGTGTGTTTGTTTTCATGTGTATGCTTGGCGTCAACATTCTATTGACCGGGCATAACACCGCGTCCGATTTTGCCAAAAGAGGCGGTCAAATGCTTCTGTTGGGCGTCGCACTGAATATTGCGCGCTATATTATCCCCGGAATTCTCGGTGCGGTATCTCATGACAATATGCAATATATTTTGCGCACGTTTTATTACAGTATCGCAAGCGATATTTTGTATTTCTCCGCAATTTGCTTCTTTTTCTTTGCTCTGTCAAAAAAGTTTAATTTCAAGTGGTATCTCATCCTGATAATCGGTTGCGTTTTCAATCTTTTGGATTTTTATTTACCGACGCCCGTTATCCATAACGATATTTTGGGCGCAATTCTCGGGAATTTCACATATATCAACGAAGACAGTGCCTTTTCCGCCACTCAATGGTTGGTGGTCGTCTGCGTCGGTTATGCGTTTGGTACTCTCTACTTAAAGTGTGATAACAAATCCGCCTTCTACAAAAAGTCTGCCGTGGTATCGCTTGCATTTTTGGTTGCCACGATTGTTGTTTGTAAACTGCTCCGCATTGAGATTTTTAACGAGATCGGCTGTCAGTATGAAAATTACAACCTTTCCCTGATTGGCGTTTTTGTTCTCTTTTTGGTTTATTTATTCCTGCAAAGTATCGTTTATTTCATATCGGTCAATATCAAAAACGCCAAAATCATTCGTTTTATTGTCGCATTTTCCAAAGGGATCACGGTTTACTATATTTTGCAATGGATCATCGTTTGTTGGGCGAGTTTAATTCTCGGAATTGTCGGTTTCGGCGAAGACCGCTATCTTTCCTGCATCGGTTTGATGGTTTGCGGCATACTCATAATTGTTGCATCAACCGTGTTGACATTGCTTTTTCAAAGAAATCGTGCCGCAAAGAAAAAAGACCGAAACACAGTTTCGCTGACGTAATGACGAAAATCCGCGTTTTACCTGAAATTCGAAACTTGATTGCAATAACAAATGTGTTCTTTCGAATTGTGTTTGTACCGTCGCATTTCGTGTTGGAATTCAACGGTTAAATCAAAAGGAGGCAAACCTATGAAACTATGGAAAATGAGCATACTTGCGCTGGCGTTCATCGTGTCTTTGGTTGGATGTACTCCGTCGAAATCCCCGGTTTCCGATGAAGACGCGACCGACGAAATCGGTGATGTGACCGATGAAACGGAAACGAACGCCGTCGGCGATGATACGCCCGTGGACGGTATTGTGTATCAACTGAAAATCAACCCGGAGTTTGAAATCAAGACGAATGGCGACCTCGTTGTCACCGAAGTCATCGCCAAAAACGAAGACGCCGAAGCGGTGCTTGCAGTGGTGGATGTGGTCGGTCAAAATGTGACGGAAGCCTTTCATCAGTTGACGGATGAGGCGAAAAATCAGGGCTTTATGACCGAGCAAAAGGGAAATACCGTCGACATCACCATTTTGGAAAAGAATGACGAACAGTTTCTCACCTGCACGGTTTGCGGCGGAGGCGGCATGGTCGTTTGCGGCAATTGCCACAGCACCGGTATCGCCTGTATGTGCCAACGTTGCCATGGTTCCGGGACGGAATTTGATCTCGAAAGCGGCGGCGGTAAATGGGATTGTTGGCTTTGCCACGGCACCGGCGTATGCCCTGAATGTGGCGGTAGCGGCAAAATCGTGGTAACCAATGGCGAAGACGGCGGTATCGTGTATATTGCGCCGGGTGTTCCCGAAATGGGGACTTGCAGTATCTGCTGGGGAACGGGCGGATGTGATAACTGCCACGGATCATCCACCCAAAACGAGGAAAGCGACGGTACCTGCGAAGGTTGCAAAGGCACCGGGTATCTGCATTGTAACGACGACCTCAACGGGTATAATTGGTGCCCCTGTTGCTGGGGAAGCGGCGTTGAAGGAACGGGCGATCCCGACTATCGGAGTTACTATACGCCGGCTGAAAAATACGACGCTGATCAATGGATGGCGATCCTGAAAAAATAAAAGCGCGAACGAAGCATCCGCAGTGATGTTTTAACGACTGCAACAAATTGAAAATTCTAACAACATTTCGCAGGGTGATACAATGTATCATCCTGCTTTTTTCATTGTTTTCATCACAGCGATGCCGGATCACAAACGGAAAGCCGTCGATTGTTGCTCGTTAACAAATCGTTTACACCTTTTTAATGAGTTTTTCATAACTTTTTAAAAAGTTTTTCATCAATTTATCTCTTAAAAGTATAAACTATAATCACCGAATATTACGAAAGGAGAACTGCCATGCAATTTCGTCATGAATGGAAACACGAGATCAATTCGATTGATCAAATGATCCTGCGTTCCCGTCTTTCCGCGGTTATGCAACGCGACAGTCATGCGGTCGGTGGCGTATATCGGATCAGAAGCCTCTACTTTGACACGTGGAACGATCAGGCACTGCGCGACAAGATCGACGGCGTAAACTTCCGCGAAAAGTTCCGTATTCGTTACTATAACAACGATCTTGACTATATTGTCCTTGAAAAAAAGTCAAAAATCAACGGTCTCTGTTCCAAGCAATCCTGCCGGATCAGCGTCGATGAAGCGCAGAAGATCATCGACGGCGATCTGAATTGGATGATCAAAAGCGAACGCGCACTCTGCGTTGAGTTGTATGCGAAGATGCGATCCGGGCTTCGTCCGAAAACCATCGTCGACTACACGCGTGATCCCTTTGTCTTCGCACCCGGCAATGTCCGTGTCACGATGGATTACGACATCCGAACGGGGGATTTCCGAACGGATTTCCTAAATCCGGCCACACTGACGCTTCCGGCGGGGGATAGCCATATCATCCTCGAAGTCAAGTGGGATGAATTTCTTCCGGATATCATCCGCGATGCGGTCACCATCCCCGGCCGCCATGTCTCCGCGTTTTCAAAATATGAACAATGCCGTATCTACGGCTGAAAGTAAGGAGTAATCACCATGAGTTTCAACGACATCTTCAAATCCAGTTTCCTCGAAAATATCGCCGCCGTCAGCCTGCTTGACATTGTGCTGACGATCGCACTTGCCTTTGGCATCGGTCTTTTCATTTTCTTCGTTTACAAAAAAACCTATCGCGGCGTGATGTATTCGTCCTCCTTCGGTGTGACGCTGATTGCGCTCACCATGATCACCTCACAGGTTATTTTGGCGGTCACCTCGAATGTCGTCCTTTCCCTCGGTATGGTCGGTGCACTTTCCATCGTACGTTTCCGTACCGCGATCAAGGAGCCGCTTGACATCGCATTTTTGTTCTGGTCGATTGCCGCCGGCATCATTCTAGCGGCGGGTATGATCCCGCTTGCGGTCGGCGGAAGCCTTATTATCGGCGTCATCCTGCTTGTTTTCGTCAACAAAAAGAGCCATGTCAACCCCTATATCGTCGTTCTTTCCTGCACAAATCACGCATCCGAGATCAATGCCATGAACTTCCTTGAAGGAGCCACCGAGCGTTGTATCGTCAAGAGCAAATCCGTCCGTGAAGGTCTGATTGAACTGAATATGGAGGTTCGTCTGAAATCCGATAACACCGATTTTGTCAACCAACTTTCCGCTATCAACGGCGTCAATTCCGCGGTGCTTGTCAGTTATAACGGCGAATATATGGGCTAAGGAGCGTTAAAATGTCAACGAGCAAACACATTGATAAGATCTGTCTTGCGGTCGTTGCCGGAATGCTCGCCATCACGGTGCTTTTCATGTGCGGAGGTGCGATCGGCATACAGATCGCCTCACGCGTTGTCAAGTACCAAAGTACGCTGTTTGATACATCCTATGTTCATACGATCGACATCGTGATGAACGATTGGGATTCCTTCATCGAATCCTGCGAGAATGAAGAATATTCCGCCTGCACGGTCGTGATCGACGGAGAAAAACATTCGAATATCGCCATCCGTGCCAAGGGCAACACATCGCTTTCGAGCGTGAAAAACCTCGGTAGCGAGCGTTACAGTTTCAAACTCGAATTCGACCATTATGAGGATGCAAAGACGCTCGACGGACTCGACAAACTTTGCCTGAACAACCTCATTCAGGACAACACGATGATGAAGGATTACATCGTCTATCAGATGATGGCGGATTTCGGCGTGGACACTCCGCTTTGTTCATTCGCGTATCTGACCGTGAACGGGGAGGATTGGGGACTCTACCTCGCCGTCGAAGGGGTGGAGGACAGTTTCCTTGACCGCAACTACGGCAGTAATTCGGGCGATCTATATAAGCCGGACAGTATGAGTTTCGGCGGAGGTCGCGGCAACGGCAAAGAGTTCAATATGGACGATTTCGATTTCGATCAGTCCGACGCCGATAATCAGCAAAATCAGCAGAACGCTGACAGTCAGCAGAATTCCGACAATCAGCAAAACACCGAAAATCAGCAAAATCAGCAAAATCAGCAGGGGACAATGCCGACGCCGCCCACGGGCGATGACAATGCAAACGCTCAGGGCGGTATGACGCCGCCCACGGGCGACAGCGAAGGCAACGGCTTCGGTGGCGGAGTATTCGGCGGTCAGATGCCGGATATGGGCGACTTCGATCCGAGCGATTTCGACGGTCAGATGCCCGATATGGGCGACTTTGATCCGAGCGATTTCGACGGCGAAATCCCGGAAATGCCGGACGGAGAAGTCCCCGAGATGGGCGACTTCGATCCCACGCAGAATGGCGGCGGCTTCGGCAGTGGAATGGATAGCCGCGGCAGTGACGACGTAAAACTCAAATATATCGACGATGACGCGGATAGTTATTCGAATATCTTTGACAACGCCAAAACCGATGTTACCACGGCGGATGAAAATCGTCTGATCAATGCACTGAAAAACCTTACCGAATACACCGACCTCGAAAACACCCTCGATATGGATGAGGTACTTCGCTACTTTGTCGTGCATAACTTCGTCGTCAACGGCGATAGTTATACCGGCTCCATGATCCACAACTACTATCTGCATGAGTCCGACGGCAAACTCGGCATGATCCCGTGGGATTATAACCTTGCTTTCGGCACATTCCAGGGTGGCAATGCGTCGACGTCGGTCAACGCCGACATTGACAATCCCGTCAGCGGCGATGTCGACGACCGTCCGATGGTCGGGTGGATTTTCTCCGACGAGGAGTACACCGCCGAGTACCATGAACTGTTCGCCGAATTCATCAGCGAGTGGTTTGATGACGGAAAACTGTCTTCTTTGATCGAAGATACCGCGGAAATGATCCGTCCGTATGTCGAAAAGGATCCGACCAAGTTCTGTACGCTTGACGATTTCGACGAAGGCGTCGAAGCCATGGTGCAGTTTGTTACGCTTCGTGCAGAGGCAGTCGCAAATCAACTGGCGGGCGATGATACGGCGGTCGAAACCGACGGACTTGATATTTCCGCCATGGGAACGATGGGTAATACTGTCGGCGCAGTCGGCGGCATGGGCGGAAAGTCCGCAAATCCGAACGGTACGGAAGACATAAACGGCGAGCAACCCTCGACCGACGAGACACCGACAACCGATGAGCAGCCCTCGACCGATG
>DCHG01000068.1 GCA_002315595.1 Clostridiales bacterium UBA1758 | reverse complement strand
AATACGTGAGCCGCACTGTCGGGCGTTGCCCTCCTCGCAATGACGGGTGGAGTTTCATAACCTCATCCGTCGGCATCGTCGACACCTTCCGCAAAGGCAAAACTATTTGGAATTGTCGTTATTTCAAGTCTTTTACATGGTCAACACGATCATAAAATTCCTTTTGCAGGGCGGGAACGACCGTATCTTCTTTGATGAATTTCAACAATTCCGCGAGATCCTTCGCACGCGCTTCCATAATGCGCTTGCCTTTTTCTTCGGTCGCGGCAGAAGGTGATTCGGTCACGTTTTTGGGATAGTCGGCGTACCACCAAAGTCCGTTTGTTGCACCTGCGTCGAGCATCGGCTGCATCAGCCCACGGGGTTTGATCGGCTCGGCAAAGCACTGCTGATCCATACGAACAGCCTGGGGCGCGACCGCCATGAGAAAACTGGTTTCGGATTCGCCGGCGTGTCCCGGAACAGTATCCCAAAGATCGCCGAGTTCAGCGACGTGCCGTCCGTTGATATTCACGCCGCGTACGATATAGAGCGTGTAGTCGACCTTGCGGTCGAGATTTGACATCGCGAAATATTCAAGCATATTGATATTTCCGCCTTGACCGTTCAAAATAACGATTTTTTTGAAGCCGTTATGTGCGATCTGGTCACAGAGGGTTTCGAGCATTTCAAGGCAAAGTCTTGACGGAAAATTGATCGCACCCGCAAAACACGACGCTTCGTGCACTTGCCCGAACCAATACGGCGGGAAGACGACACAAGGCTCCATTTCCGCCGCCTTGCAGGCGAGATGATGCGAGGTCAGCGCATCCGTTCCGAAAGGCAAATGCTCCCCATGGCGTTCCAATGAGCCGATCGGAAGGATACAGATCTGCTCTTCACGGGCGAGTTTTTTGAATTCGGCAGGCGTCAGTAATTCCCATTGCATAGTAGTTCTCCTTTTGCCAAAGGCATTATTTTTGCGTAAAAAGGCGTGAAAACATCGTTTTCACGCCTTTTTGATAACTTATTTACGATACCCGTCGGGATGACCGATATGCCAGTTCCACGCGTCTGCGATGATCGTTTCGATATCGGAACGCGTCGGCTTCCAGCCGAGTTCGCTACGGGCGGCGTCGGAAGAAGCGACGAGAACGGCGGGATCGCCGGGGCGTCGGGGCGCCATTTCGCTTTTGAAATTGATGCCGGTGACACGACGGGCGGTTTCAATGACTTCGAGATTGGAAAATCCCGTACTGCTTCCGAGGTTGAAAATGCCACTTTCGCCGCCGTTGATCAAGCGTTGAAGCGCAAGAATATGGGCGCTGGCGAGGTCACAGACATGGACATAGTCACGCACGCAGGTACCGTCTTTGGTATCATAATCGTCGCCGAAGATTTTGATACAATCGCGTTTGCCGAGGGCGGTTTGCAACACCAGCGGGATCAAATGCGTTTCGGGCGAGTGGTCTTCGCCGATTTCACCGTCGGGCTGTGCGCCGGCGGCATTGAAGTAACGCAGGCAGACATATTTCAGCCCATAGGCGGCGTCGCTCCACTTAAACATTTTTTCGATGGCGAGTTTGGTTTCGCCATACGGATTGGTTGGGAAAGTGCGATCGGTTTCCTTGATCGGGATGCGTTCGGGTTCGCCATAGGTGGCGGCGGTGGAAGAAAACACGATCTTGTTGACGCCGTGCGCAAGCATCGCTTTGAGCAGATTGTGCGTCGCACCGACGTTGTTTTCGTAGTAGTCGAGGGGCTTGGTCACGCTTTCGCCGACAAGCGAAAATGCGGCGAAATGGATGACGCCGTCGATCTTATACTGTTCAAAAATGCGGTTAAGAAGTTCGGTATCCCAAAGGTCGCCCTGAATGAGGTCGAAGCCTTCCACCGCTTCACGGTGACCTTTCGAAAGGTTGTCGAGAATGACGCAATCGTAGCCCGCGTCACGGAGTGCATGGGCGGTATGACTGCCGACATAGCCGGCGCCGCCGCAAACGAGAATTGCCATAGTAGCCTCCCAGAATTATTTGAGTTCGCCGGCACCGTCGCCGATTTCGGAAATATAGAAGGACGGAACAAGGCCGGTCTTTTCGGTGTAGAGTTTGCCGACGATGCGTTTGAAATCTTCCACATTTTCGTTTTTGACAATGCTGACGGTGCATCCGCCGTAGCCTGCGCCGGTCATACGGGAGCCGATGACGCCCGGAACGGTGAGTGCGGCGTCGTTGAGTGCGTCAAGTTCGGGACCGGTCATTTCATACAGGTCACGAAGCGAATTGTGGGACGCGATCATCAGTTCACCAAAGCGTTTGATATCGCCCTTTTTGAGGACTTCGACGCTTTCAAGAACACGCGCATTTTCCTGCACGGCGTGGCGGGCACGCGGCCATGCCGTCTTATCTTTGATGAGTTCGATGTTTTCTTCAAGTTGATCCGGGGTGAGTTCGCACAGATATTTGAGGTTCGGGAACTTGACTTTCAGATCCTCGACCGCCTGCTCACATTGGGCACGGCGGAGATTATAATAGGTGTCGGCAAGTCCGCGTTTTTTGTTGGTATTGGTGGCGATGATCGAGTATCCGTCGAGATTTAGCGGAACAAGTGTCGCCTGAATGGCGTTACAGTCGAGAAGCATTGCGTGGTTTTTTTTGCCGTTGGCGGAGGCAAACTGATCCATAATACCGCAGTTGACGCCGCAGAATTTGTTTTCGCAACGCTGGGAAATCAGCGAAATTTCGGTCATATCGAGGTCTTTACGTCCGCCGAGGGTGGCGAGGGCAACGCAGGTCAGAACTTCGATCGAAGCAGAGGAAGAAAGTCCGCTTCCGAACGGAACATTGCCCCAATAGAGCATATCGCAACCCGGTACTTCGTAGCCGGCTTCCTGCAAATAATAGGCGCAACCGAGTTGATACGCGCCCCAACTGGTGCCGCGATAGAGTTTGAGTTTATCAAGCGGGAAGGTGATTTTCGCACCCGGAATGTCATCGGCGGCAAGGGAGATGAGGTTATCGTTGCGCTTACGGCAGACGGCGACATTCATCAGCGTCAGTGCGGCGGGGAAAACATACCCGCCGTTATAGTCGATGTGTTCACCGATGAGGTTGATACGGGCAGGGGCGAAGAAGAAACGGATGTCGCCGCCTTCGCCGAAGATTTCTTCAAATTTCTTTTTCAGATATGCTTTGTCCATGATGTTACTTCCTTTCTGTTTGTGGGGTTAGAGAGCGAAGTGGGGAGGGCGGGAGTTACGGATGACCACGGCGACAAAGTCGCCTCGCAATGACGAGTGCGTTGCGGTTTTCATTTGTCATTGCGAGCAACGAAGTAGTGCGGAAATCCGTTCCTTCGTCCTTCATACCCTCATCCGTCAACGACTTCGTCGTTGACACTTCCCCAAAAGGGGGAGACGAGGTGTGGCGTACAAATTACAAATTCTTATACTTTGCGTATGCCTGACGGATTTCTTCCGCCTTATCTTCGGGGCAGGAGGGGTTACAATGCGCCCATGCGCCGGTTTCGGACGAAGCGTTGAACTTGATAGACTTTTCACCACGAAGCGGCGGGAAAAATTCGATATGGAAATGGTAATGCTCGCCGTTGTCCTCACTATTGACGGGGGACTGGTGCATACACATCATATACGGGAACGGGAAGCCGAAAATGGTGTCGAGCGTTCCGACCGTATCTTTCAACGTCGCGGCAAGACAGTCGCGTTCTTCGTCGTTGAACTGCGTGATGTACTGTTTATGGCTCTTGGCGGCAATGTAAACGCCGTACGGATATTCGGTGAAAAACGGCAAAAATACCGTGAAATGTTCGTTTTCGAAAATAATTCTGCGTCCGTCGGCACGTTCATCACGGAGCATATCACAGATCAGGCAACCGCCCTTTTCGTCGTGATATTCGCGGGACGAAGCCATTTCGAGGGCGAGTTTTTTCGGCAACCAGGAGTAGCCGTAAATCTGACCGTGCGGGTGGGGCATGGTGGTGCCGACTTCTTTGCCGCGGTTTTCAAAGATAAAGACATACTTGATCTTCGGATCGGCGGAAATGGCGGCGAAACGATCCGCCCAAAGGTCGACGAGTTTACGGATATGCGGGACGGAAAGATCCGGGATCGTCGCGGTATGATCCGGCGAGTACAGGATGACTTCGCAACGGCCATAGGCTTCACGCGTTTTGTAAATTTCGGTTTCGACATCGTCCGGCGTCGGCGGATTTTGCGAAAGCGCCGGCCAGTCATTCGGGTACATGATGACGTCGTAGTCATCGGGCACTTTGCCGGAGCCGGGGCAGAAAGGACACCAATCCTTGGGCATCTGCGGACGCCCCTGACGCGATGAGTTGATCATGATCCAGTCCTTGGTCAAAGGATGATAACGGAGTTCAGCCATATTTATTTCCTTCCTATACTAATGTTTTATTCGTAATGATAACCGCCGTTTCCAAGAAGAATTTTGAGTGAGGTGACTGCGGCGGCAAAAGATTTACGCTGATTTTCGTATTCGTATTTGTTGCGGATGCCGTCCTTTTGCAGTCCGCCGAGACCGTCAAAAACCTTCAAATGAGGCTCGACCGTCAAAAACATTTCGCCTTCACGCTTGGAAAGGCGTTCCAAAAGTTCGATAAAACGACCGTCGCCGTAGCCTGCCGGAACAATGGTGCGGTCGGATGCGCAGGCGTCCTTGATGTGCATATAATCGGTACGGTTGAGAAGCAGTTCGGCGGCTTCGGAAACATCCTGACCGTCGAGGACAAAATTAGCGGGATCGAACACGCAACCGAGGTCGTCGACGCTCCAAAGCAGATCGGCGCACTCTTTGGCGCGTTCGCCGTAAATGCCGTGTTCGTTTTCGTGACAGCAATAGATGCCTTTTTTTGCGGCAAGGTCGACCAGCGTTTTCATGCGTGACATGACTTCGTCACGGTAGTCGGCGGGGCGAGCGCCGTCGGGCAGGTAGAAACTGAATACTCGAACCTTGTTCGTGCCGAGCAATTCCGCCGCACGGAGGACGGTGGAAAATGCTTCAAGGTGGGGGGCAAAGTCTTCGTGTATGCCGATCTTCCCGATCGGCGAGCCGATCGCAGACACGCCAATACATTCCGATCTCAGTCGGGAGGCTAGGGCGGTAAGTTCGGCTTCGGTCATGGCGGAGATGTTTTTGCCGTTAATTCCACGGGGCTCCATGTATTTCACGTTGTTTTCATGCAATGCGGCAATTTGGGCATCGAGCGAAGCACCTGCTTCGTCGGAAAATGCGGAAATTTTGAATTTCATATAAACTCCTGTATGAGGGGGGCAAATTACAACGCCTTTGCTTCGGCGGATTTTAACACTTCCAATGCAAGGGCGGCGTCGTTGACGAAATCGTCGCAACCCGCCTCAACGCTCATCCTGCGGTCATAGCCGATCGCTTTCAAAGCGGAGAAAAATTTCGAATAATCATATCCGTCATCGGGACGGGGGAAGACGCGTGTAGCGGGGAAGGCGACGTGGGTATGTACGAGCAGGTCGCCCGCACAGGCAATATCGGAAAGCGGCTCGCTTTCCTTTTCGATATGGTACAGGTCGGCAAGCACGCGGATACCGGTGGCGTCGAGTTTTTTTGCGGTGGCAACGGCTTCCGACACGGAGTTGATGATATTCGTTTCACCGCAATTCAGCGGCTCCAATGCGATCGTGATGCCTTGTTTTTCGGCTTCTTCACAGATCAGTTCAAACGCGGGCGTGAGCGCGTCGGCGTTTTCTCCGTCGGGCAGGCGTCTGGCGCCACCGCTTCCGAGTACGATGACTTCCGCCCCGAGGTTTTTTGCACGGGAAAAGGCGCGTTTGACATATTCCGCAACCCACGGCATTTCCGAGGGGCGCGTCAGATGCACATCGCCCGGAAGCATACAACAAAAGGCTTCCGCGGCAATGCCGGATTCGTTGACCGCCTTTTGGGCGGCAAAAAGATCCTTTTCGTCCATTTGCGCAAGAACGGTCAAATTGCCTTCAATATAATCAAATCCGAGTTCCGCAAGCAAAGGCGCACGCATCAGTTCGGTACAAATTCCAAATTTCATAGGTAACAAATTCTCCCAGAAAAGCGTCATTTTGACGCAGAATTATCGCTTTTCGCCACAATTAAGCGAAAAAAGCAAAGCATTACAAGCAAACGCAGGGCGGCCGAAACGGACGCCCCACGCAGGTAAAATTACTGATTTTGAGAACGGGTGATGTTTTTGAAGTCCTGACGGTTCTTTCGAATTTCGCCAAGAGCCTCGACGGAAACATCTTCCAGCCGTTTGAGCATATCGTCGGCGTAGGCACTTGCGGCACGACGGACTTCCCGCGAACGGTTTTCGGCGGCGGAAACGATGTCGTTGGCTTTTTTGCGGGCGATCGTAAGAATTTCTTCTTCGCTGATGAGTTGGCGTGCACGTTCTTCCGCAGTGCGCTTGATCGCCTCAGCCTCGCGCTTTGCGGAGGCGAGAATTTCATTGCGCGATTCGACGACAGTACGCGCTTCTTTCAACTCGGTGGGGAGATTTTCACGAATCTCGTCGATCAGGTCAAGTGCTTTGTCGCGTTCCAACACGCATTTTTCGGTCCCGAACGGAACAGCCCACGCATCCGACACCATGTCGTGAAGCATTTCAACAAGTTCTTCAATACCGTTTGCCATAGTTTATCTATTCCTTTCGCAATCGAAATTACTTTCGATCAATCGTAATTTACAGGTCATTTGACGTTTTCCAGGCGGATCGCAACATCGCCCAGAATTTCGCCCGGGACGAGGGCGGAAAGATCCGCACCGTATTTTGCGAATTCACGCACCAATGTGGAACTGATTTGCGACACGGCGCCGACGGAGGGCAAAAACATCGTGTCGATTTTGCCGGAGGTCAAAAGACCGTTCGCCCACATCAGTTGGGTTTCATAGGAAAGATCGGTCGCATTACGCACACCCTTGACAAGGACGCTTGCACCGACGCCGACGGCAAAATCCGCGATCAGCCCGGTACAGATCCGCACCTCGACATTCGAAAATTTTCTGGTACAACGCGTTACCAACGCCGCCCGTTCTTCGGCGGAAAAGACATATTTTTTTTCGCTGTTTTCGCTGACGGCGACCACGACTTTTTCAAAGATCGACGCGGCACGCGAGATAATATCCATATGACCGAGCGTTACGGGATCAAAACTGCCCGGTATGACGGCAATTGCCATTTAAGCCATCTCTTTTCTGTAAATAATCAGGCTTGTTTTGCCGTAGCGGTAGGTTTTGGATTTGACATAGGGGGCGGGAAGTTCCGGCAGGTCTTTTTCCGACGGGATTTCACAAACAATGATACCACCGTCGTTGATAATGTCAAATGAAGAAATGAGCCCGAGGGCTTCTTCCAACAAACCCGACGCATACGGCGGATCGAGAAATACGATGTCGAATTTCACACCGCTTCGGAGTGCGGTACGATAGTCGCCCGCAATGACGCGGGAGGCTTCGTCGAGTTTGCAGTGGGCGAGATTACGGCGGATGACGGCAACGGCTTCCGCACGCTTGTCGACGAAGACCGCCTCTTTTGCACCGCGTGACAGTGCCTCGATACCGAGTTGGCCGGAGCCAGCAAACAGATCAAGGACGCGTCGACCTTCGATTTCGAATTGAATGATGTCGAAAATGGCTTCCTTGATACGGTCGCCGGTCGGTCGCGTGTCAAGCCCGTCGGGGGCTTCCAGACGGCGTCCTTTGACGGAGCCGGTGATTACTCTCATGGCGTTTCCTTTCAAATGAGGTGTGACGAATTGCACACGGAAAAACTCAATGATATTTCAATCATATTTTACCTTTTTTCAAGCGGAATGTCAATGAAAACAGTGAAAAAATACAAATAAAATAGAAAAGGGGCGAGGTTATTGGAAATTTGCACCGTACGCGAAGGGGGTGTTGGTAATTTTACCGCACACCGGTGGAACGGATTGCACCGTCGCTACGCTCCTCGCAATGACGGGGTGGTGGGTACAACGCAGTTTTATCATGTCATTCCGAGGCGACTCTGTCGCCGTGGGAATCCGTAACCTGCGTCCCTGCGGGGGGACGGATTGCCACGTCGGGCGTTCGCC
>DCHG01000017.1:2185-2506 GCA_002315595.1 Clostridiales bacterium UBA1758 | reverse complement strand
GATCACAGATCGTCCCCTACGGGGTGCAGGGAAGACGATGAGTGCGACGCAATCCGCAACCCCGTCCATTGATTACATTTTATCCGTAAATAAAACCGTAAAAACTACCGCCGTGGATCTCGGAATTCGAGACCGGGAGGAGTCCGACGCAATCCTCTGCTACAAGGGTTTCGTCGCCGTCCGCCGACATAATCCAAAACTCGCCGTTTCTGGTATTTACGTCATAATTTTTGAACATAACGACACTTCCGTCGGCATAAAGTCTGAAATCCGAAACGTTTCTGCCGATTTCAGTCGTGTGACCGTCCTTGAACAGTTCCA
>DCHG01000017.1:0-2162 GCA_002315595.1 Clostridiales bacterium UBA1758 | reverse complement strand
GGTACCGATGCAATTTTCGGCGTCAAACTCGATGTAATAGCACATCAGGTCGCCTTCGGAGCGTATTGAGTACGGCTCGACGTCGGTGTTGATCAGATTTCCGTCGATGTAAAGATCGCAAAGATATTCATCAAAACGGAAGTTTTTGATGTAAGTGAAGTGTTTTCCGACGTAATAAGCGCAGAAAGTACTAATTCCGACATCGACGCAGACCGGCTCACCGGGGTTGCCGTTTTCGACCTTGATCATGTAAAGTTCACCGATCTCGTTGACGTCGTCGGTGACTTCGACATAGTGAATTTCACTGCCGTCGGAGGCAATCGTCCAGTTCCATGCGTTCGTTTCGGGCAACTGATAAATTTCGGGGCCGCCGACGAACCATTCGCGTCTGCCGTTGAGCCCTTCACGGATGTGATCGAACAACTCGTCGGAATTGAAATCGTCCTGAATTCCGGAGTCGAGTTCACTCATCAGCAACTTGTCGTCCTCGCTTTCGTCGTGCAGTTCGACAAGCGCGCAAGCCGCATCACCGGCGCAGAGCACATTCCACGGATCGTAGAGATTGTCGGTGACTCTCGCCGTGATACTGCCGTTGTAGTACCAAAGTTCGCCCGATGTGATGTCGGTGAAGTTGCTTTTCAAAAATTCGCGGAAATCTTCACGGTACTGTTTTGCTTCCCAAAGCGCGTACTGATCGGAGAACGCCTCGTCCAGTGCGGCACAGTCTTCTTCGTAGGCGGCACTCTTTGCGTCCCATGCGGCGACGGCGGCTTCGTAGTCGGCGGCTGTCTCGTAATCTTCGTAAAGCGGGACGACGGGGGCGTCGGGGTATTCCGGCTCAACGGGTTGTTCGATTTCAAGGTCGGTTTCAAGCATATCGTCGACGATGAGGTCGTAATAGGAAACCTCGTGGGAAGTACCCACGGTGAAGTAGATCTCGCCCGAAGCGAGGACATTGCACACACAGGTAACGTCGGATGCGATCATTTCGCGTTTTGCACCGTCCCCGACGACCTGATGGAACAGACCGGTGGTCGAAAGATAGTAAAAGTCGGTCAATTCCTCGTTGTAGCGGCAAAGTTCGTAGACGCCGTCGGCAAGCACGGTCTTTTCTTCATCGGTGATGAGGATAAAACTCTCGTCGTTGCGTCCGTAGACCGTGCGCGAGCAGTCTTCGGTGGTGTGATAGTAGGAAACATGGGTGTCGAGCATCATCGACTCCAAGCCGCCGTCGATGAGGTTGGCGGTGTAAAGGTCGGTGTAAAGTCCGTCGCCCTGAACATATTTGGTGTAAATGATTTTGGTACCGTCACGGTTGATCGAGAAATTGTCGATCTCGGTGTCGATCAAAGATGCGGGGATTTCGGGGCGGGAAAGGTCGCGGTAAAACATCGGAACACCTTCGAGAATACCCGTTTCCTCATCCACGGTGGGAATGTAGTCGGGGTAGAAAACGACCGAGGAGTCCTCGGCGAAGACGACGTAATCGGCAAGCATCCCGACACTGGAACGCATGGTGTCGTCGGCGACGAGTTCGGAATTCGTCAGATTTTCCGTCAACTGAATGGCGCCGTTTCCCGAAAGATCGTCGATCCAGATTTCGCCGTCCTTGATGAAGACGTAGTAGGGGGGAACATCGTTTTCTTCGACGGGCTTTTGCAGTTTGCCGAAAACGCCGAAGATGAACAGTCCCGCAACGACCAACGCCACCAGGGCGATCGGAGCGATGATGAAAAGGGGATTGATTTTTTTGCGTGACGGGGTAGTGGGCGCAGTTTCGACCGGGGACGCGGGAATATCGGGGATCGTGTCAATGCGAATGGTCGCGTCAAGGTCGTTTTCCGACGGAGCAGTCGGATACGGAGCAGCGGGGGAGCCCTCCACGGGAACGGAGAATTCTTCGCCGAATTTCAGCGAAGCACCGCAAGCGGAGCAAAAAGACGCGTTGTCCGCGACTTCCGCTCCACAGAACGGACATTTCATTTGTGCGTTTTCGTCAGCCATAGTTTTGCCTCTCTTTTTTTATTTGAAGGATTTGATTGGTGAGTGTAATGTGTATCGTAACCTTCCCCTTGCGCACAAGGGGAAGGGGGACCGCTTGCGGTGGATGAGGTTGAATGAATAAAAGCCGTCCACGAACCTCATCCGTCATTGCCTTCGGC
>DCHG01000055.1:12385-18212 GCA_002315595.1 Clostridiales bacterium UBA1758 | reverse complement strand
TGGGCTTTGCCTTCGACGGCGATGCCGACCGCTGCCTGGCCGTGGATGAGCGGGGCGAAGTGGTCAACGGGGACAAGATCATGTATATCTGCGCCAAGTATATGAAAGAGCATGGCGGTCTTGCCAACAACACCGTGGTGACCACCATCATGTCCAACTTCGGCCTGTATAAAGCACTGGACAAGGCGGGTATCGGCTATGAAAAGACCGCCGTGGGCGATCGCTATGTCTATGAGAGCATGAAGGCCAACGGCCACCTCATCGGCGGCGAGCAGTCCGGCCACGTGATCTTCCGCAAGTATGCCCATACCGGCGATGGTCTCATCACCGCCATCATGCTCATGAGCGTGATGATCGAGACCCATCTGCCTTTGAGTATTTTGGCACAGGATGTGACCATGTATCCCCAGGTGCTCAAGAACGTGAAGGTGGACGACAAGGACGGCACTCTGGCGGATGCCGCTGTGCAGGCCGCCGTGGCAAAGTGCACCGCCGAGTTGGGCGACACGGGTCGCGTGCTGCTCCGCAAGAGCGGTACCGAGCCTGTGCTTCGCGTCATGAGTGAGGCGGGCAGCGAAGCCGAGTGCGAAAAGCAGGTGGACGCCATCATCGAGGCTATGAAGACCTCCGGCCATCTGATCGAGGTGAAGAAATAATGCTGAAAATCATCGATCTGTATGATCTGGATCATACGAGGGCCGCGGAGTACTTGCGGGGCTTTACCTATCCGTGGGAAGCGTTGGCAGGTATCTCGGATCTGATTTTGACCATCGGCGCCGCGCTGGATATGACCGAGTACCACCATCCCACCGATTGGGACGGCAATGTTCTCGAGGATGTGTGGGTGGCCAACGATGCCACCGTCTTTAAGACCGCCTATCTCCACGGCCCCTGCATTATCGGCCATAAGACCGAGGTGCGTCAGTGCGCCTTCATCCGCGGCAGCGCGTTGGTGGGCGACAACTGCGTGGTGGGCAACTCCACCGAGCTGAAAAACGTGATCCTCTTTGACAATGTGCAGGTGCCCCACTACAACTATGTGGGCGACTCCATTTTGGGCTACAAGTCCCATATGGGTGCCGGCTCCATCACCAGCAACGTCAAGTCCGACAAGAAACTGGTGGAGGTGAAGGACGGCGCTGAGATCGTTGAGACCGGCCGTAAGAAGGTGGGCGCCATGCTGGGTGACCGGGTGGAAGTGGGCTGTAACAGCGTTCTCAATCCCGGTACCGTGCTGGGCCGTGACGTGAGCGTCTATCCCACCTCCTGCGTCCGCGGTGTTGTACCCGAGGGCTGCATCTACAAGGACAAAGACCACATCGAAAAACGAAGCTGACAAACCAAAACCGTAGGGGCGACCCTGACGGTCGCCTCCTGAATAAAGGAGATTATAATGAAAGTTATCATTGCCAAGGATCATGCCGAGGCCAGCCGCCTCGGTGCCGATATTATTGAAAAGATCGTCCGCGAAAAGCCCGATTGCACCCTGGGCCTGGCTACCGGCTCCAGCCCTGTAGGGATGTATCAGGAGCTGTCCCGTCGCTGTCATGAGGAGAAGCTGGACTTCTCCCGCGTTCACAGCGTGAACCTGGATGAGTATGTGGGCCTGGCCCCCTCCCATGACCAGAGCTATCGTTACTTCATGGATGACAACCTGTTCGACCACATCAACATCGACAAGGCCAACACCTATGTGGCCAAGGGTATCGGCAGTGTGGAGGCAAACCTCCGGGAGTTCAATGCCGTCCTCAATAAGACTGACATCGACGTGCAGGTGCTGGGCGTAGGCCCCGATGGCCATCTGGGCTTCAATGAGCCCGGCGAGAAGCTGTATGACGGCGCCCATCAGGAGGTGCTGGACGAGTCCACCATCGACGCCAACCAGCGTTTCTTCGCCAGCCGTGACGAGGTGCCCCGTTTTGCCGTGACCATGGGTATGGGCAACATCATGCGTGCCAAGAAGCTGTTGATGATCGTGGCCGGCAGCAAGCAGGATGCCATGCGCAAGCTGCTGCTGTCCGACAAAATCGATCCCAAGTGCCCCTGTACCTTCATGCGCCTCCATCGTGATGCTGTGGTGATCCTGGAACAGGCTCTGGCCGACGAGATCGGCTACAAGGGCTGATTTGCAAAAGAAAAAAGGTTGAGCGGAAGCTCAACCTTTTTTTGCTAGCAGATGTCCTGCCAGATGCCCGCTGGACCAGGCCCATTGGAGGTTGTAGCCCCCGCAGTCGCCGTCGATGTCCAACACCTCGCCCACGGCGTACAGGCCCTTGACGAGTTTACTTTCCATCGTCGACGGATCAAAGTCCTCTGTCAAAATTCCGCCCGCCGTGACCTGTGCATTTTCAAGCCCCGTGTTCCCTGTCACGGCAAGTTCAAACGATTTGATCGAACGCGCAACGCGTTCAACTTCATCACGGTTCAGCGTTCCCGCATTGCGTGATAAAGCAAGCCCCGCATATTTCAGCGCACACTGACCGATCCGTTTGTTGAGCATACCCGTCAGATATTCTTCCAGCGTCGTATTCGGACGCGCATTTTTTCGTTGCGTCAGCATTTGTTCAAGAGTTGAAAGCGAATACTCCTGCATGAGGTCAAGCACCGCCGTACAACCGACGGCGTTTCGTGATACCTCAAAGATCGCGGGACCGCTGATCCCGTATTCGGTGAAAAGGACTTCGCCGACACTTTCGGCGATGACTTTTCCTCGTTTTGAAACAATCTTAACCGATGCGTCCGTTTTGATCCCCTTTAAGGCACGGATGATCGCAGTGTCGGTTTTCAGTTGGACAAGGGATGCAAAAAGTTTCGTCTTTTCATGACCGAACGCGCCCAAAATTTCATATCCCAACGAAGTACCGCCGAGTTTCGCGCTTGCGGCACCTCCGGCGGCAACAATGACCGCGGAAGCCGTCAGTTTTCCCTCGGTGGTATCCAAAACAAAATCTTTTTTTCTCGTCATCGAGCGTACCGTGCAGTCACATTTGACCTTGATGCCGAGCCGTTCCATTTCAAACCGCAACACATCGACCACGCTTCCCGCCTGATCGGTATAGGGGTAAGCACGCCCGGAAGGCTCGAATTTGACCACAAGTCCGATCGAAGAGAAGAAGTCGACCGTATCGTCAACGCAGAACTTTTCAAGTGCGTAATTCACGAAATTCGGTTTGTTTCCGTGATAGTTCGAACTTTTTGTATACTTATTTGTAATATTGCATCTTCCGTTTCCCGTGGCGAGAAGTTTTCTGCCAACCCTCGGTTGGCGTTCAAGCAACATCACTTCGGCACCTGCTTTTGCCGCCGTGATCGCCGCCATCATTCCCGCGGCACCTCCGCCGATGACAATGATCTGCTTCATAATCTCATCCTTATTTCCGATAGTATCTTTATTCTAACATATTTTCAGGCAAAAATATAGAATTATATCAAAATTTATGTTAGAATACCTTTAACCCAGTTTCGGAGGTCATCAAATGAAATTCAAAAAATTCATCTGTGTTTTTCTTGCGGTTTTGATGTTGCCGCTGATTCCCATCGACCCTGCAAACGCCCTGTCGGCTTCGGACGATACCGAACTTCTTTGGCTCGTCAATAAAAACCATTCGATCGCGTCCTCCTATGTCGCAAATGACCTCATCAAAGTCGGTACGACATCGGTTGAAATGCGTTCGGCTGCGGCAACTGCACTGACAAATCTTCTCGTCGCCGCAAAAAAGGCGGGCTATACCGCCCCGAGTCCACTCAGCGGATACCGTTCCTATTCCACGCAAAAAACGCTTTTTAACAATCGTGTCGCAACGCGTCAAAGCAACGGCATGACCTATCAGCAGGCGTATGACGCAACCGCCGTCTATACCGCCCCTCCCGGAACAAGCGAACATCAACTCGGTCTTGCCATCGACATTTCGCTTGACGGTACGCTTTCGTCCAATCTCGGCAATACTGCCGTCGGCAAATGGATCAACGCAAACGCCGCAAAATTCGGCTTCATTCTCCGCTACACCGACGCAAAACGTCCCCTGACGATGATCGGCGGAGAAGCATGGCATTATCGTTATGTCGGAATACCCCATGCACAGATCATCACCGAAAACGGCTGGTGTCTGGAAGAATATGTTGCCGCATTGACCTCCGGCAAAGAATTCACGTTCGACCGTGGTGACGGCACGGAGTATTATATCTATCGGACAACGACTGTACCCGAAAAGGTCGACGGTTTAGTATCGTATTCTTCGGATAACACGGGCGGTTATATTCTCACCACGGTGCGTTCCGTTGACAAACTTTCCAAAGTCAAAGGACACTGGTCGGAGCCATATTTTACCGAACTTTTGAACGGAAAAGAACTCCCCGTTCCCTTTGTTGTCAATCCATCCGCCCCGATCACGCGTGCCGATTTTGCCGTTCTTTACTCCCTAATCGCGCCCGAAGCCGACGGTGAGATGCCGAGTTTCAGTGATCTCGACAAAACAGCGTACTACTATTCCGCGGTCGAAAACATCGCAAAGGCGGGATTGATGGTCGGAAGCGACGGAAAATTTAACCCGAATAAGACCTCTACGCGTGAAACGATCGCCGTTGCCGTTGCAAATGCGATCGAGGACAACACGATCTGTATGATCGATTATTCGGATATGGGCAAGATCTCCTGGTGGGCGTTCCAAAGCGTCCAAAAACTTGCACACAACGGAATTATGACGGGAAGCGACGGAAAATTCAATCCAAAATCCAACATCACATGGGGCGAAGCCGCAGCGCTTTTAGTTAAGTTAAAAACCTATTTGAACTCCGTTGAAGTCACCGAAGAAGTCGAACCCGAAGAAGTCGTTTCTACCGATAAACTGTAAAAATCACCCCGTTTGCCGATGCAAACGGGGCTTTTTTCTAGAAATTGTTCTTTGCAGGGCGAATGGTGCAACCCGAACAGGGCGGGAAGCCGTGACCGCCATCGGTCAGATTTTTCAAAATGATCGGGTATGCCTCCTGCATGGCGTAAAAAGTCACAGTCGCTTCACCGATCTTTATTTTCTTTGCAACGCCCGAAGCGTCCATATCCGCAGTGTATCGCGGAACTTCCCGCGGTTTCCACTGCGGATCGTCAAACGGACAACGTCCGTTACGCCAATTCCATGTGCGCACCTCGTAATCTTCGCCGTTCCAACCCTTTGCCGGATACGGCTTGGAAAGTTCCAAACACGGACAGTTGACGGATTCTTCCACAAAATGATGGAATGTATTCGAGCCGTAATCCACACCGAGAAGCAGGACATAGCCGCCGTCGTGGTACATCTGACCGATCGGTGAGGCATCTTCGCAAACCTTTTCACAAGTGAGGTTGGCGACATAGCGGTCGGCATCCTTGCCCCATACCGCAAACGGATGGGTGCAGTTCAAACTGCGACGAACGCCTTCCCTTCTCCAAAAGGTGTCGGTGATGATGCCGCTGACGCTTTTTGTTTTGCGGACATCAAAGATCTCACCGTGCTGATACGGTGCACCGTGATTGAAAGAGGGCATCATCAGCGTGCCTTCTTCCGTCAGTGTTTCCATCAAAGCGTCGATAACGGTGTCCGCACCGCCCTCCACATGACCGAAACTTGAAAGCGACGAGTGAACATTGACCTTCATGCCCGCACGAAGACCGAGTTCGGCAAACCCTTTTTTCAGATCCTCTTTTGTAACCATTTTCCCACTTCCTATGAATATTTTTTATATTATACCAAACAGTTTTCTAAATGTAAATATCACACCAAAAGATTATAACGCCCCGTTTTCGCCGAAAATCGAGATAATAGTATCATGTTTTTGACAAAAAAACATTCCT
>DCHG01000055.1:0-12361 GCA_002315595.1 Clostridiales bacterium UBA1758 | reverse complement strand
CTAAATATGCTTGGGTTTCCCGACGGATATTCGGTGGTTTCAACAAAAAATACGACGAAAATCAATATGTTTCGCTTCGCCGTTGAATGATTACGAAACTTGTGATAAAATATAAGCAAATTTTGTAAGAATAAAAAACGAGGGGACAATTATGCATCGGTTTGTTAAAAAATCCACGGTTCTTTCACTTACGGCATTGACGTTGATCGGGTTTGTATCCTGCGGTTTTCTGCCTCAGGAAGAGAGCGTTGCGGAAATCCCGATGGTCGAAACATCCTCGATTACTTATAAAACGAAGGAAGCGACGGTCGGTTATATCGAAAACGCCGTCACCGGGAACGGAACGGTTATGCCCGTCAAACAGTATTCACTGACATTTGAAAAGCGAGGCGGCTACCTTTCCGCAATTTATGTCAAATCGGGTGATCAAGTCAAAAAGGGCGATGTGTTGGCAGAACTCGACGTGGACAGCCTGAAAAACGAAATCGAACGTAATAAACTCTATGTGAAGAAGGCGGAAATCTATTATCAGCAGACTGTGGCTTCCGGTGCTTCCGCGACCGATGTCCAACTTGCCGAAATTGATCTCAAACTCGCAAAACTTCAATTGGATGACCTGCAACTTCAATTGGACAAATCCACGATCTATGCACCGATCGACGGTGAGATCACCTATATTGCCGATGTCAAGGTCGGCGATTGGGTGAATGCCGGTTCGGGACTTTTTACGCTTGCGGATCTGTCAGATTATTACTTTACAGTCAAGACGGGAACGAAATCAACGGAAGATTATAACATCGCCGTCGGCACTGCGGTCACGGTGACGATCGGCGGCAAAGAATACTCCGCTACCGTTGCAATGACGCCGGATACAGTGCCGGAGGATGTTGCGAAATCGTTTGAGAACTGCATTCTTTTCACCTTTGACACCGCCCCGGAAAACATTCATTCCGGTATGAGTGGTGAACTCAAATATGTCATCGAGTCAAAAGACGACGCAATCATCGTGCCGGCAAATGCGGTGCAGTATTACGGTGGCAAACACTATGTCCCGGTACTGATCGACGGCATCAGAAACGAAAACATCGTCGAGATCGGCATCGAAGGCAGTACCACGACGGAAATCGTTTCCGGCATCAGCGCAGGCGATCTTGTGATTATCGGCTGAGGCGGGTGAAACGGAATGCTTTCATTTGTTTTCAAAAAGATTATAAAAAACATCTGGTTGTACCTCTGTCTGCTTCTCGGGTTTGTTCTCGTCATCGCAGTGGTCTGTGAAATTCCCGTTTATACCAATGCGGTACTGAACAAAATGCTTCAAAACGATCTCATCGAGCAGTACAACAGTACGGGGAAATATCCCGGTTCCTATGAGGCTTCCACGGAACTGATTTGGACGGAAGCCAACCCGGATGCGGGCTTGAAGCGTGAAGCAAAAGCCGATGAAATGATTCAAAATCGTCTGTTGCCGAGTGTCCCCCTTGACATCGTCACCGAACAGTACCGTTTGGAATCATATCGAATGATCCTTGCAAAAAACGACGAAACGCTGAATGTCAATGCAAAGCAATTCAACCGTTACCAGTCGAGTATGTATCAGTTAGGTGCCGTCGCCGACATTGAGGATCACATCGAATTTGTCTACGGCGAAATGAATGCCCCCTACGAGGGCGGCAAACGCATCGAAATCATCCTGACGGAAAAGATGATGATAAAAAGCGGTCTTACCCTCGGAAAAGAAAACCGCCTTTACAATTACATTGCGCGTGATGAGGATCCATACATCATTGTCGTGACCGGCGTGTTCAAGGCAAAGGATGCCACGGATCCCTTCTGGTTTAACGACTATGCGTCGCTGGACGGTCTGTTTTTGATGGACTATGACGGGATGAAAAACATCCTGCTCCCGAATTCGCCGATGTTGACGGGCAGTATGAAATCCTGCATTGCATTTGATTATACACAGATCACGCTTGAAAATTTCGACACGGTTTATTCGGCTCTTTCGAAAAACCAAACGGAAGAAAAAGGCGTTGCCGTGGCTGACATCGCGATGCTTTCGGTGCTGAATGAATATCTGACGCGTCAGCAAACGCTTGTTTCCACCCTTTGGGTGGTACAGGTGCCGTTGATCAGCATGATATTTATGTATATCTATATGATCTCCACACTGATCGTCGATTACGACCGTAACGAACTTGCGGTACTTCGAAGCCGAGGTATCAGCACGGGACAGGTCTTCCGCATTTATTTGTATAAGGGCGTCATCATCGGCGGAATAGCATACACGATCGCCATTCCGTTGAGTTTGCTGCTATGCAGAGTGACAGGCGCATCAAACGGATTTTTGGAATTTATCGGGCGTGCTCCGCTGGATGTCAGCCTGAATTCCGATGCGGTACTCTATTCCGTCGCATCCGTCATAATGATGATCGGACTGATCTTACTTTCGGTCATGACATCAAAAGAAACAAGCGTCGTGGCGCACAAGCAATCAAAGATCCGCGGAAAAGATACACCGCTTTGGAAAAAGACATTTTTTGACGTCATTCTGATCGGCGTTTCGCTTTACGGACTGTTTTCGTACCGTTCAAACCGCGAATTTTTACAAACCGTTGCAACGGAAAACGCCACGGTGCCGGTCGATCCGCTGATGTTTTTGATTTCGACCTTTTTCATCATCGGTGCGGGACTGTTCTTTATCCGCATCTATCCGATGATACTGAAACTTGCAACCAAACTCGTCGGCAGACGACTTCCGCCACCGGAGTATATGACGATGCTGAACATCACCCGCGCGAACGGAAAAAACATCCTTCTGATGTTATTCCTCATTTTCACGGTTTCGATGGGTATTTTCAATTCCGTCACGGCGCGCACCCTGAATAGTAACGCCATCGACGAGATCTACTATCACAACGGTGCGGATATTGTAATCACGCCGTATTGGCAGGCATACGACATCGAGGGTGCCCCGTATTCTTCGATGTCCGCGACCAGTTCGGAAGGAATGTATTACCTTTCCGAACCCGCAACGGCGGCATATTCCGATCTCGACGCGGTAGAATCCTACACAAAGGTCCTGACGCGCAAATATGTTTCGATCGACTCCGCCGATCACTCCAAGGGTGGCGTCGGTGCCGTGGTCATGGGTGTGCTTCCCGACCAGTTCGCACAGACGGTTGAATTCCGCGACGGTATTTTACCGTACCACCTGAACAATTATCTCAATCTGCTTGCCAAGGTCCCGAACGGCGCGGTGATCTCAACGAAGATGTCGACGGATTTCGGTATCAACGCCGGCGATGCGTTCTATGCCCAATGGGGCAACAACGACAGTTATCTTGAATTTGTTGCACTTGCCGTCGTCGACTACTGGCCAACCTTCGATCCGTATCAAACCTATTATTTCTTTGCGGCAAATCTCAGTTACATTCAGGCGGAAAGCCTTTTGGAGCCCTATGATATCTGGGTGAAAAAAAGTGAAGGCGCAACGACTGCGGAACTGTACGAACAAATGGACGATGCGGGGCTGACCGTGCGTTTCAGCGAAGACAGTACTGCGGAAGTCATCAATGCCAAAAACGATCCGCTTCTCAAAGGCATCAACGGAAGTCTGACGCTTTCGTTTATGATCACGATGGCAATCAGTGCAACGGGATTTTTAATCTACTGGTTGCTTGCCATTCGTGAAAAATTCCTGCAATTCGGCGTGTTGCGAAGCATGGGCTTTTCCAAATTCGGCGTATTCCGTATGTTGTTCTGCGAACAGATCTTCATTTCTGTCGCGTATATTCTTGCGGGCGTGTTAATCGGAAATCTTGCCGCAACATTGTTTGTGCCGTTGCTATCCATGGCAACCGATATCACCACGCAAATACCGCCGTTCGTCGTCACGGTACTTTCGGATGATCTTATCCGACTGCTCGGTGCGATCGGCGCAATGATTGCCATTTGCTTGACCGTTTTCGGCGTGATGATTTCGAGAATGAAGATCTACGAAACGCTGAAAATGGGCGAAGATTGATGGAGGTGCGAAGATGGACGAAATAATTATGCGCGCCGAAAATGTCACGCGGCGTTTTCAAGTCGGCAATGGGTTTGTCACCGCACTCCACGGCGTAAATGCCGAAATCCCCGCGGGAAAACTGACCGTTCTTCGCGGTCGTTCCGGATCGGGCAAAACGACGCTCTTGAATTCCCTTTGCGGACTTGATCTGCCGACAGATGGTGATGTTTACTTCCGCAATCAAAAACTGCGCGATCTCGGGGAACACGGAAGGGACGATTTTCGAAAAAAGAACATCGGTATCGTATTCCAGTCCGTTGCGATCATTTCGATTTTGAACGCATACGAGAATGTGGAACTTTCACTTCGTATCGCAGGCGTTCCGCCCAAGGATCGCCCCGATCGCGTCATGGAATGTCTGCGTCTGGTCGGACTTGAAAAGCGTGCCAAACACAAGCCGTTCGAACTCTCCGGCGGTGAACAACAACGCATTGCGATCGCGCGCGCCATTGCACCGAAGCCGCAGATTCTGTTTGCCGATGAACCGACGGCACAGTTGGATTCGACCTCCGGGCTTCACATCATCAAACTTTTCCGTTCCCTTGTGGAAAACGAGCATATTACGATTGTCATGACGAGCCACGATCCGAATATCGTCGATGTTGCGGACAAAGTCTTCATGCTTTCCGATGGGGAGATCGTCAATGGCTGAGAAAGAAAAGATCATTTTTTGCGACAACCTCGTAAAAATCTATAAGACCAAAGATATTGAAGTCGTCGCCTTGCAGGGACTCGACCTCATCGTCGAAGAAGGCGAATTGATGGCGATCATCGGCAATAGTGGCTCCGGCAAGTCGACACTGCTGAATATGATCGGCGGATTGGACAAGCCGACCGCGGGTACGCTGACGGTTTGCGGGCACAATATGCTCACGATCGACAAAAAGGAAACCGTTGAGTTCAAAAAGCGCACCGTAGGATTTATGTGGCAAAACAACGCCCGAAACCTCATTCCCTACCTCACCGCCCTTGAAAATGTCGAACTTCCGATGCGTCTTGCGGGCAAAGTCGACCGCGACCGTGCAAAGGCACTTCTTGACGAGGTCGGACTCGGCAAACGCACCCACAACCGTCTGCATGAACTTTCCGGCGGTGAACAACAGCGTGTTGCCATTGCCATCGCACTCGCCAATCAACCGAAGCTTCTTTTGGCGGACGAACCGACCGGCGCCGTTGACACAAAGACTTCTGCGGCGATTTTGGATATGTTCAAACGACTGAACCGCGAAATAGGACTCACGATCGTGATCGTCACGCACGATATTTCAATGACGCATTTTATCGACCGCACTGTTGCCATCCGTGACGGTCGCACATCGAGTGAGATCATCCGCCGCAATTATCGTGCGGAACTTTCCAATATTCAGGATCCCGAACAATCCGAAAACTCACATGAGGAACTTCTGGTGCTAGACCGATTTAACCGTTTGCAGATCCCGTCCGAATACGCAAATCGTGCAGGAATCGCAGGAAAAGGAAAGGTGCGCGCCGAACTACGGGACGACGGCATACTTATTTCGCAAATTAATGAATAAAAAATCCGAAAAACTCTTGAAAAAAAACGCGAAGTTGAGTATAATAATTTGATATGATACTGATTGTTTAGAAAGGGGCACTCGCGTTTGCGAATGCTATGGTAATACGGATGAAACGTACAGAGATCAAGGCACTGTTCCGTTCACTGGATGAATATGCGGGCAAAACAGTGACCGTCGCCGGATGGGTGAAAACCATCCGTGATTCGAAATCTTTCGGATTTATCGAACTGAACGACGGCTCTTTCTTTAAAAATATGCAGGTTGTTGCGGACGCCGATGTTCCGGGCTTTGTCGAATTGATGAAACTGAATGTCGGCAGTTCGATCATTTGCAACGGCGAAATCATTGCTACTCCCGACGCAAAACAGCCGTTTGAAATGAAATTGATCTCTGCTGAAATCGAAGGAACGAGCGATCCCGACTATCCGCTTCAAAAAAAGCGTCATTCCATGGAATTTCTTCGTTCCATCACTTATCTCCGTCCGAGAACGAACACCTTCGGTGCCGCCTTCCGCGTCAGAAGTGCCGCAGCATATGCAATTCATAAATTCTTCAATGAACGTGGATTTGTCTATGCACACACTCCGCTGATCACCGGCAGCGACTGTGAGGGCGCAGGCGAAATGTTCCGACTGACCACCCTCGACCTCAACAATGTTCCGAAAACCGAAGACGGCAAAGTCGACTACTCGCAGGATTTCTTCAAAAAAGAAGCGAATCTGACCGTTTCCGGTCAACTTGAAGCCGAAACCTTTGCTCTTGCATTCGGAAAGACCTATACCTTCGGTCCTACCTTCCGTGCTGAAAAATCCAACACCGCACGCCATGCGGCGGAATTTTGGATGATCGAGCCGGAAATTGCTTTTGCCGACCTCGCCGACGATATGCAACTTGCCGAAGAAATGGTCAAATATATCATCTCCTACGTCCTTGAAAATTGCCCCGAAGAAATGGAATTCTTCGGTACCTTCTTCGACAAAGGATTGGTGGAACGCCTCAATCACATCGTCAATTCCGATTTCGGTGTCATGGAATACACCGAAGGAATAAAAATATTAGAGAAGCATAAGGACGAATTTGAGTACCCGGTATTTTGGGGTTGCGACCTGCAAACCGAACACGAAAGATACCTGACCGAAAAAGTTATGGGTAAGCCGATGTTTTTAATCAACTACCCGAAAGAAATCAAATCCTTCTATATGCGCCTCAACGACGACGGAAAGACCGTTGCGGCAATGGATCTGTTCGTTCCCGGAATCGGCGAACTCATCGGCGGAAGCCAGAGAGAAGAACGCTATGACGTGCTTGTCCGCCGCATGAACGAATGCGGTTTGAAGCGCGAAAATTATGAATGGTACCTCAACCTCCGTAAATACGGTGGAACCCACCATGCCGGTTACGGACTCGGCTTTGAGCGTATGGTCATGTACTTGACGGGCATCCCGAATATCCGCGACGTGCTTCCGTTCCCGCGTACCACCGGCACACTCGATTGATTATTGGGGGATTAACCTTTGGAAATCACACAATATTCTCGTGAGCAGTTGGAAACACTGCTCTGTGACAGTCAAAAGCGATATATAGAATTTCAAAATAAAAATCTGAAATTGGATATGTCCCGTGGAAAACCTTGCCCCGAACAACTCGACCTTAGCGAGGGTCTGCTGACCGCGGTCACCACATCAGAAGCAACGAAATGCGACGGTGTTGACGCCCGAAACTACGGTTTGGTCGACGGTCTGCCCTGTGCAAAGGAATTTTTTTCCAAAGTCGTCGACGTTCGCCCGGAGCAGGTGATCCTCGGCGGTAACTCCAGTTTGAATATGATGTATGACTTCATTCTGCGTGCCATGCAATTCGGCGTTGACGGCGAATCGACGCCGTGGTGCAAATTGGACGAAGTGAAGTTCCTTTGCCCGGTACCGGGATACGACCGCCATTTTGCGATCTGCGAATGTATGGGCATCAAAATGATCAACATTCCGATGCACGCGGATGGTCCCGATATGGATATGGTTGAAAAACTCGTTTCATCCGACGCATCGATTAAAGGAATTTGGTGCGTGCCGAAATATTCCAATCCACAGGGTGTAACCTATTCCGACGATGTTGTCCGTCGTTTCGCCGCATTAAAGCCCGCATCAAAAGATTTCCGTATCATGTGGGACAATGCGTACTGTATTCACGATATTGACGATCATGGCGAAAGTCTGCTCAACATCCTAGACGAAGCCGAAAAAGCGGGAAATGCCGAAATGCCGATCATGTTCTCGTCGACTTCCAAAATGTCATACCCCGGTAGCGGTATTGCATTGCTTGCGGCAAGCGAAAAAAACATTGCGTATTTCAAAAAGCAGATGTTTTTCCAAACCATCGGTCCGGATAAGGTCAACCAACTTCGACACATCCGTTTCTTCGGCGATGCGGACGGCTTGACGGCACATATGAAAAAGCACGCGAAATTACTTGCCCCGAAGTTCGCCACCGTCTGTGACGGATTAGAAAAGGAACTGGCAGGAACGGGTATCGCAAATTGGATCAGACCGCACGGCGGTTATTTTATCAGCCTTGATGTTTATCCCGGATGCGCTAAACGCGTCTTTGAATTGATGAAAAACGCCGGAGTGACGATGACCGAGGCAGGTGCGACCTTCCCCTATCATAAGGATCCGCAGGATTCCAATCTTCGGATCGCGCCTTCCTTCCCATCTGTGGATGATCTGCGTATTGCAACGGAAATTCTCGGATTATCCGTAAAGATTGCCGCCGCTGAAAAACTGCTCGGTAAGTTTTGATATCAACGAGGAACTTTTTTATATGAAATGTCCGTATTGCGGTTGCGAAGAAAGCAAGGTTACGGATTCGCGCCCGGTGGAAGAAAACGACAGTATCCGCCGCAGGCGCGAATGTATCGAATGCGGTCGCCGTTTCACGACATATGAAACAATCGAATCCATGCCGTTTCTTGTCATCAAAAAGAACGGCTCGCGTCAGATTTTCGACAAAAATAAACTCATCGACAAAATGCTTCGTGCCTGTGAAAAACGACCGGTCGGGCTTGCTTCGCTACAAAAAATCGCCGACGCTGTGGAACAGAGAATGCAAAATTCCGCCAATCGTGAGGTCACGACGACAGAAATCGGCGATATGGTTTTGGCGCATTTACGCGATCTTGATGAAGTTGCATATGTCCGTTTTGCGTCGGTCTACCGCGAATTTGATAGCGTTGAATCGTTTATGACGGAACTGAAAACCCTGAAAAAGAAACCGGGACGACCGGCCAAAACAAAATAACCGAATGGGGCGTTGAACACAACGCCCCATTTTTATAAGATATTTTCGGGTTTAATTTGATCCATTTGACCGAGATGATCAAGAAGTTTTAATAAAACCGTCGATTCTGTGATGAACTCCTCGGCATTGCCCGTGTCCAACAGACTTTTGCATCGTTCGATGAGCATCGTGATCTCATCGATCTCGTCATGGCGAATGACGGAATGTAGCCAATCCTCCACTCTATCCCAATCTTTTGTCAGTTCCCCCCCTATTTCTGCGGTGTCGCCTTCGGTCAAGATCGCTTCCCGGCAGGCTCGGACATCTTCTTTCAGTCCGTCGACGGAGTTTGCTATTTTTGCCGTGTTGATTCCCGCACCGACGCAGACAAGCAAAAGCAGAAGCACCGCAAGTATCATTTGCTTCATTTGTTTTCCTCTTTTCGCAGGATGTAAACATTGTCGAATTCATCGGCGATCATCAAAAACACTTCACGAACGGATAGGTGATGTTTTTTCAATTGAGCCCCCAACCAGCGATCGCTTCTTTTTTGCAGTTTGATATTTTCCGTGACAACGTGCCCGTCAGAGATCAGCACCAGCGGCAGTCCTGTACGTTCGCCGTGTACGCCTGCACCGCCATTTGTAAGCGGCTGATCGGCATTTCGTAGTATCACACTCAGCCTCCCGTTGGTTTCAAGGATCGCAGAGTGTACCATTTCCACGGACGGCGCACCGGCAAGGCGCAATTCCTCGGTCAACTCATCCGAAGAAAGCAGATTTTTTCGTAGCGCGTTTTGATCAATGACTCCGTCATAGATGAGAAGATCGGTCTTTCCCCCGAACAATCGACGCAAAGCGGGAAATTTCAACGCAAGTGCGGCAATCAAAAGTTCCAACGATAGTAGGACGATGATCGGTACGATCCCGTAAAGTAGCGGAATTCCGGGATCCTGCATCGGGACGGCGGCAAGTTCCGAAATCAAAATGGTCACAACAAGTTCCGCGGGTTGCAAGTCGCCGAGTTGACGCTTACCCATCAGGCGAATGGCAACGATGATAGCAACATATAAAATAGCAGTACGCACAATGGTTACAAACATGAATTCACCAACTTTTGAAAAAAACTCTTGCATTATCATCCGAAGGATGATATAATAATCGGTAGTGAAATCCGGGTGTGGCGAAGTTTGGTATCGCGCTTGAATGGGGTTCAAGAGGCCGCTGGTTCGAATCCAGTCACTCGGACCACAAAGTGACGAAAATGGTTAAATTGACCGTTTTCGTCACTTTTTTATTTGAAATAATTACAAAATCAAAGAACGATTTTTGTCAACCTGTCATGTGATAAATATAACTTACCCAAATGAAGAAGAAATTATACAAAAATGCCCCCGGTGTCGGTTGATACGACATCGGGGGCATGAATTTTGCGGGATCAATTACTCGCAATAGCGGTCGGCGACTTCGAGGAGCAGTGTGTGGACGGCTTCGAGCTTTTCGGGGTCACGTTCATAATCGTTAAAGCTACGAGCGCAGAGCGCGACAATTTCGTCGGCCTTGGCGGGATCGTGATTTTTGACGATGTTCAGCAGCTCCCAATCCTCCGCACCGGCGAGTTGATGATACGAGCGCAGACTTTCATAGAGATCATCCTTCGTCGGATAGACGATCCCTTGATTGCCCGCGGGCATATTCATGAAATTCATGTGCTCACGATCGACGTTGGAATGATAGCCCCAATGCAAAAAGCCTTCCAAATGATAGCGGTGGCACATCCAAAAGGTGAGACGCCCCGCGCTCAACGGAAGGTCGAGAACGCGGTTCATCGTATCACCCGCGGGAAAACCGCAGGTGTAATATGTCATACGTTCGCCGATTGCCTGATAATCGCGGTAGGTGTCGAGGTATTTTTCGAAGGTTGCTTGCTTAATGCACCAAATATCCGGCGCACCGCCGACATTCGTCGTTTCGATCGGATCGGAAATCGGAATATTCGGCAGGAAGCGGCGGCAAATGCAGGCAACCGCACGATACATCAGCTCACTGTTTTCCTGCGGTTCGTCCACAAGTGTTTGCCAGTAGCAGTTTTCCCAATGATTACGCTCGATCATTTCGCGCACGCGAAGGAAGTAGAGGCGGAGCTGACGGTACGCTTCGGGCGTGGTGACCTCGGTATCGGTATCCCAAAGCAGCCAAATGCCGTGATCCGTCCATTCGTGCCATTGTGCGACAAACGGGCCGGCGATGATCGGAAAGCCCATCTCACGGGCGAGCTTGAGATGTTTTTCGGTTTCGGTCAGATCGAAATCAACGATTTTTCCGCTTTCATCGCGAATCGGCGTAACACAAGCGCCATGCTCACGGTCGATCATGGTAAAGACCGTCGAACGGATCGAAAGCATATGCTTCATGTATTTTCGGAGAAGCGCATAGTATTCGTCGCTGTAAAGTTCGACGCCGTGGCTTGACGATAGAGCGCGGCACTTGATCCAGTTGCAGACGGAGAGGCCTTCGGCAGAGGGAGTGGGAATGGAAGCGCGGTGAATATTGAGCAAAACGGGAACGGAAAGTGTAAAATCGTCCGTTTCGAGTGTCAAAGTGATATGCTGGATTCCGACAGGCGCATTTGCCGCGGCGAAAAATTCAAAGGCGAGAACGACTTTTCCGGCGCCAAGCTCGCCGCCCGTGGGAACGAGAACATCGTAAACATCAAATGGCGCGCGATGCGTGACAAAACTTTTCACCTCGTCATAATCGTCGGTCACATTCGGCAGGCCGCGAGGGGCGCTGTTTTTGTCGATGTGGGCGATTTCCATGCGGAACGGCAAAACGGTGACGCCATTTGCGCCGTCAACACGGAAACGCGCGGAAACAGTACCGCAAAGTTCGTAATCGGTTAATACTTGGGTCAGCACCGTTCCGGCTCGGGCAATATGAAGATTCGCGGAAACGGAGGGCGTTCCGACGCGATCTTCCGGAAAAATCCATGCGTGTTCGTTTACAATACGATACGGCAGATTCATGCTTTTAACCTCTTTTCGTCGGCTTGATTAAAGCCCATTATACCTTGTTTGGTTGGGCTTGTCAAGCATGACAGGGTCGCATATCCATGCGATTATGCGATGAGTGGTGCTTCATGAATTTGAGAAAAACAGTCTGAAATGGACTGTGACTTGAGTGTTTTGTCTTTTGGGCAAAGAATGAGCCAAAGAAACAAATCGAACTTTTTCAAAAAAGTATTTACTTTTCGTCTAACTCTGCTATATTGAATTCATAATCCAAAGTCAGAAAGGAAAGATGAATATGGCAACCGCAAGAATCGAAAAATATCACGGCGAGCCTGCTCTTGTTATCGACGGCAAGGCCTATCCTCCGTTTACCTATTGGTGTGGCGAAGTTTGGTATCGCGCTTGAATGGGGTTCAAGAGGCCGCTGGTTCGAATCCAGTCACTCGGACCATATCGAGTATTCATAAGGGA
>DCHG01000061.1:52617-52755 GCA_002315595.1 Clostridiales bacterium UBA1758 | reverse complement strand
CCGATACTAATAGGCCGAGGGCTTGTCCTTCGATTCTCGTTTCATTCGTCTCTCTTGATTGACTTCTCCTTTGTTCGGTTTTGAGTGTGCATGAAGATGTACACGAAAAGAAAATAGTCGGTGTTTATTACGGTGAGG
>DCHG01000061.1:0-52536 GCA_002315595.1 Clostridiales bacterium UBA1758 | reverse complement strand
TTGGCTGGCAACGGCCCGGGAAAATTGGTAGATGCCGACATCCTGGTCATCGCTGTCGCGATGGCCTTTTTCTTTTTTAGTTTGTCGATTAATTCTTCTTTCGGAGGTCAAAATGCTGCTTGAAACCGAAAGACTTTTGATTATCGAGTTTACGATGGATATGGCTTTGATCGTCCCTAAAAATTTGTTAGATGATGATATGCGAATATTCGTGCCGGACGAGGTGTGGGAAACGGTCGAAGAAACGGAAGAAACGCTGGCATTTTTAATATCGCAGTACGAGGGAATCGACGGTCCTTTTGTGTATCCGATCATTTTGAAGAAAATTGACGACAATATTGGTTATGTTCAACTTTGTCCGTTGGATGACGGAAAATGGGAGATTGGTTATCACTTTGCGAAAAAACATACCGGCTACGGTAACGCCACGGAGGCAGTAAGGGTATTTCTTCCGGTTATTGCCGCGGAAGTCGGTATTGACGAAGTGTATGGGATTTGTCATGCGGAAAATATTGCATCGCTTTCCGTGTTACGAAAATGCGGATTTGAGTAGATCTTTCACGGCGTAGATGTATATCAGGGCGATAATCACGGAGTGATCAAAAGCATTTGGGAACGATAAAATTCAGAAAAAAGAAGCGACCAAGGAGAACGATTTTGCCCTTGGTCGCTTCATTTTAGTATTTTATGTCGACAATTGACTCGCCATTGGATATAACTTCAAATAGTGTTGATATTTCTTTTCATAGAATTCCGTTAAAGCATTATCCGGGTGGATCACTTCACTGATCCCGCAAAAATTATTACGGAGATCATTGCCGCAACCTTTTGCAGCGAGAAGACAAGCACCCAAAACGCCGCCTTGCTCATATTCTGGAAGCATCAAATCGAGGTTGAGAATCGTTGCAAGAAGTGTCAGCCAAGTTCGATTTCTTGCACCACCGCCACAAACTCTCGAAGCATTGATCTTTACGCCCATCGAACGCATAATTTCGATATTTTGTTTAAGTGAGAATGAAACACCTTCAAGAACGGCAAGACTCATTTCGTCACGCGTAGTATTCATTGAGAGCCCCGCGAAAACACCGCGCACATTCGTATCATTGACGGGCGAGCGTTCCCCCATTAGGTACGGAAGGAACAGAACATCGGATTTTCCGATGAATTCGTCCACCGCGACAGAAGAATAATCCGACTTAATGATGTCCTCTACCCACCATTTTTGGGAACTTGCAGCGGTCAAAGTGCAGGCGAGAAAATGATACTTGTCGTTTGCGGTACAAAAAGCGTGAATTGCACTGTCCCTCGCACAGTGAAAATCATCGGAACATACAAATACCGTGCCGGAAGTGCCGAGTGAGATGTTGCAGTCGCCGTCATTGACGGTTGCGAAGGCGGAAGCGGCGTTGTCACCGGCACCGATGACGATTTTCACATCGTCGGAAAGCCCGAGTTCAAGCGCAAGTTCCGGCAAAATCAAGCCTATCGTTTCATAACTTTCGTGAACGACGGGCAACATCGTTTCGTCGATTTCCAAAAGGTCGAGTATCGGCTTTGACCAACGACGATGTTTCGTGTCAAAATATAGCGTCCCCGCCGCATCGGAACAATCGGTCGCAAAAACGCCCGAAAGGCGGAATGCAACATAATCTTTCGGCAGAAGGATTTTGCGGATCTTTTCAAAAAGCCCTGGCTCATTTCGTTTCATCCAAAGAAGTTTTGGTGCCGTGAACCCCGCAAAGGCAATGTTGCCGGTATTGTCGAGAAGAAAATCCTTTCCGACAGTATCGTTGAGATAAGCGACTTCATCCACACTTCTGCCGTCATTCCATAAAATTGCAGGGCGAAGAACGCGGTCGTTTTCATCCAAAGCGACAAGACCGTGCATCTGTCCCGAAAAACTGATGGCACGGACACAGGTTGTGTCAATTCCGCACAAGAGTTCTTTGATTGCGGAAATGCAGGCGGCGCACCATTCTTCCGGATCTTGCTCGGCATAACCGGGTTTTGGGAAAGAAAGCGGGTAATCGCGGGAAGCGACGGCAACGATCTGATCGTCTGTGATCAGCATCGCCTTTAACGACGAAGTGCCGACATCCAAGCCGATATAATAGTTCATCATTAACCCCATGGATTTTCGGTTTTATAGCGGACGGACTTCGGCTGGTTGTAGCCGATCTCTTCCGGAATAACGCCGATGTATTTGAAGACCTCAAAGAGTTGCTTTCCGAAATGACCGAATGCGACGGCTCCGTGATGAGGGAAGCCACCCTCGATCAAAACGTGGCGATAGAAGCGTCCCATTTCGGGAATTGCAAAGACGCCGATCGAGCCGAAAGAGCAGGTCTTGACGGGCAGGACTTCACCTTCGGCGATGTACGCACGCAAAATATTATCCGCGGTGCTTTGCAGACGGAAGAATGTGATCTCTCCGGGGGCGATATCGCCTTCCAGCGTTCCCTGCGTGACTTCTTCGGGCAGCGTGCGCGCCATAATCATCTGGTACTTCATTTCGCAGAAGGACAGTTTTTTGGATGCGGTGTTTCCGCAGTGGAAGCCCATAAAGGTGTCGCAGGAGGTATAATCGTATGTCTTTTCGATGTCCTGACGGTACATATCGGTGGGAACGGTGTTGTTGATATCGAGAAGCGTGACGACATCATCGCTGACGACGGTGCCGATGAATTCACTGAGCGCACCGTAGATGTCGACTTCGCAGGAAACCGGGATGCCCTGTGCGGCAAGGCGGCTATTAACATAGCACGGAACAAAGCCAAACTGCGTTTGGAAGGCAGGCCAGCATTTTCCAGCAATGCAAACATATTTGCGATAGCCGCGATGCTGTTCGATCCAGTCTTTTAGCGTCAACTCATATTGGGCGAGTTTCGGCAAAATTTCGGGTTTCATATTGCCCTTGCCGAGTTCGGCTTCCATTTCCGCAACGATGGCGGGGATACGTTTATCGCCGTCGTGTTTGTGGAACGCTTCAAAGAGATCGAGTTCGGAATTTTCCTCGATTTCGATGCCGAGGTTGTAAAGTTGCTTAATCGGGGCGTTGCAGGCAAGAAAATTCATCGGACGCGGACCGAAACTGATGATTTTCAGGTTTTCAAGCGCATAGACCGCCTTTGCGATCGGAACAAATTCGTGGATCATATCGGCGCAGGCTTCGGCATCACCGACGGGATATTCGGGGATGTAGGCATGGATGTTGCGGAGTTTGAGGTTATAACTTGCGTTCAGCATACCGCAGTACGCGTCACCGCGTCCGCCGATCAGGTTGCCCTTGGTTTCTTCGGCGGCGGCAATGAACATTTTCGGGCCGTCAAAATGCTTGGCAAGAAGGGTTTCGCTGATTTCCGGTCCGAAGTTGCCGAGATAGACGCAGAGGGCGTTGCAGCCCGCTTTTTTGATGTCTTCCAGCGCCTGTGTCATGTGGATCTCGCTCTCAACGATGCAGATCGGACATTCATAGATCTCGGTGTTGCCGTATTTTTTCGTGTATGCGTCGATCAAAGCACGGCGGCGGTTGACGGAAAGCGCTTCGGGGAAGCAGTCACGGCTGACGGCGACAATACCGATTTTCAATTCGGGTGTGTTGTTCATGTTAATCCTCCTAATATATATGAATTATTGAATATCGGAAACATCGTTTTCTACGATCCACTTCATTGCGGCGTCTGCAACATGTTTGAGCGCAGCATCGCCGAACGGTGTGTCGAGGTTTGCGGATTGCACCAAACCGTCGAAGGTTTTGGTGCCGGCTTGTTTGACGAGTTCGTAGTAGCGTTTCCATGCAGAAGTACGATCCTCCTGCATCAGTGCCCAGAATTCAAGGGCGACCGTCTGTGCAAGACAGTAGTCAATGTAGTAGAAGGGCACTTGATAGATGTGCATTTGGCGTTGCCAGCCTTTGCCGTCGCCGTAGAACGGGATTTCGCCGAGTTTCACCCACGGCATATAAATACCCAGCAGACGACGCCATTCATCGTGGCGTTGTGCGGGAGTCCAATCCGGGTTGTCGTAGACGCTATGCTGGAAATGGTCGACCATCGTGCCATAGGGCAGGAAGGTGATCGCGCCGGCAAGGTGACTGTAACGGAATTTACGATTGTCTTTGCCGAAAAATTCATCCGCCCATGGCCATGAGAAGAATTCCATCGACATAGAGTGGATCTCGCAGGATTCGAGCGTTGGGCTTTGGTTAGAGGAAGGCTGAATGTCGAGCACACTTGCGGTGTATGCCGCAAAAGCGTGTCCGGCTTCGTGCGTCATGACCTCAACATCGCCCTGCGTGCCGTTGAAGTTGGCGAAAATGAACGGGCATTTGTAATCTGGAATGTCGGTACAGAAGCCACCGCCCGCTTTCCCTTTGCGGCTGAGGACGTCGAACAATTCGTTTTCGTACATCATATCAATGAATTTCGCGGTTTCGGGCGAAAGTTCATGATAGAATTTTTTAGCGGTGGCAAGAATGTCGTCCGAGGTACCCTGCGGTTTTGCGTTTCCGCCACGAAAATCGATCGCCATATCCGAAAATGTCAGCGGGTAGTCAAATCCGAGACGCTTCGCCTGACGACGATAGAATTCATTTGCGGTGGGAACGATGTATTTGACGATCGCGGCACGAAATTTATCCACATCCTCACGGGTGTAGCAATTGCGATTCATACGGTCATAGCCGAGTTCCACAAAGTCCTTGCGACCGAGTTTACGCCCCATTTTGGTGCGGAGTTTGACAAGTTCGTCGTAAATGCGGTCGAGGTCTTCACCGTGGTCAAGGTAGAATTGCCCCTCGGCTTCCCATGCGGCACGGCGAATTTTATCGTCTGCGGACTGCTTGAAGGGCGTCATTTGCGACAATGTGTAGACGCCGCCCTCAAACGGGATCTGAGCGGAGGCGATAAGTTTGTCGTATTCGCTCGACAACTTGTTTTCTTCCTGCATATCCGGGACGATTTCCGGCGAGAAGGTTTTCAACTGGATCTCGATGTTTTTGAACATCAGGGAGCCGTATTTTTTTTCGAAATCGGCGCGGAATTTTGATTCATACATCGCCATCATTTCGGCTTGCCAGACTTCTTCGAGAAGCGGCATCTGCTCATCACAGAAGTCGTTTTCAGCGTTATAATATTCATCGGTGGTGTTGATTTGATGACGGACGGTCGCAAGTGTGGCAAGGGTACCGATGTGACCGGAAAGGTTCTCAAATTCCATCATTGCGGCGTCTGCGGCGGCAAAATCAGGTGCATTTTTGATGCGTTCGATGATGGCGGCGGCATCCGCCTTGGTCTTTTCCACATCGGGGCGGGAATACGGCATATCGTCAAATTTCATATTGAGATTTCCTTTCATATGATGATAGGATACCCATATTATATCACCTGAAAACAGAGCCTGCAAGATGGCAAAAAATGTTGAATGTTGAAAAAATTGTGATATAATGAAGAAAACGGATCAATCAATGAAAAGGAGTAATGAATATGGAAAAAATGTTTCCGCGTACGACTGTTGCCGGCAAATCCCTTTCGAGGATGATCATCGGCACAAACTGGATTCTCGGTTACAGCCACCGTTCTCCGGCGCAGGATCGTGCAATCAAATGCGCCCATGATACGACCGAAAAGATTTCAAATATGCTTGAAACCTTCCTTTCTCACGGCGTTGACACATTGATGGCGCCGTATTCGACCTCGCCGTTGTTGATTTGGGCGGTGGAAGAAACAAAACAAAAGACCGGCAAGGATATCATCATCGTCGATACGCCGTGTTTGAATGTGGACGACAACGCCGAAGGTCGTCGCGAAGCGGAAAAAGCGGTTAAACACAGCGCCGAGGTTGGTTCGACATTTTGTCTGATCCACCATGCCGCGTGCGAACAACTTGTTTGCAAAAACCGACACTCCATTGACCGTTTGGACGACTACACCAAAATGATCCGCGATGCGGGTATGATCCCCGGACTTTCCGCACATATGCCGGAAATGATCGTCTATTCCGATGAAAACGGCTATGATGTCGAAACGTATATTCAGATCTATAATGCGATGGGATTTTTGATGCAGGTCGAGATCGAAACGGTTTCCCGCATCATCCACGATGCGAAAAAGCCTGTTATGACAATCAAACCGATGGCGGCTGGGCGTTGCACGCCGTATGTCGGACTCAACTTTTCATGGAATACCATCCGTCCGCAGGATATGGTAACGATCGGTTGTATGTCCTCGGACGAGGCGGAGGAGGATATTGAAATCTCTATGGCAGCGATTGAACACCGTTTCCCGGATCTTGAAAAACGTGCAAGCCCCGCAAAACAGGATGCGTTCGGGAAATAAATGAGTAACCGCAAAACACATCTCGCCGAGTTTTCGGAGAGATGTGTTTTGTTTTCTGTATATCAAAGTTCAGTTTTTATGCGAAATTCTTTCGCAAAGGATCTCCGCCCAGTCTTCGATCGGGACGGAGTAGAATTCCGTGGTCTGATAAAAATAGGCGCGCACGACGATATTTCCCTTTTGAATGATGACCGTCGGGAAGTGAATTCGGTCGATAAACGCGACCACCCGATCTGCCGGGAGATCTAGGGATAGAATTTCGTCGATGTTGTGATTGATTTTGTCGTAGCGGTACAATTCCTTCACAAGAAGCCGTGCCGTGTTTTCGCCCTGCAATTCATAGTAATTGACATATAGTCCGCCGTCGATTGTGTAGCCGTCTGCGGTTTTGACGTTGGCGTGTTCGACATAATCAATATTACACGGAGCGAGTAGATCGGAGCGTTTTTCAATCGCATTGAAATCGGGCGTTAGCCCCGTCATGGTCATCGTGTAATCCGAATAGCCTTCGCCCGCAAAATCCGCGATTGTGGCAAACGGAATTTCACCGCGATAGTCGGCAAGCGGGAGTTTGTCATCGCCCGTGACAGAATTCATCCACATCGGCAGGATTGTACCGATCAGGGCAACAATCGCAATGAACTTTGCAGTTTTTTGAGCGAAAAATGCGAAAACTCTTCTCCGCGTCAATGTATTTTGAAAAATCACGCCTTCGCTCGACAGGGAAATTTGAGTCCTTTTCAGGGAAATAAAGGCGCGGATTTCCCCGAAAAGCACCAATGCGGCGAACAAAATCCAAACAGCCGCCCACCGCGCACCGACGGAGACCGCCGCCCAAAGAGGGCATCCGCGAGTTGCCGCAAGTGGGTACACAACGAGTAGGAAAATCGACAGGATCACGGCGATCCATTGACGCTTTTTGACGGAATTCAACGCAAGTGCGTGGACTTCGGGATCGGTGTTTGGCTCTCGTGCAGAAGGATCAAGGCTTCGAAAGATGTAAAAATGCTCGCGCTTTGCGATATATTTCCACGAATATTGTTCGAATAATTCGACTTGCTCCCGATCGGGCTCACCGTTATGATCCGACCAAAGATTTTGCATGGTCTGCGTGGCTTCCAAACGGTACTTAACCGTTTGGGGTTGACCGCGTTCAAAGGTCGCAATCCCGCAAAAGAAGCCGTCTTCTGCCAAAAACCATCCTTTTTCCGCCATTTCGGTCAGCCAAATTTCTGTCCCCGCAAAATCGTATGCGGGGCAGGGCGGAATTCGATGAATTCGCTGACTCTGATTTTTATTCATTTTTCCTCCTCCGCGTCCGAAATGCAGGCTTTCAGTCGCGTCAGTTCCGTTTCATAAACATCTGTACCCCTTGCGGTGATCCGGTAGGTGCGCTTGCGTCCTTCAACATTGATTTCGGTGATGAGTTTTTCTTTTTCAAATTTCCCGAGAATCGTGTATAGCGTCGCCGGACCGATCTTTACTCGACCGTTTGTGCGAGATTCGATGAATTCGGCAATGTCGATCCCGCACATTTCACTGTCACGAAACGCCATGAGCACATAGAACATCGTTTCCGTCAGGACCACCATTGCTTTTTTCGGCATAAGCGACCTCCTGCAATATCGTTTCACAATATCATTTAACGATATTATGGTTTCATTATTAAATTTTGTCAAGCGTAGGCATAAAGACGGCGGAAAGCGATTAAAATAGAGGTGAAAAAAACCGTAAAAATATTGGTCAAAAAAAGTCAAATTTAGTGTTGACATTTTGAAAAGTCGTGCTATAATATAATTAAAGTCAAAGATAGTCAAAGTCAAACACGAGGTGACAAAATGGGTATTTCAGATACGATTGCTAATTTTATAGATGAGGTTTTGAGTGCGGAAGAAGGAAGCACCGAATTTTCACGCATTGCGTTGGCAAGCCGTTTCGGTTGCGTTCCGAGTCAAATCAATTATGTTCTGTCGACGAGATTTTCGCCGGAACGCGGTTATATGATCGAAAGCAGAAGGGGTGGTGGCGGATACATCAGGATTTCACGCGTCACGATCAGCCCCGCGGATGTGATTATGCACGCGGTGAATTCGATCGGGAACGAACTCGATGTGCCGACTGCCCGTGCGATTATGAAAAACCTCATGAACTGTGGCGTGGCGGAAGCCCGCGAGGTGCGGATCATTGATGCGGCGATCTCCGAAGCATCGCTTGCCGAGGCAATTCCGCAATTGCGTCCCGCCATCCGCGCCGACATTTTTAAACGTTGCCTTTTGGCACTTGCAAAACAGCATTAAGGAGTGATTGAAATGCTTTGCACAAATTGTGGTAAACATGAAGCGACCGGACATTATGAGATAAATATCAACGGTAAAAAACGCGTCTTTGATCTTTGTGCCGAATGTGCCGCAGAGATCATGAAAAACGAGGGATTTGACGACTTCGGAGGTTTCGGTGGATTCACACTGAATCCGTTTGAATCGGGAATTTTCGATATTTTCCGTCCGACCGTCATTGAAAAACAGATCGCAAGGTGTGAAGGATGCGGCGCAACACTTGCCGAGATCCGCAAAAGCGGTCGCGTCGGTTGCGGACAGTGTTATGAAACATTCAAAGCGCAACTTCGCCCGTATATCAACCAAATACATCGCGGCGGAATACACCGCGGGAAACTCCCGCACGGTGCGGATGCCGACCTTCGCAAGGCACGCCGTGAGGAAGAATTGAAGCAGGAACTGACCAAGGCGATCAATGCGGAAAACTTTGAACGTGCCGCGGCAATCCGTGATGAATTGAAGCAAATGAACGGGGGCGAAACGAAATGAGCGAAATTTTCAAACAGATCGGCGCAGAACGCGGTGTTGTCGTTTCGACGCGTGTGCGACTTGCCCGCAATATTGCTGGGCATCCGTTCCCCGGAAAACTCGGCGACGAGGAAGCGAAAAAGATCATCGCGGATGTTCGAAATGCGGTGGAATCCTCTGCAGTGGGAACGCACTTTCGGTGGCATGATCTCGCAAACGAAAGTGAACTTGCCGCAAGGAGCCTGATGGAACGCCATCTCATCTCCCCCGAAATGTTGCAAACGGGACGCACAAGAGGCGCGCTGATCTCCGATGACGGGGCGGTTTCGATCATGATCAATGAGGAAGATCACCTTCGTATTCAGGTGATCTACCCCGGCCTTTGCATCCGCGAAGCGTATGAAGCCGCCGACAAGATCGACGATCTCATCAACGAAAGACTTGCGTACAGTTTTGACAAAGATCTCGGCTATTTGACGCATTGTCCGACAAACCTCGGATGTGCGATGCGCGCATCGGTGATGATGCATCTGCCGCGACTGACCGAATCGGGCGCGATGGAGGGACTAATTACCTCGGCACAAAAAATCGGCTACACCGTCCGCGGAATGTACGGCGAGGGCAGTGAAGCGTCGTTCGGCGTCTATCAGATCTCCAATCAGGAAAGCCTCGGCGTGAGTGAGGACGAGATCGTCAAAGGGCTTTCGAGTGTTGTAGGGCAGATCATCGAAAAAGAACGAAAAATCTCGGAAAACGAAGAAAAACGCGATCCGGATGCGAAAAGGGATAAAGTTTTCCGTGCAATCGGAACACTCGGACACGCAGTGATTATATCGACGAATGAAGCACTTGCGCTTCTATTTGAGATGCGCGGCGGAATTCCGAAGATCGTGAATGTGGATTACGATGAGATCGACGAGTTAATTTGGCGCGTGATGCCGGCGTCGATCTCCGACGGAAAGGCAATTCAGCCGCGTGAAAGGGATCTTGCGCGTGCAAAACTTCTCCGTGAGAAATTGGGAAAATTCTGATCCTTTGAAAGGAATGATAAACAATGATGTTCAATAACAGATTTACGGAACGTGCGGAAAATGTGCTTCGTCTGGCACATGACGCCGCAACCGCTTTGGGACACAATTATATCGGCAGTGAACATCTGCTTCTCGGACTTGTCAAAGAGGGCGAAGGAGTGGCGGCGAAACTTCTGAACGAAGCAGGCGTGGAGTACGAAACACTCATGACGCGTGTCATTGAAGCCGTCGGCAAGGGCGATTACACCTCCGATGCGGTGCAGGGGATGACGCCCCGTACCAAGAGAATTTTGGAACTTTCTTTTGGCGAAGCATCCCGTCTTAGCAACAGTTATGTCGGAACGGAGCATCTTTTAATGGGCATTTTGCGCGAAAGCGATTGCATTGCGGCAAGACTTCTTGCGGCAATGCGTGTCGACCTCAACCAACTCTACAACGATCTGGTCGATTCGCTCGGTGGAGAATCCGAGGAACAGAACGAACCTGCCCCTGCGGGTGCGGGAAGGGAAAGCCGCGGATCAAAGAAAACTTCCACCAAAACCCTTGAACAGTTCGGTCGTGATCTGACCGCCATGGCAAAGGAAGGCAAACTCGACCCTGTCATCGGCAGGGAAGAGGAAGTTGCAAGGATTATTCAAATTCTTTCCCGTCGTACAAAAAACAACCCCGTTCTCATCGGCGATCCGGGCGTCGGAAAGACCGCTGTCGTCGAAGGACTTGCCCAGCGTGTGGTTGCGGGCAACGTGCCGGAAACCCTGAAAGACAAGCGCATTTTTTCGCTTGATCTCACGGGAATGATCGCGGGTACCAAATACCGCGGCGAATTTGAGGAACGCATCAAGACCGCTATTACGGAAGTGACGAAGGCAAAGGATGTCATCCTCTTTATCGACGAACTTCATACCATTGTCGGCGCGGGTGCGGCGGAAGGCGCAATTGATGCGGCGAACATTCTAAAACCCGCACTTTCCCGTGGTGAAATTCAAATCATCGGTGCAACCACCCTTGATGAATATCGTCGTCATATCGAAAAGGATGCCGCACTGGAACGCAGATTTCAACCCGTTGTTGTCGGTGAGCCGAGTGAGGACGAGTCGATCGAGGTTTTGAAAGGTCTTCGTGACAAATACGAGGCACATCACAAGGTCAAAATCACCGATGATGCGATCGTTGCCGCCGTCAAACTTTCGACGCGTTATATTTCCGATAGATTTTTGCCTGACAAGGCGATTGACCTCATTGACGAAGCCGCATCTCGTGTGCGTCTTGCGGGACTTGTCGCTCCGCCCGATCTTGCAGAGTTGGAAGCAAAACTGAAAAAGACCGAGCAGGAGAAAGAAGAAGCCGTCCGCAATCAGGATTTTGAACGCGCCGCGACCTTGCGTGACGCCGAAAAGCAGTATCGGGAAGAACTGGACTCCAAACGCGGTGCGTGGGAAAAGACGAATTCCGGCACCGATCGTCAGGTCGATCCAGAGGATGTCGCGGAAGTCATCGCACAGTCTACGGGTATCCCGGTCGCAAGACTGACCGAAACCGAATCACAACGGTTGCTCAAACTTGAGGAAGAACTGCATAAACGCGTCATCGGACAGAGCGACGCCGTTTCCGCCGTGGCACGCGCCATCCGTCGTGGACGTGTGGGACTCAAGGATCCGAAGCGACCGGTAGGATCATTCATCTTCCTCGGTCCGACGGGTGTCGGCAAGACCGAATTGACGAAGGCACTTGCTGAGGCGATGTTCGGTGACGAAAACAGTATGATCCGCATTGATATGTCCGAATATATGGAAAAACATACGGTTTCGCGCCTAATCGGATCGCCTCCGGGATATGTCGGTTATGAGGATGCCGGTCAACTCACCGAAAAGGTACGCCGTCATCCGTACTCCGTGGTGTTGTTCGATGAGATCGAAAAGGCGCATCCCGATGTGTTCAATATTATGTTGCAGATCCTTGAGGACGGTATTTTGACGGATTCGCAGGGACGAAAGGTTGACTTCAAAAACACGATCATAGTGATGACCTCGAACGTCGGCGCAAGAAATCTGACCGAGCGTCGCTCGTTGGGCTTCGGCGGACAGTCCGGCGAAACGACATCCGTAGAAGAACTTCGCGGAGCAGTGATGGGCGAGTTGAAGCGTGCGTTCCGTCCTGAATTTCTCAATCGCGTCGATGATATCATCGTCTTCCATCAGTTGGAACGGGGCGAGATCACGCAGATCGCGTCGATCATGCTCGAACAGGTCAATCGCAGGATGGCTGATATGGGCGTGAAACTCGAATGGACGGAGGATGCGATCACATGGCTTGCGGACAAAGGATATGATCCCGCGTACGGTGCAAGACCGCTTCGTCGCACTATTCAGACCGAGGTCGAAGACGCCGTGGCACTTCTCATGCTTGACGGAAAGGCATCTGCGGGTGATACCGTGACGATCTCCGTTATCGATGGGAAAATCGATATTTCCAAGAAATCGTGATAAAAAACCGCCCGATTGGTCAAAATAATGACCGATCGGGCGGTTTTGTCAATCCTTGATTTTCAGCAAGTGACAGAAATTGTCGTTGTAGATCGCCTGGCGGATTTCATCGGAATAGCCGAGAGAGTCAAAAACATCGCGTTGGCGTTGATGTTTCCACATCGGAAAATCACTTGCGAACATTACACGGTCGAAGCCGAAGTGTTCGATGAGTATTTTTGCCTGATCGGGTGACATCATAGACATCGACGAGCAGGTATCCGTCCAAACCGAGCCGGTGGGAAGATATTTCATCGCCTCATCCCACGCCATAAATCCGCCGAGATGTGCGGCGATCACCGTCAGTGTCGGTACTTTTTCCAAAAGATTTGCAAGTCGCCACGCCGCCGAATAATCGTACCGCGGATCGCCCATGTGAAACAGGATCGGCAGTTTGTATTCCGCCGCAAGGCGATAGGCGGGAAGCATTTTTCCCTCATCAATGTTTGTCTGTTGAAAATCGGGATGAAGTTTAATGCCGTAAAGTCCCAGCACCTTGATGCGTTCGACTTCGGCTTCTATGTCATCCAAACCGACATGGACGGTGCCGAAGCCATAGAATACTCCGGGGCGCGCGGATTGTTCGGCATGGATAAAATCGTTGATCGCGTGAACTTGTTCGGGACGGGTTGCAGTGGAACAGACGAGATATTTTGAAACGCCGATCTCGTCGCCGCTTTTGATCAGATTTTCGGCGGAGCCGACGCCGTTCATCGATAAGTCGTAAAATTGCCCGATGGAGATCGTTGCTTTTTCGGCGATCTTTGCGGGAAAGATATGCGCATGAGAATCGGTAATTTTCATTTTTGGGCTTATAAAACCGTGCCTTTCATGTAAAATGGTATCTTTTATACAAAATAATTTTACTGCAAACTTAAAAAAATATCAACAATTTCATTGGAATTTTCGTTTTTTTATAGTATAATGAATTGTTAAAATTTTAGATCCATTCTCGAGAGGGGCACTATCTTTTGAAAGACAATAGTTTAAGAAATGTTGCAATTATCGCCCACGTTGACCACGGCAAGACGACACTCGTCGATCAGATGCTCAAACAGGGCGGTGTATTTCGTGAAAATCAGGTCGTCAATGACCGCGTCATGGACTCGAATGACATCGAGCGTGAACGCGGTATTACGATCCTTGCCAAAAACACCTCTGCCAATTATAAGGGCGTGAAGATCAATATCGTCGACACCCCGGGACATGCCGATTTCGGTGGCGAAGTCGAACGCATTCTCAAAATGGTCAACGGCGTTATCTTGCTTGTTGACGCCGCCGAAGGCCCGATGCCGCAGACGCGTTTTGTTCTGCAAAAAGCACTTGACCTCGGTCATCCCGTTATTATCGTCATCAATAAAATCGACCGTCCTGATGCCCGTCCGGGTGAGATCGAGGACGAGGTTCTCGAACTTCTGCTTGAACTCGGTGCAAACGATGAACAACTCGATTCCCCGTTCATCTACTGCATTGCACGCGAAGGTCTTGCATCCTACAAACAGAGCGAGGTCGGCACCGATCTCACTCCGTTGTTCGACAAAATCCTCGAATACATTCCCGCGCCGGAAGCCGATGTCGAAAGCCCGCTTTCGCTACTTGTGTCTTCCATTGACTACAACGAATATGTCGGTCGAATCGGCATCGGTCGCGTTGAAACCGGCATGATCAAAACAAATATGGATGTCAGCATCTGCGACTACCACGATCCGAATGTTTCCTATAAAGGACGCATCACGGCTCTTTATCAGTTCGAAGGGCTGAACCGCGTACAGGTCGAATCCGCCACTGCCGGCAATATCGTCTGTTTTTCCGGCATTGAAGACATCACCATCGGCAACACACTTTGTGATCCGAATGCCGTCGAGCCGTTGCCGTTTGTCAAGATCTCCGAGCCGACGGTCGAAATGACCTTCTCCGTCAATGACTCGCCGTTCTGTGGACAGGAAGGTAAATATGTCACTTCCCGCAATCTTCGCGACAGACTATTCAAAGAACTTTTGCGCGATGTTTCTCTCCGCGTCAACGAAGTCGGCACCACCGATTCGTTCAATGTCGCAGGTCGCGGTGAAATGCACCTTTCCATCCTCATCGAAAATATGCGTCGTGAAGGCTATGAATTCCAGGTTTCTACGCCCCGCGTTCTGTATAAAGAGGTCGAAGGACAGACCTATGAACCGATCGAAGAACTCGTCGTCGATGTTCCGGAAGATTGCGTCGGTGCGGTTATGGAAAAACTCGGCACAAGAAAAGCCGAAATGTTCAATATGCAGCCGGAAGGCAACCGCATGAAGATCGAATTCTACATTCCGTCCCGCGGTCTGTTCGGTTATCGAAATGATTTTCTCACCGATACCCGAGGTGAAGGCATTATGAGTTCCGTGTTCCACGGCTATGCCCCGTACAAGGGCGACATTGACCGTCGTGCGACCGGCTCACTTGTCGCATTTGAAACCGGCGATACATCTGCGTACGGCCTTTTCTATGCGCAGGAACGCGGGATTCTCTTTGTCGGTGCGGCGGAACGCGTTTATGCCGGTCAGGTCATCGGCATCAACCCGAAAACCGACGATATCAACGTCAATGTCTGCAAAACCAAGCACCTCACCAATATGCGTGCCGCGGGCTCCGATGAGGCACTTCGCCTGACTCCGCCGCGTATCATGAGTTTGGAACAGTGCATCGAATTCCTCGGCGATGACGAATTGCTCGAAGTCACGCCGAAGTCACTTCGTATCCGCAAGCGCATTCTCGATCATACACTTCGTTTGAGAGCAAACCTCAAAAAGTAATAGGTTTTTGATTAAAAATGGATTTTAACCGAAAAAACTCAGGTAATATCGTTTACTACACGGCTCCGACGCTTGACGCGTCGGGGTTGTGTGTCCACGCGTTCTCGACGAGATTCGGCGGTGTTTCGCAGGGAATTTTTGAAACGATGAACCTGAGTTTTTCGCGTGGTGATGATCCCGATGCTGTTCGCGAAAATCACGAACGCATGACAAAACTCCTCGGCGTTTCGTTTGATCGGATCGTCAGCGGGAAGCAGGTGCATAATTGCCGAATTCGCGTAGTACGTGAAAACGATTTCGGCATCGCGGACGGTTATGACGGCATGGTCACCAATGTTTCGGGAAAGGTACTTTTGACGCATCACGCGGATTGTGCGCCCGTTTTTTTATTGGATCCCGTCAAAAAGGCGATCGGTCTTGCTCATTCCGGGTGGCGTGGAACGGCAAAGGGAATCGCCGCAAGAACGGTCGAATCAATGCAGGACGAATACGTCTCCGATCCCGATGATCTGATCGCCGCCATTGGCCCGAGAATCGGTCAATGCTGCTTTGAAACAAGGGATGACGTGCCGACGGAAATGTGTGCATCCCTCGGTGAATGGACGGACAAATATTGCCTGCCGTTCGGTGAAAAATTCAAAGTCGATATCGGCGGCATCATTGCCGAAACCCTTATGCGTGCGGGCGTAAAACGTGAGAATATCTGTATCAGCACCGCCTGCACCTGCTGCGGGGCGGATTTCTTTTCCCATCGCCGCCAGGGTGCGTCTAGGGGAAGCATGGCGGCATTTTTTGCGCTGAAATGAACTGATCAATGAAAGAAAGGAGGCTGATTTCCATGAAAAAAAGAATATTTTCGTTTTTTCTGGCGTTGATGAGTCTTCTGCTTCTTTCTTCCTGCGGAACAAAAAACGTGGCACCCCCCGAAACGGAGGATACGCCGTCAACATCGACGACGACCGCCGTTTCCGTTCATACCCCCGGCGTGGCGTGGATAAGCGGTGAACGCAAAAACCCGTTTTCGTCGAAGATCAAGATCAATCAGCAGACGCTTCAACTCGTATATGAGGGCTTGTTTGAGATTGCGCCGGATCTTTCGGCAAGTCATATGCTTTGCGAAAATTATTCTGCGGAAGGCAATGTATGGACGATCCGTTTGAAAAAGAATGTCCGCTTCCATAACGGCGAGACTGTTTCCGCCGAAGATGCGGTGTACTCGATCCGGTTTGCGAAATCCTTCGGGGGATATTGGTCGAGTTTGCTTGAAAATGTCGCTTCCGTCGAAGCGGTCGACGAATTCACGCTGACTGTTCATACCTATTCCGTGGATGCAGGTCTGCCGTCAAAACTTATCACGCCGATCGTCCCGGTCGGTGATGGCGACGGCGATTTCCCGTCGGGCACCGGACCGTTCCGATTTGTCACCAAGGACAACACGCAGATGCTCGGAGCGTTTGATGACTATCATGGGGGCGAAAGCGAGAAAATAAAGCGTTTAACGGTGGTCGAGATCGCCGACAATGACGCATATATGCGTGCTGTGGAATCGCATCAGATCACGGTGGCGGTCAGCGATACGACCTCGGCAGGTTCGATTTATTTTTCCGGGATTTTTGATCGTCATAGTAATCCGTCGCCGATCATCCACTGCATGGGGATCAATTCGGCTTGTGGATTTCTTTCCAATGCCGGTGTTCGCACGATTATCGATTCCGCATTGCCCCGTTCGGAGATCGCAGAGGATGCCTTTGAGGGCGACCTTTCTGCCACGGGCGCACCCGAACAATCTGCGTCGTTTTCCGAAAAATCGGCGGCTGAGATCAAATTTGCACTATCCGAACTCGGATACCGCGACAATAACGGCGACGGCGCCATTGATTACTATGGATCCTATTCGCAGGTCACGCTCGAATTGATCGTCAACCGCGATAATATGAAAAAACGCGATGCCTGCCAAATGATTGTAAATCGGTTTGCAGAATGCGGAATTACAGTGAATATCACGCTTTATAGCGATAAAAAATTTCAAAACGCATTGAATTCCGGCAGTTATGATCTCTGCTATCTGGAAACGGAATTGACGGCGGATCTGGATTTTTCGACGTTGCTTTCGTGCGGAAAACTCGGCTTTTCCGCACCGTATGCGTATCAAACGGAATTAGCAAAGGATGCGTGGAAAGCGGCGTTTGAGGATCGAAACGACGCAAGAAAGGCACTTATCACGGCATATCGGACGGAGTTGCCGTTCTTTACACTCGGGTTTGAAACCTCGACGGCGCTGGTCACGCGTGGTGCATATTCGAATGTCGAAACGACGTGGAACGATCCATTTTACAATATCACCCACTGGGATGTCTTGGAGGGCAGAAGATGAAAACGGTTGCCGAACTTTCGTATGCCGCACGCATGGCGGAAACCGCACTTTCCTGTGCCGGTACTGCGACGAAAAACGACGCACTTTCGCGGATCGCGGACGCTTTGATTGAAAACGAAGCGGAAATTCTTGCGCAAAACGCCAAAGACCTTGCCAATGCCGAAGTCGCGGGAATTTCGAAATCCATGCTCGACCGTTTGGCGTTGAGTCCCGCGCGAATTGCGCAGATCGCCGACGGTGTGAAAAAACTGATCGCATTGCCCGACCCGGTCGGAAGAATTCTCGGCGGCGGCGTTCGACCGAATGGGTTGAAAATCACCAAACGCTCCGTGCCACTTGGTGTGATCGGCATTATTTTTGAGGCACGGCCGAATGTCACAGTGGATGCCGCGGCACTTTGCCTGAAATCCGGCAATGCCGTCGTCCTGCGCGGAGGGAAAGAGGCAATCTCATCCAATCGTACCCTTGCCACGATCATGCGAAACGCCATTGTCGAAGCGGGCTTGCCCGCGGATTGCATTTGTCTTGTTGAGGATATCGACCGTTCATCTGCGGTCGAAATGATGAATATGACCGGCGTGATCGACGTCCTGATTCCACGCGGTGGCGCGGGACTGATCCGAAGTGTCGTACAGAACGCCCATATCCCGGTCATTCAGACCGGCGTCGGAAACTGCCACACCTATGTCGAATCAACGGCGGATTTCGGGATGGCACTCGATATCATCGAGAATGCGAAATGTTCCCGTCCCTCCGTTTGCAATGCGATGGAAACATTGCTTGTCGATGAAACCATCGCCGACGATTTTCTCCCGAAGGTCGCCGAACGCCTCAATAAGAGAGGTGTGGAACTTCGCGGATGTGAAAAAACAGCGAAGATCATTGCCTGCACACTCGCGGAGAAATCGGATTGGGAAACGGAATACAACGATCTGATTCTCGCCGTCAAGGTGGTCGCGGGCATTGATGAAGCGATGGCTCATATCGCCCGATACGGCACGGGACACAGTGAGGCAATTATCACCAATCGATATAATCTTGCCGAAAAATTCCTGAATGGAATTGATGCGGCGGCGGTATATGTCAATGCCTCGACTCGTTTTACGGACGGGTACGAATTCGGACTCGGCGCCGAAATCGGCATTTCCACGCAAAAATTACACGCGAGAGGCCCGATGGGACTGGAGGAGCTGACCACGGTTAAGTTCACCGTCGAAGGATCGGGACAGATCAGATAGGAGTTGCAATGAAACGAATTGTCATCAAAGTCGGCTCGTCGACGCTGACCTATGAAACGGGCCGTTTAAATCTTCGTCGAATCGAACTGCTTTCCCGCACGCTTGCGGATCTTCACAATTCCGGTATGGAGGTCATCCTCGTCACTTCCGGCGCGGTTGCCGTCGGCATGAGCAAGTTGGGAATTACGAGTGCGTCGGGCATCGGTGTGAAGCAGGCGAGCGCGGCAGTCGGGCAGTGTGAGTTGATGCATATTTATGATAAACTTTTCGGCGAGTACGGGTGCAATGTCGCACAGATCCTTTTGACGGGCGATGATGTCGCCGACGAGGTCCGCCGTAAAAATCTGGAATTGACCTTCAATTCTTTGCTTGAAATGCGCACCATTCCGATCGTCAACGAAAACGACTCGGTCGAGGTCGCCGAAATCGAGCATATCGCCGTCCTCGGTGACAACGACACTCTTTCCGCCATTGTTGCCGATCTCACGGGTGCGGATTTGCTTGTTCTGCTGACTGATACGGATGGCCTTTACGATAGCGATCCGCGCAAAAATCCCGATGCGCACATCATTTCCGTGGTCGAGGAGATCACGCCCGAGATCGAGTTGATGGCGGGTGGTGCGGGCACTTCCCGTGGCACGGGCGGATTTGCAACCAAACTTCGTGCGGCGAAGATCGCAACAGCGGCAGGCGTCGAGATGGCGATCATCAACGGTGCATCGCCCGATAAGATTTCACGCGTTGTCGCGGGCGACCGTATCGGCACGAGATTTCTCGCAAAAAAATAAAAGAATTTCATAATATAAAAGAAGCAGTGCATTGGTTTGCACTGCTTCTTTTCACATTTTGGAATATCGACGAATGATTTCAATTTCACGCGGATCATACGGAAAACCGTTTTGACGGTACAGATCATGCATCCATTTGGTGAAATCAATATCGGGAAGATTGCCTTTTTCGTATTCTTCGCACATGAAATAATACGGTTCGTTGGTCTGCGTTTTGCCGACGACAAAGCCCCAACACCAGCAACCGATTCGCTCCGCATGAAGCAAGGGGAAAATGTCGTAAATCGAGCAATTCCTGATACGGTTCAGCCATTCCGTGCAAAGGAGAGGACGACCGTATTGTTTCAAATAGTCGATGTATTTGCAAAATTCACCAAAGCGGAAATAGCAATGGAAACTGATAACATCGGAAAGTTCCAGCGAGATGCGTTCGACTTCGTTGATCGATCCGTCCTCATAAAATCCCGCCCAAAGTTCTGCCGTCAACGGCTGGATCGGGTTAACTTCGCGGATGATTTCAAACATTTCTCGAACGATCGGGATGGCACGATCGTGAATGACGATGCCAGGCTCGTTGTAAACATTCCAGCATACCACGCGTTCATCATCCTTATATCGCGTCACCACACGGCGTACCATTTCGAGGAATTTATCGCGCAAAATCGGTGATTCCATCGGATGATAAACATTTGAGGTGTCATCATAGAGTGCCAAAACTTCGGGACTGCGCCCCTGATGATAGCCGAGCGCGTAGACCTGTTCACCTAGCGGCTTCGGAACAAAGTCCTCGAATTTTCCATGGGGCAATTCCGCCTCTGCCGTCAGCACGATCATCACATACTGATGGTGTGACGCAGAAATCTCGATGTATTTTTCCAACACATCCATGAAACTTTCCGGTTCTTGATAATAGACATCGAAATCCAAAATCACGCGGATTGTGTTAAAGCCGGTCTGTTCTGCCAGGGCGAGTTCACGATCAGCCGTTTCAAGATGCTCCTTTGCGTGGAAGGATTGCCACATATCGCGGCGATTTGCACAGTCACTGCCGATGAAATTGCATCCGCGAAGCCACGGCAGACCGTTGTACCATTCCCACGCACGGTCTTTGCTCCAATTCATAAAATCCCCTCCGTTTGTTCAATTGACGGTCAATCTCAAATGAAGTCGAGCCAAATGAAACGATTGGCTCTGAAAAATAAACGCGGTTGGGAACCCAACCGCGTTTGTCGCTTTTGAAATTATTCGACGATTTCGTCGAGGCTGAACATACCGAGACCGGTATTTTTGCGCGGGAAGATCCAGTTGCCGTCGGTGAAGTCTTCGAAATGCTGCAATTCACCGCCGCCGTTGACGCTCTTTTGGGACAGAACGGAGATGGACATCCATGTAGCCATGTCGTAGACGTCGATCGGCATCGGAAGATCTTGTTCAAGGGCGTTGACGAATGCACGGAGTTCAAGGAAGTCCATGCCGCCGTGACCGCCGGAAACGCCTTCGGTCTGGAACCATTTCCAAATCGGATGCTCGAATTCGGCAAAATAGTCATCCATGTTTTCCCAAGTGTGAGCCGGGCTACGGCCTTCGATGTGGATGTGATTGCCGTCTTCCTGCCACAGTCCCTTGGTGCCCTGAACCTGATTACCGCGGGAATACGGACGCGGGTTGGACGTGTCGTGGGTGAGGTAGATGGTTTCGCCGTTGGCGCACTTGATCATCGTGGTGACGACATCGCCGAGGTTGAATTCACGGTCACGAACCGGGTGACCTTCGGGCAGGTTGTTCATCGCCCAAAGGTGCAGACCGCGGGATTTGGTGGCCATAGAGGTCAGTGAAACGAAGCGGTTGCCACGGTTGATTTTCAGAAGCATCGCCATCGGGCCGATACCATGCGTCGGATAAACATCACCGTTTTTGGTGGTGTAGTTCTGCAAACGGTAGTGGCCGGTTTCGAGGCCGGTGCAGACTTCGTCACGAAGGTCATGCTCATAGGAGCATTCGCAATGGAGAATTTCGCCGAACAAACCCTTATCCGCCATATTCATCGCGGCAAGTTCATAACGGCCATAGCAGCAGTTTTCGAGCAACATGATCGGAGTTTTCGTGCGCTCGTAGGTGCGGACGAGTTTCCAGCATTCTTCCATGGAAGAGGCACCGGCGACTTCGCAACCGACCGGGATGCCGGCTTCCATCGCTTCGCAGGCGATGGCAATATGGGTGGTCCAATCAGTGGCGATGATGACAGCGTCGATCATGCCGGAATGGAGAAGTTCGGTGTGCGACTTGAATTCCTTTGCCGCAGGTCTGCCGTTATCGGCGAGAACCTGCTGCATCAGAGCAAGACGGTCGTCGCGCTTGTCGCAGACAGCACTGAAAACGACGTCTTCCATGCAGCACATGGTTTCAAGCAGGCCACGGCCACGGCCGCCGCCGATCACACCGATACGAATGGTGTCTTTCATCTAAAATATCCCCTTTTCATTGGTTTAATTATTGTAATTATATCATGCGTGACAAGAAAAGCAAGTCCCAATCAATAATTCACCGTAGCGTTGAGTGGAACAATGGCAAAATAACTTCTTCCCGGGGTGATGACAAGGTCGGCACCCGTGCTGTCATAGAAACGGAACGGGGAGTCGTATGCGGTTTTTTCCCATGTGATCGGGATCATTTTGCCGTCGCAGAAATAGTAGCCTTTGCCCGTGCCGATATGCGAGTATTCCAATCTTCCCGCAGTATCGCCCGCAATGATATGTTCCTCGATCCTCAAAATAAAGAGGTTGTCAAACGCGAGTTGTTCGGAGGTATTGCCGTCGACATGAATTCCGCCGTATTGACCGAGCAGATATTTGCCCGTTGCGGCGTCATAATCATAGGTCCCGGTTTTGTATGGCGAAAAAATGGCTTCAATATGCGTCGTCGCCGTTCCGTCGGAAACGGGGGAATCTTCGCCGAAGACAAGTCCGGAATCGTAATCGTCGGCAACGGTGGTGCGAAGTCCCTTTGTTTCAAGGAGTGCCGCAAGTTTTTCACCACTCGTGATCCAACTGTGCTCATACCCCATGTTCGTCTTGCGTTGGGGATCCTGCCAGACGGCGGCGACATTGATTCCGTAGCCGAGGTCGGCAGAATCGAGATCCGCTCGGTTTTGCAAGATCGCGTAAGCCTGCGGGCTTCCGCCCATGTGCATATAGATCGCATCCAGACCGTCTGCAAAATCAATGTAGTACGGGCGCGAACTGCGGATGCTGCCGATATTTCCGGCGGAAGAAATATCGCCGAAAACGGCAAGCATTCTCGTGATACCGCCCTCTGCAAGGGCTTCGTAAACGATGTCCGCGTCGTTTAAGCCCAACTGGGGCTGCGCACGTTTGAGGTTGTTGACCATAATTGCGACCGGGCGGGAATTGACCTTATCTTCCGATACTTCCAGTCCCGTGAACGGGCTGACGAATTCCGGTTCCTCGGAGTCGGGTTCGGGGGTAACATCGGGTTCGGTATCGACAATATCGATCGGATCGTCGATCGGTTCTTCGTCGGGTGTGGTCGTTGTCTGTTTTGCACAGGAAGGCAGGCAGACGAGCATTGCCACGAGAACAAACAAAGCAAATCGTTTTGTTTTCATTATTCTTCGATCATTTCGACCTTGGCCATAATAACGGGTTCAAGGGGCTTGTCCATAAAGTTACAGGGGACATCGGCGACCTTGTCAACGACGTCAATGCCTTCGGTCAGACAACCGAAAGCCGCATACTGACCGTCAAGATGCGGGGCATCCGCGTGCATAATGAAGAACTGACTTCCGGCACTGTTCGGATCCATTGCACGCGCCATGGAAAGCACGCCGCGTTTGTGTTTGAGGTCGTTTTTGACGCCGTTGGCGGAAAATTCGCCCTTGATCGACCAGCCCGGACCGCCGGTGCCGTTGCCTTTCGGGCATCCGCCCTGAATCATGAAACCGGGGATGACGCGGTGGAAGGTCAGACCGTTGTAATACCCGTCCTTGACGAGTTTGGTGAAGTTTTCAACGGTGATCGGTGCGATGTCTGGACGAAGTTCGGCGATCATCTCATCGCCGTCGGCGAGGGTGAATTTGACCTTTGGATTACTCATTTTGTGTTCCTCCGTTTAATTATTGTCTAAATAATATGCCAGCAGCAGATCGACCATTCTTCCGTAACTTTTTACGCCGTCATCCTGGCCCATCGCGCGGAGATACGAATGATTGCTTTTGGTTGCGATCTTTTCAAGGGGACTTTCGTACTGTTTCAGGATCTGATTGCGGTATTTGAGGTCATTTCGTACGATATCGGAAAGACTTGAGTAAGTTTCTGAATAGCGGTCACGGGCGGATGAATAAACGGAATTAAGACAGTAGATCAGTGCAAGCATTTCGCCCGAGTATTTTAGTTCCGCATCGCCGTATCCGCAGACGAGATAGGACGCAAAATTTGCCTCATCCTCCCTTGCAATGCCGAGACTGTGTGCCATTTCGTGACATATCGTCGCGGAAATGTCCACGGGTGGAGTGGTGATACTGACATTAGATTCAGCGGTAAATGGAATAAAAATGCCGGAAATACCCATATATGAGAATAGTTTTGACGATAATAAGTATTTTGCACGGTTGACGGGATGGTCAAAGATCGGATAATCCTTTCCCGCAAGTGCGTACGCGTCAACGGCTTTTTCGGCGGAGTCAGCGAATTTAACCTTGACCTGTCCTGTACCGTCTCGTTCGACTTGTGCGGCAAAAGCATTCGATCGCGCGATGACGATGTTTGTCACCGTGATGAGGTCTTCGACCGAGCGTTCGTGAGAATAAAGACCGAGTTTTTCGGCAAGTGTGGTCGAGTAGTAATTTTCGCCCCACATCCCGTAAAACATCAAATAGAGTGCCGATGCCGCGACCAATGCGATCGACAACGTGCGTATCAGCCAGAATAACTTGGTTTTTCGACGGATGGCGCGAGTCAGCGTAATGATAAGTAATACGATCAGCCCAATACCGCCAATGATGACGAGCAGTTCGGTAAACGTGAACGGTACCCATTGCCACAGTCGACCGACGGCGTAGAGGACATCCTGCGAAAACGGCAGAAAATATTCCGTTACGGCATCGGGCCTGCCGCGAAAGATCAGGCGCAGGACCGCCGCCGCGGAAGAAATCACCGCGGCGACAGCCAAGAGGATCACTGACGTTCTGTTTTTTTTCAAAAACTCTTTCATGATCCTATTATAGCATACTTTGCACTGAAAATGGTAGACCTTTTTGTTAAATGCAAAAAACATGCTTTCCGATTTTTGCGATGATCGTCCGCGACCAGATCCACGAACTTGTCGCCGTCGCGGGATTGTAATAATATATCGCGCTTCCCACGGGGTTGACGCCGTTGAGCGCATCGCGTGCGGCTTGATAGGCGGAGTCCGTGATTGGCTTGTCAAACTGACCGTCGGTGACCGCGGTAAATGCACCCTTTTGATAAATCACGCCCGCGATACTATTCGGAAACGAGGGGTGTTTGACGCGATTTAACACCACCGCACCGACTGCGACCTGCCCCGAATACGGCTCGCCACGTGCTTCGGCGGAAATGATCCGCGCAAGCAGGTACACATCGCCGTTGTTTGCCGTGGAATTCGACGCAAGACTTGACAATCCAAGTGCGTTCAGCGTCGCATTTCCGACAATTCCGTCCGCCGTCAATCCGTTTTTTCGCTGAAAGTAGATCACCGCATCACGCGTTTTTGTGCCGTAAACACCGTCGATCTTGCCTGAATAGTACCCCCAGTTCGAGAGCCTTTGCTGGATCTGCTTGACGGCATTTCCACTGGAACCGAGACTGTATGCACCGAGTGCGTGCGGTGCGCACTGACAGACCGCGATCAAAAGGATATTTATCGCAAAAAGCAGCGCAAGTGCCGATATCGTCTTTTTTCTGTTCATTTTTACATCACCGGGACTTATTTTTTCACAATTTAATCGAAATATACTATATAAAAATGAAAGAAACTATGGTATAATCTATCGTATAGTAGTGTGCTCATTATGAATATGAAAATAATTAGGAGGATCGTCATATGAAACAGAAAGTGAATGTTACTATCGGCGGGATCGAATACATGCTTGTCAGTACGGATGATGAAGAACATATCCGCAGAGTTGCGAGTTTAGTCGATTCCAAGGTCAACGAAATGCTTACCTCGGCAAGCGTTTCCCAACTTTACGCGGCGGTGCTTGCGGCAGTGAATATTGCCGACGATTATTATAAAATGGCAGACACCGCGGAAAATCTGCGTCGTCAGATCAAGGATTATATCGAAGAAGCGTCGCGTCAGAAGGCGGAATTGATGGATGCCCGCCGTGAACTTGCAAAATACAGCAAATAATTCGACTCGGGGTAATCAGCATGACTCAGTTTCCGACGGAAAAGTTATCGAAATTACTTGCCCCCGCGGGCTCTTATGAAGCCATGGTTGCGGCGGTGCGTAACGGGGCGGATGCCGTTTATATGGGCGCGCCCAATTTTAATGCACGACGAAATGCGAAAAATATGGATGACGACGAATTGCGTCGTGCGGTGGAATTTTGTCATTTGCATGGCGTTGAGGCACATATTACCGTCAACACACTGCTTCTAGATCGCGAACTTGACGAAGTCGAACGGCTCATTCGCACCCTCAACGAGATCGGCGTGGATGCGGTGATCGTCTGCGATCCCGCGGTACTTCGTATTGCACGTGCCGTTGCCCCCGATTTGCCCGTACACGCATCAACGCAGATCACCATTCACTCCCTTGACGGGGCGTTGGAAGCGGTGAAAATGGGCTATTCACAGGTCATTTTGTCGCGTGAACTGTCGAAAACGGAGATTGCCGAGATCGTCGATCATTGCCCGGTCAAGACGGAAATGTTCATTCACGGTGCGCTTTGCTTCTGTTATTCGGGACAGTGTACGATGAGTGCCGTCATCGGTCGCAGAAGCGGAAACCGCGGACTCTGTGCCCAACCATGTCGTCAAAAGTACGGTGCGGGTTATCCGTTGAGCCTCAAGGACAGTTGTCTTGCGGGGCAAATTCCCGAACTGATCGACATGGGCGTCGATATGCTGAAAATCGAGGGGCGTATGAAGCGTCCCGAATATGTCGCTGTCGTTACGGGAATTTACCGCCGACTGCTCGATGAACGCCGTGGTCCTACGACGGACGAGATGAAGACATTGAAAACGGCGTTTTCACGCGATGGCTTCACGGACGGTTATTTTTGCGGACGCACGGGTGCCGATATGCTCGGCACGCGCCCGGAGGGCAGGGATGCGGAAGCGGACGAATTGTATGCTTCCGCACGGTCGAGTTATTCGGACGGTGCGCTTGCCCGCGCAATTGCGGTGGACAGTGTGTTTTTTGCCAAAACCAGGATGCCGATCCGACTGAAATTCACTTCCGCCGACGGTGCGGAAGCGGAGGTCGAGGGTGGGATCCCGCAGGTGGCGAAGACGGTGGGACTGACCGCCGAACGCGCATCGGACGGTTTGTCAAAACTCGGCGGAACACCGTATCGAATGAAAAACTTCACCGCCGACATTGATCATAATTTGTTTCTTCCCGCGTCGGAATTGAATGACCTGCGTCGCAGGGCGGTTGAGGCATTATCGGAAAAGCGGATCAAGACTTCATCAAAACGACGCGAAGGTGAATTCACGGGTGCAGAACGGATCACAAACCGTGTCAGCCGAAAGGAATTCACGGTCTTTGCCACATCGCTTTCGCAGGTGTCAAAGCGGATGCTTGAAACGGCAAAACGAGTCTATCTTCCGTTCCACACCGCGTCGGAATTCCCGGACGAGGTCCAAAAAATGATGGCGCATCTGGCGCAGATCGCCGTTTGGGTGACGCGTGTCATCGCCGATCGTGATCGGGAAACCGTGAAAAACGAACTGAAATCTCTCGCCGCACTCGGCGTGAAATATGCACTTGTCGGCAATATCGGTCATATCCGTTTGGTCGAAGAAGCGGGGCTGATCCCCGTGGGAGATCAGGGGTTGAATGTCTATAACTCCGAAGCGACGACAGAATTTGCCGAACGCGGGCTGGATTCGTTGACGCTCGCGTGTGAACTGACACTTGCACAGATGCGCGGGATCTCAAAACCCGTCCCGTGCGAGGTCGTAGCATACGGGAGACTTCCGCTGATGATCACAAAACAGTGCATCATCCGAAATACCGTCGGGCATTGTGCCTGCGAAAAGCCGTTTTCGTTGACCGACCGCACAAAGGCGGCATTCCCGGTCATCCCGGAATACGGTCATTTGAATACGATCCTCAACTCACAACCGCTTTGGATGGCGGATAAACTCGATGAATTGTGGAATACAGGCGCAGATCGCGCAAGACTTCACTTCACCGTGGAATCACCGGCGGAATGTGACCGGATTTTCGGCGAATATCTTTCGGGCGAAGCACCCGTGGGGGAATTCACGCGTGGGCTTTATTTCAGAGGAGTGGAATGATGTTTTTTCAGATTAAAAAACTGCGCGAAACGGCGATTGCCCCGAATTATGGGACTGCGGGTGCCGCGGGCGCGGATCTGTATGCGTGTATCGACGGGGATGTCACACTGTTGCCGATGGGAAATGCCCTTGTTCCGACGGGAATTGCCGTCCGCGTACCGGACGGGTATGCGGGCATGATTTATGCGCGAAGCGGACTCGGCATCAAGCACGGGATCACGCTTCGCAACTGTGTCGGCGTGGTCGACAGTGACTATCGTGGGGAAGTCTGCGTGGGGCTTGTCAATCTCTCCGACCGCGAATATGTGATCAAAAACGGCGACCGTATCGCGCAAATGGTCATTACTCCCGTGCAACATTGCGATATCGTCGAAGTCGAAGAATTGGACGAAACCGAACGCGGCAGCGGCGGCTTCGGTTCGACGGGAAAATAGAGGCATTTATGGAACAGATCGTTTTGGCTTCCGGCTCTCCGCGTAGACGCGAATTGCTCGGAATGCTCGGATATCAATTTGAAATTTTGCCTGCGGATGCGGACGAGTCCATTCCCGCAGGAACGCCGGAAAACGAGATCACGGCGATCCTTTCACGCAGAAAAGCGGATGCGGTTGCGTTGCTTCGTCCGGGAAAACTGATCGTAGCGGCGGATACCATTGTTGTTTTTGACGGGACTGTCCTCGGCAAGCCGAAGGATAGCGCGGATTATGAGCGGATGATCCGAATGCTTTCGGGCAGGACGCACCATGTTTATACGGGCGTCACACTGATTTTGGGTGATAAGATCCGCACCGAGGTCTGCGACACGGCAGTGACCTTTGCCGAACTGACCGAGGATGAGATCAGCGCGTATGTTGCAAGCGGTGAAGGACTTGACAAGGCGGGCGCATACGGTGCGCAGGGGCTTGGTGCAAGACTCATCGAAAAGATCGAGGGCGATTTTTTTAATGTCGTCGGACTTCCGTTGCGTACGCTTTCGGTCATGCTTCGTGATTTCAAATGATTTTATTTTAGGAGATCTTCTACTTGAACGACTTTTTCAGAAGTAAAAAGTTTATTATTTTGCTCTGTGCGATTTTACTTTCGCTCATTATGGCGATCGTGGCGTCACTGACCGGGGGTGTTTCACCGATCTCAAATACGGTCAACTGGATGATGCGCCCGTTTGAGCGCGTGTACGATGCCGCCGCGGGGAAACTTGACCAACTCTTCGGGTACATCTATGACTATGACAAGATTGCCGAAGAAAACGAACAACTCCGTGACCGTGTTGCGGAATTGGAGGACGAACTTTCGCAGGTCGACAAATACATCCTCGAAAATCGGGAACTGCGTGCACTCATCGGTGTTGATCAGGCACATAACGATTACGATGTTGAGATCGCGGAGGTCATTGAGCGCACATTTGACTCGTACTCGTACACGTTTACGATCGACAAAGGCTCAAATTCGGGCATCGAGGTCAATGATTGCGTCATCACCCGTGACGGTATGGCGGGGTTTGTAACCGAGGTCGGAACGATTTGGGCAAAGGTCACAAGCGTTGTCGACGTCGATATGAGCGCCGGTGCCATTGACGCCCGCACGCGAGAGATCGGTGTGGCGCAGGGACAGTACGAATATATGAAAAAAGAACAACTGAAACTCGCCTTCCTCGATAAGGAAAGCAAAGTTTTGGTCGGGGATGTCATTCAAACCTCCGGCGTCGGCGGATTGTTCCCAAAAGGTATCTCCATCGGCAAGGTTGTCGAAGTTGGCGTGGAGGAACATGATCTTTCGGGATATGCCGTTATTGAGCCAATGGTCGACCTTGATGAAATGATTACCGTCATGGTCATCAAGTCGTTTGAGGTGGTCGGATGACAAACGAAAAGAAACGAAACTGTGTTAAGTACATCTGTTACGGCGTGCTGACTTTTGTTTTTTGGATCCTGCAACTTAAAGTGCTTTCGGGCGTTCGCATTTTCGGCGAAGCGCCGTTTATCGCGGTGTTTTTGACGACGATGATCGGCGGGCTGGAAGGCTCGTTTCCGGGAGCGATTGCCGGATATATCATCGGGATGTTCGCCGATGCGGCGTCCGCCTACACTGAGGGATTTTATGCCGTTGCACTGTTGCTCACGGGCTTTTTTTCCGGTGTTACGACGACATATCTTTTGAAAAAGAAATACGCAAGCCTCGTCATTATCGGCAGCGTCGCGTATTTAATCATGCAGTTTTTCTTTTTTTTCGTGTATTTATTCATTACCGAGCGCATGGAGTTTTCGGCGATCGTTTCGATTCCACTCGGACTGGTTTCGACAATGATCTTCACCCCGCCTGTTTTCGGTGCGTATTGGTTGATTTACCGAAAATTCCGCATCGCGGAAGAAAACGAGGAATCGGCGGCAGCCGCCAGAGTGCGTAATCTGAAAGGCAGATAAATTGGAAAAAGACAGGACAAAACTGAAAATCGGTATTGCCGCATTGCTTTTGGTGGCATTTTGCTTTGCTTCGATCAGCCGACTTTATAATTTGCAGATCGTCAACGGTGATTACTACCGTCAGCAAAGCATTCGCCGACTTTACGGCTTGCAGACCGTGGAAGGTGTACGCGGTGAAATTCAGGATCGCTACGGTCGCCCACTTGTCGTCAATCGTACGATCTATGTGATTCGGTTCAGTTATTCTTCTTGGAAGAAAACCGAGCAGAACGATGTAATTCTTCGTTTGGTGAAGATCGTCGACGAAGCGGGGCAGAGTTATCATAACACTCTCCCTGTGGAAAATGGGAAATGGTTGCGATTTAACTTCACCGGGCGAAACACCGCGACAAGACTGGAAAGCCTGAATTCCGTCAACGAAAGATTGGGAATTCCCGCAGTCTCGACCGCCAATGAGTTTATGCAAGTGCTTTATGCACGCTATAAACTCGACAATACCAACTATACCGCAGGTGAGAAATTCACAATTGCGGGCATCCGTTATTCGATGGAGCGCGCAGGTTTTTCGGCGACCTATGAATACACATTTGCCGAGGATATTACGGCGGAACTCGGTGCGCTCATTAGCGAACGCACACGCGAATTGCCGGGTGTCGAGGTCGAGGTCGACTCTGTCCGAAGTTATGAAACGGAGTACGCGGCACATATACTCGGCCGTGTCGGTCCGATCTATAAAGAGGAATATGAGCAATACGCCGAAAAGGGCTACGCTATGAATGCGATCGTCGGCAAGGACGGCATTGAAAAGGCGATGGAGGACACTTTGCGCGGAATTGACGGCACCAACACCATAGAAACCGATATGAGTGGGCGCATCACCAATGTCATTGAAAAACAAGCCGCCGTTGCGGGCTCCGATGTCATGCTGACGATCGATATTGACCTGCAACAAGCCGCCGAAACCGCACTCGAAAAGCGAATTCTCGAACTTCGCGAACAGAATACGAAAAAGGGCGCAACCAACGACGCAAAGGGCGGTGCGGCGGTGGTCGTGGATGTCAAAAGCGGGCAGGTGCTTGCAAGTGCTAATTACCCGAGTTATTCACTTTCGACCTATTCGCAGGATTATAACGAACTGTTGGATGATGCGTTGACGCCGCTTGTCAATCGTGCCATTGCGGGCAAATATGCCCCCGGATCGACCTACAAAGTCGCCGTTGCGATCGCGGCGTTGGAAAAAGGCATCATCACACCGAGTACGACGATTTACGATCAGCATAAATACACCTATTATCCGGGCTATCAGCCGGTCTGCGGCGGATGGCACGGGAATGTCAATGTTGCGAGCGCACTCCGCGTTTCGTGCAACTATTTCTTTTACGACATCGGGCGCAGAGTCGGAATTAATGCGATCGTGGACTATGCGTCCCGCCTCGGACTCGGTAAAAAGACGGGCATTGAACTCGACGGTGAGGTCACGGGTGCCGTCGCGGGACCTGAGGCGGCGGAAGCCGTCGGTCAGCATTTTTATGCCGGTGATACGCTTGCGGCGGCGATCGGTCAGTCCTATAACCAATTCACGCCGGCGCAACTTGCAAACTATATCGCCACCGTCGCAAACGGCGGGACGAATTACAAACTGACGCTGATCAAATCCGTCAAGGACTATTCTACGGGTGCGACGATCTCGATCAACGAGCCTGTTGTCAATCAGCAGACCGGCATTTCTGCGACTACGATCAACGCCGTCAAAGAGGGAATGTATCAGGTCGCAAAGGCGGGCACCGCCGCAAAGGTGTTTGCCGATTACCCGATCTCGATCGGTGCAAAGACGGGATCGGCGGAAACGGGCGTCAACGGATCATCCGATGGCGTGTTCGTCTGCTTTGCGCCTTACGATGATCCGCAGGTGGCGATTGCGGTCGTCGTTGAAAAGGGGTGGCAGGGTGGTCAGGTCGCCGTCATCGCCCGTGACATTCTGGACGTCTATTTTGATCTGTATAATGTCAACGGCGAAAGAAATGATATTGGCTCGCTGATCAAGTAAACGATTTGATCTGCTTTATCCCGTAAATGAGGGCGAATAAATTCGGAACTGCCATCAGCGCGGTGAAAATGTCCGAAAGACACCAAAGCCCTTGCGTCGGCACAAGACATCCGATCCAAATGACCGCGCACCAAAGATATTTGTAATGTTTCGGCGGCTGACCGTGACGCAGATAGGTGATACATCGGTCGCCGAAATACGACGCACCAATCACGGTCGCAAGACCGAATATCGTCAGCGAAAGGGCGATAAATCCGCTTCCGAAGGTGCCGAATACGCTTGAAAATGCATCGTCGGCGGTGAGCGAATTTGTCAGGACAAGCGCAAGCCCCGTGAGAGTGCAAACAATAATCGTGTCGATCAGCGGCGTCAGCATTGCAAGTAGACTCTGCGAGAACGGGTTTGCTTTGGAAGCGGCGGTGTAGATTGCCTCGGAGCCAATGCCGGATTCGTTGGTGAACACGCCACGCGAAACACCGTATCGAATGGCAATGCCCGCACCTGCTCCGCCGAATGAACGAAGCCCTAAGGCGGAGTCGAAAATGATTTTGATAGCCGACGGAAAACGGTTTATTCGGAATACAATCAGTACAATACATATCGTTATATACAAAACTGCGGCAATCGGAACGGCAAAAGAACAGAATTTTCCGATGCGCTTCGCTCCGCCGATGATACAGAAAAAGACGATGAGCGTCAATATGATCGCGGTCAAGACCGGCGGTATTTGAAACGCGTCACGGACGGAAAAGGCGATGGAATTTGCCTGAATGAGGTTGCTTCCTATAAGCGAGGATAGCACCGCGAACATTGCGTAAGCCACCCCGAGTCGGCGGGAGCCGAGCAGAGTTTCAATATAGATCATCGGTCCGCCGTAGCAATGCCCGGTCTTATCGGTGCGTCGTGTGGAGCAGGCGAGAAAGGTTTCGGCAAATTTTGTCGCCATCCCGAAAAATGCCGCAATCGCCATCCAAAACACCGCGCCCGGCCCTCCGATGGAAACGGCGGCGGCAACGCCCGTGATATTGCCTGTGCCGATCATTCCGGCGAGCGCCGTGGACATCGCGGAAAACGGCGAAAATTCGCCGATTCCCTTCGGTGGGGAGGTCATCCCGCGAAAAGCCGACGGCAAACGGCGGATCTGGATCCATTGGAATTTGACGGAAAGTGTAATTCCGACACCGACGAGAAAAAACGTCAGCGACGGATACCAAAGCAGATCGGCTAATTTTTCCAAACAATCACCCCGATGAAGTTTATTGCGGAAGGAAGGCGATTATGTGGTGAATATGGATGTGCTCGTCTCCGCACTTCGGCAGGAGGGGGCGGTCGCCGTCGGATGCATTCGGACGGAACGGCTCGATTATTCCGGCGAAGAAAAAAGCCTTGTGATCGCGGCATTTCCGTATTTTGCGGGGAGTTGGGCGGGCAATCTTTCTGTTTATGCGCGCGGGGAAGATTATCACAAAGTCCTTCGGCGGCGAATGGAAGCCGTGGCGAATGGGATTTTGACGGAATATCAATGCTCTGCGGACACGACGCCGCTTGATGAACGCAGGGCGGCGGAGATTGCCCGCATTGCCATGCGTGGCAAAAACGGCTTGATGATTGTTCCCGGTGTGGGAAGTTTGGTTTTTCTCGGCAGTATTTTGGCAAAAGACGAATTGCCGGAAATTTTCGGAAGTGCAACGGCGAATTGCGTCGGTTGCGGAAAATGCGTTCGCGCCTGCCCGGTGGGGGCAATCGGCGAAGACGGCATTGACGCAAAGCGTTGCCTTTCCGATGTGACACAGCGAAAGGGCGAATTGACGCGGGAAGAAATTCACGCGATCGCGCAGAGCGGTTGTCTGTGGGGTTGCGATATTTGTCAAAAGGTCTGCCCGGAAAACGCGAATATCCCGATCACGAAGATCGCGGAATTCGCGGATGATTTGATTGATAATTTGCCCGAAAATGAACTGATTTTGATGTCTGCGGGCGAAATTGAACGAAAATATGCTTCGCGTCCTTTTGTGTGGCGCGGTGGAAATATCCTGAAACGGAACGCGAAAATTCTATTGGATGAACTTGGAGGAAACGATAAATGAGAATGGGAACAGTGATTGCTGCGGTTTCAACCGCAATGCGCACTGCCGCAATCGGCGTTGTCCGCGTAAGCGGTGATGATGCGGTGAAAGTGTGCGAGAAGGTCTTTTTTCCTCTGAGAAAACGCGCAATTGCGGAAACACCGCGCATGGCGGTCCTTGGCGATGTGCATGACGACGAAGGAAAAGTCATCGACTCCGCCATTGCGACATATTTCAAGGCACCCGCGAGTTATACGGGCGAGGACATGGTGGAAATTTCCTGCCATGGCGGCGTCGCTGTCATTTCCGAAACGCTTGCCGCGCTTTTTGCGGCGGGCGCCGAACAGGCGGAACCGGGGGAATTCACACGGCGTGCATTTTTGAACGGAAAACTTGACCTGACGCAGGCGGAAGCCGTTGCGGATTTGCTCAGTGCGCGTACCAAGCAGGCGGCGGAAAATGCCGCGTTTCAACTTGGCGGTTCTCTCGGCAGGGAACTGAAAGAGGTACGCCACGGCATCGTCGATATCGCCGCACATTTTTATGCGTTTGTCGATTTCCCCGACGAAGGTGTCGAGGACTTCTGTCCCGAAGAAAAATTGCCGTATTTGATGGAACTTCGGGACAGACTGGAAAAACTGAAAACCGGCTTTCGTCGTGCCGAAGTCTATCATGACGGCGTGGAATGTGCCATCATCGGCCGACCGAATGTCGGCAAATCCTCGCTTTTGAACGCAATTTTGGGCTATGATCGAAGTATTGTCGACAATGAGGCGGGCACCACACGCGACACGGTCGAAGCGTCCGCCGTCGTCGGAGGAGTGCTTCTTAACATCATTGACACCGCGGGCTTGCGTGACGATGCGGGCAGGGTGGAAAGCATCGGCGTGGAGCGTTCACGCACGGCGGCACAAAAAGCGGAACTCGTTCTGTTTGTCGTCGACGGCAGTGAGCCGCCCACGGATGAGGAAATCGAACTTGCCCGAGAATTTGGTGAAAACGCGATCTGCGTGGTCAATAAAGCCGACCTTGAACAGTTTGACCGCAATGAAGTGACGGATCGGTTTCATCGCGTCTGCGTGATTTCAGCAAAGACGGGCGAGGGAATGGACGAACTCGGAAATGCGGTTTCGGAAGCGGTTTTTGCGGGTGAAACGGCGGAAACCGAGCATATTATGACCAATCCACGTCAGCGTGCGGCGGTGATCCGTGCGGCGGAGGCTTTGGACGAAGCCATTGCCGCAATCCATGCGGGTATGACTGCCGATGCTCTTTGCGTCGACCTCGAAAGTGCCGCAGAAGAACTCGGTGCGGTGACGGGGGAAAATGTTTCCGACGACGTCATCAGTGAAATATTCTCGCATTTTTGTGTGGGTAAATGATAGAAAGGCTCTTCCGACGGAAGAGCCTTCTTCATATCTCCGAGGAACGGAGTCTGTTTGTTGATGTGAGTCCGTCTTTTTGAGCAAGACGGACAAGATAGGAGTACCTCGATTCAAGTGATTTGATCTCGTACGCGTAGGAATCAACCAGATCCGTATCCACCGCCTCGCTGAAATTGATCCGTGCGGCACTCAATTCACGCAGTGTTTGATCGAGAGAATTCTGCAATTCATTTGTCGGTTCGTCAATTGTGTTTTTGCGAAAATAAGAGAGAAAAAGCGGAGTTTTCATGGCAATTCCCCATTTCTACGACTTGATAAGGATATTTTATCCAAAATTCTCGGCACATATACCCTCGGCAAGTCCTACTTTCTTGACTAATTCGCGCCGTTGCGGTAAAATAATAGTAGTATGGGGACAAATCGAAAAACCGTTTTTGCGGAGGAAACTATGGCAAAACAACCGATCAAACAGGAATACGGCAACGATAGCATTACCTCGCTGAAAGGCGCGGCACGCGTACGTTCACGCCCGTCGGTCATTTTCGGCTCGGACGGGTTGGAAGGCTGTTGTCATTCCGTATTTGAAATACTTTCAAACTCCATCGATGAGGCGCGTGAAGGTTACGGAAATCTCATCACGGCGACCAAATACGCCGACGGAAGCATCGAAATCGAGGACTTCGGACGCGGATGTCCGGTCGACTGGAACGCCACCGAGGGAAGATATAACTGGGAACTGGTTTTCTGCGAACTGTACGCGGGTGGTAAGTACAAGACCAACGAGGGCGAAAACTATGAATACTCCCTCGGTTTGAACGGTCTCGGCTCCTGCGCAACACAGTACGCATCGCGCTATATGGATGTCACGGTTTACCGCGACGGATTTAAATATTCGCTTCATTTTGAACGCGGTGAAAACATCGGTGGACTGAAAAAAGAGCCAAGTGACCGCAAAAAGACAGGATCGTGCATGCGCTGGTTGCCGGATATGGAGGTCTTTACCGACATCGACATTCCGGACGAATATTTCACCGACACCCTCAAGCGTCAGGCGGTCGTCAATCCGGGCGTGACCTTCAAATTCCGCAAACAGGACGGCAACCGTTTTGACGAAAGCGTATTTTTCTATGAAAACGGGATCCTCGATTATGTCGGTGAACTTGCGGGTGACACCGCATTGACCGAAATTCAGCAGTGGACGACCGAACGCATCGGTCGTGACCGTGAGGATCGCCCCGATTACAAGGTCAAAATCAATGTCGCGTTCTGTCTTTCCAACCAAAATCCGCGGCTGGAATATTACCACAACTCTTCGTGGCTTGAATACGGGGGCGCACCGGATAAAGCCGTGCGACTTGCGTTTGTTGCGGCGATCGACGCATACCTCAAACAGAATAATAAATATCAAAAAAACGAAACAAAAATAACATTTAACGACATCAGTGACTGTTTACTTCTCGTTTCCAATAACTTTTCGACGCTGACTTCCTATGAAAACCAGACGAAGAAAAGTATCAATAATAAATTCGTTTGCGATGCGATGACGGAGTTCCTCAAAAGCCAACTTGAAGTCTATTTCATCGAAAATAAAGCCGATGCGGATAAGATTGCCGAACAAGTGCTGGTCAACAAGCGCAGTCGTGAAACCGCCGAACGCACAAGATTGAACCTCAAAAAGAAACTATCGGGTGGTATGGACATCACCAGCCGCGTGCAAAAATTCATTGATTGCCGAAGCAAAGACATTGATGTGCGCGAACTGTATATCGTCGAAGGCGACTCCGCCGCGGGCTCCTGCAAAACGGGGCGTGACGCGGAATTTCAGGCGATCATGCCAATTCGCGGTAAAATATTGAACTGCCTGAAAGCCGAATACGACCGCATTTTCAAAAGCGAGATCATCACCGACCTGATCAAAGTCCTCGGATGTGGCGCGGAAGTCCACGGCAAGAACAAAAAGGATGTTTCGTCCTTCGATCTCAGTGCCCTTCGTTGGAACAAAATTATTATTTGTACCGATGCCGATTACGACGGATTTCAGATCCGCACGCTCGTGTTGACCATGCTTTACCGCCTGACGCCGACGCTGATCCGGGAGGGCTATGTTTACATCGCGGAAAGCCCGCTATTTGAGATCACGGCGAAATCCGGCACCTATTTTGCATACAACGAGCAGGAAAAGAAAGAGATCATCGAAAAACTCGGCAAAGAAAAATACACCCTGCAACGCTCCAAAGGATTGGGTGAAAACGATCCGGATATGATGTGGCAGACGACGATGTGTCCGCAATCGCGCAGGCTGATCAAGGTCTTGCCCGATCATGTTGAGGAATTGACGCGCGATACCTTTGATCTGCTTCTCGGCGATAATCTCAACGGACGCAAGGAGCATATTGCGGAAAACGGCTGGAAATACCTCGACATGGCCGATATTTCCTGATTCGGAGGCAGTAAATGGCAAAAAAGAAACAAAACGATACGCCGGAAACGGTCGCAGTCGCAGAAATCACCGAACAAAATATCAGCGAAACGCTTGAACAAAACTATATGCCCTATGCGATGAGCGTCATTGTTTCCCGCGCATTGCCGGAAATTGACGGCTTCAAGCCCTCACACCGCAAACTTCTTTATACGATGTATAAAATGGGGCTTTTGAATGGGCAGCGCACCAAATCGGCAAATATCGTCGGTTCGACGATGCACCTAAACCCGCATGGTGATGGGGCGATCTATGAAACTATGGTGCGTCTTGCAAAGGGAAACGAGTCGCTTTTGCACCCGTTTATTGATTCCAAGGGCAATTTCGGCAAAGTCTATTCGCGTGATATGGCATATGCTGCATCGCGTTATACCGAAGCGAAACTTGCGCCGATCTGTGCCGAATTGTTCGGTGAAATTGACCGCGATACGGTCGACTTCGTGCCGAACTATGATAATACCACCAAGGAGCCGACGCTTCTTCCAACGACATTTCCGAATCTTCTTGTCACGCCGAACCTCGGCATTGCCGTCAGTATGGCGTCCAATATCTGCTCGTTCAATTTAGGTGAAGTCGTTCGCACGACGATCGCATTCATCAAGGATCCGAATGTCGACCTTTTCGAAACCCTGCCTGCGCCGGACTTTTCCACGGGCGGTGAGATTATTTTCGATCCGAAGGAAATGGGCGAAATCTACCGCACGGGACGCGGATCCTTCCGTATTCGTGCGCGTTGGAGATATGACAAAGCCAATAATCTCATCGAGGTTTATGAGATCCCGTACACGACAACGGTCGAAAACATCATCGACAAGGTCGCCGAACTGGTCAAGGCGGGAAAACTCAAAGAAATTTCCGATATTCGCGATGAATCCGACATCAACGGCTTGAAACTAACCATCGACCTCAAACGCGGCACCGATCCCGATAAATTGATGGCGAAACTTTATAAACAGACCACCTTGCAGGATAGTTTTGGCGCGAATTTCAACATCCTCATTGCGGGGATGCCCCGTGTTTTGGGTGTTGCCGAGATCCTTGACGAGTGGGTTTCGTGGCGTGTGGAATGTGTCAAGCGAAGAGTTTATTTTGATTTGAGCAAGAAAAAGGATCGCTTGCACCTGCTAAAAGGTCTGAAAACCATTCTTCTCGATATTGACAAGGCGATTTCGATCATTCGGGAAACCGAGGAAGAAGCCGAGGTTGTCCCGAACCTGATGATCGGCTTTGGTATCGACGAAGCGCAGGCGGAGTACATTGCGGAAATCAAACTTCGCAATATCAACCGTGAATACATTCTCAAACGCGTCGAAGAAACAGCGGAACTCGAACGCGAAATTGAGGATTTGGAGGATTTGCTCCATAGCCGTTCGCGCATCAACCAGATCATTATTGCGGAACTTAAAGCCGTCGAAAAAAAGTATGGCATTCCGCGTCGTTCACAGATCATTTACGAGGATTCCGTCGTGGAGATCAGTGAAGAAGACACCGTCGAGGATTATCCCGTTAATGTGTTCTTTACCAAAGAAAGTTATTTCAAAAAGATCACGCCGCAGTCTTTGCGTATGAGTGGCGAACACAAACTCAAGGACGGTGACGAGATCGTTGCGTCCTTCGAAACCACAAACCGCGATGAAGTGTTGTTCTTTACCAATAAAGGACAGGCGTATAAATGTCGCCTGAACGATTTCGATGATACGAAAACGAGTGTACTCGGCGATTATTTGCCGGCCAAACTCGGCATGGACGACGGCGAAGTCGCCGTTTCGATGTGTTTGCTCGGCGATTATAGCGGAAGCGTCGTTTTTGCATTTGAAAACGGCAAGGTCGCCCGCGTTCCGCTTTCGAGTTATGAAACAAAGACGAACCGTCGCCGCCTGACCGGCGCCGTCAGCACAAAAAGCGCGCTTGTTGCCGCAATCGGCATCCATGGGGAAGAGGATATGGTGCTTATTTCCACCGAACCGCGTGCGGTTGCGTTCAATACTGCCGCGATTCCGCTGAAAACCACACGCGATACGCAGGGGGTTGCCGTGATGACGCTGAAAGCCAAGCATCATGTCGAGAACGCAAAACTTTTTGCAAATTCGGACATTAAGGATATGGCGCGATTCCGTTCACGTTCACTCCCGGTCGCAGGCGCGTTGCTACGCCCGGAAGACCTCGGCGTAGAACAGATGGTACTCGAATGAGTGGTTGTGACCTTTGTCCGCGACATTGCGGTGCAGACCGGAAAAACGGCGTCGGCTTTTGTGGCGGGGGAAGTCTGCCGAGGCTTGCGCGTGCGGCACTCCATCATTGGGAAGAGCCGTGTATCAGCGGGGAAAACGGATCCGGTGCAGTGTTTTTTTCGGGATGCCAACTCAAATGCGTTTTTTGCCAAAATGTTGACATTTCGGCGGGAAACTTCGGCAAAGAGGTCAGCGTCGCACGCCTTGCGGAAATCTTTACGGAACTCCGGGATGCGGGCGCACACAATATCAACCTCGTCAGTGCCACGCAATATGCCCCGATGGTAATCGAAGCACTTGAAATGGCAAAACCGGGCATTCCCGTGGTGTGGAATTCCGGTGGCTATGAAACCGTTGAAACAATTGAAATGCTTCGTGGCGTCGTCGATGTGTATTTACCGGATCTGAAATATTATTCGGGCGAACTGTCGAAACAATACTCCGCCGCGCCGGATTATTTCGCCGTCGCAACGAAGGCGATTTCCGCGATGCAAGCGCAGGTCGGCGTGCCGATGTTTGACGAAAACGGACTGATGACACGCGGCGTGATCATTCGCCACCTTGTGTTGCCGGGTTGCCGACACGACTCAATGAAGGTCATGAATTGGATTGCGGACAATCTGCGGGGAAAAATCCTGCTCTCGCTGATGAGCCAATATTCGCCGAACGACACGGATTTGCCGAAGCAATTGCAACGAAAGATTACGACCTTTGAGTATCAATCGGTCTGCGATTATGCGATCTCACTCGGTTTGACGGAAGGCTTCTTTCAGGAGCGAACTTCTGCCGAACGCGAATACACCCCGCCATTTGACTTGACGGGGATATAAGGATAAAAAAGCCCCCGGCATTGACCGGGGGCAAAATTTTGACTTACTTTTCGATGGCGGGCCACCAAATGGCGGTCCAGAGAAGCGGCTCATCGGACTGATTTTCGATAGAATGTTCCTTCATCGGAGGGATCTCGATGACGTCGCCGCATTCAACCCACGCTTCCTCATCGCCGACACGGCAGAGTCCGTGACCTTTGAAAACGACGTACATTTCCTGCGTCGGATGAGCGTGGGGCTCGATAATGCCCTTGCCGGGCAGATAGCCCCAGGTGCTTTCAAACGGGGCGGGCATTCCGTCCGGGATGAAATCATGCGCCCAAATGGTGCCGTTGTGTGCGGGATAAGCCTTGTCCATGGAGAATTTGTTGATGTTCATTGTTTTTCTTCCTTTCAAAATACATTGGAGTGTGATTTGATGATTTTAAAAGCGTATCGTATCATGGCGGATCATACGCCGATCTGTGCGGATTGCGGTGAACTTTGCGGCAAAGCCTGTTGCCACGGGGATAAAGAACACGGGATGATGTTATTCCCGGAAGAGGCGTCGCGCATATGGCACGATCCTCATTTTCGGATCGAAAAACGCGATATGTGCGGAGAATCCGTATGGTTTGCCGTCTGCGACGGTCATTGCGACCGAAAGACCAGACCACTTTCCTGCCGAATCTATCCGTTTGTCCTGCGGGACGGAGCGGTCGTCTTTGACGATCGTGCACGACGCATTTGTCCTCTGGGAGATCATGGCGTGGATGAATATTACGATCCGCGTTTTTTGGAAGCCGTTCGCAAAACACTGGCTTCGTATCAAAAGCATTATCCGCGCTTTTTTGCCGCTTGGCAGCGTGCCCTTGCCGAATACGATAAGTTTTTCAGATGATGAATTCCTCGCCCGGCTTCAAGACATGATACTTTGAACGGGTGCCTTCGGGCAGTGCCTCACGGAGTTCGTCGACATATCCATGCGTCCAGAAATAGATATCCGGCCGTTCCTCGTATGTGCCGTAATGTTGCGGGAAAATATATTCCGGCGAAGTCTGCTCGATGAGGGTCACGGTATGGTCGATCCATGTGTTGTGTTCGGTCGGCGAGACCATGAGAATATCGACTTTGCCGACTTCTTCATGGTCGTGCAGAAGCACCGTGTCGCCGGGGATCATCAATCGTTTGTTGCCGAAATCAAAGATATAGCCGCAATCGTCGAGATTTGCAAGCTTGTAGACCGAGCCGAATTTATGCCCGTGAAGCGCCCGTATGGGCGCTATTTTTACGCCTTCAAATTCGAAATTTTCACTCGGATGAGGCGTAATACGGCGTTTTTCGGGGATTTCCATTTCCACGCAGGTTGCGGGAGCCACGAAGGTGCAGCCCCCGTCATTGACAAGTTTTTCGGCAGTGTAGGTATTAAAATGGTCACCGTGGTTATGCGTATAAAGTGCAAGATCGACAAACGGCGCAACCTCTTCGGGGGTGAAAGGCGGGGGCGCAATCCGATACGGACAGAAAGGCATCGGTTCCAAGTCGAGGTCGACCGAGAAGAGTTTTCCGCCGTAGGAAATCAGCCAGCCCGCATTTCCCGTCCACACCACACGGATACGACCGTCGTTTTCTTTATTGAAAATACTCATCTTGTCGGCACCGAACAACGGAGGTTGTATCTGTCCGGGTTCTCAGCGGTCGGCTTGACAGCCCACGCAACGGGTGCGATCTTGCCGTAGGTGCGGAGTTCGGCGGAGAGAACGAAACTGTTGTTGTCGAAATTGTCAAATCCGTCAGGCAATGCAATGTCGAAATGTTCGAGACGTCCGGGAGCCGGGAAACCCTGCGGCAGTTCGCGTCTGACGACTTCGCCGGAGGCAAATTTCAGCGTTACGATGAGCGCGCCCGGAGGCGGGCAGACGCCGTCGTTTTTTAGGCAGAGGCAGACACGGCGAGGACGGTTGTCGGTACCGTCGCTCATGCGGACAACGGCGGGACGGACGCGGTAGCCAATGCGTTTGGATGCGGATTTGAGCATATCCTCGTAATTGTCGAGGGTACGGAAAGCCTGCCACGGATTGAATCCGAGAGCGATATAGGCACTGCCGAGGTCAAGCAGACGGTCATAGACCGCGCCGTATGGCATACCGGGAATATTGTTTCGGCCGGGCTTGTCGAGTCCGGGATAGTGACCGGGCTCAAAGATGAGCGCGCCGCCGTTATCCTGAACCTGACGGACAATGTCGTGTTCCCACATCGAATAACCCGGATAGAATGAGTCACGACGGATCCAGCAACCCTTTTCAAAGGCGTAGATCTTCGGAGCATCCTTCCAACTCGAAGTTTCGTAATCCCAACTCGGCAGAGCCATGGAAACGGCAGGTGTTTTCGGGAATGCTTTCATGTGGTCGTCGATCAGACGGTGGATGGCGTAAACATCGGTCGACGGATCATCCATAAAATCGAATGGCCAGTGGTGCATTTCACCCCATTTGCCGTAGCCGGAAATATCCGCCCACGCAAGACGTGGATCGTTGTCGTATTTTTCGCCGAGAAGTTCAAGCATTTCACTCCACGGGGCAAAGAAATTTTCATCATAACGCGTAAAATACGCGGTGTGATCCTTGATTTCATCGTTCGGATATGGGCGAAGAGTGATCTTGTCATTGAGAAATTCCGGGATACTGTTTTTGTACTTGCTTCCGTTATGTGCACTCATGATACGGAACGACCAGGTCTTGTTGTATTTTTCGACAAGTTCTAGGGTATTTTCCCAAGTCTTGAAGAAATTGAGTTTGCCCTTTTCGCTCTGAATATCGCGCCATTCGACGCGGAGGTAGACATTGTCGCAGTACGGGTTGGAGATCATTCGCTCAAGTTCTTCATACGTGGGCGTGTTGTACTCTTCACGGCAGAATTTGCCTTTGTTCATGTGGTCGGAGTGTGCGTAACCGACAAAACCCATACCCGGATTGCGGATATAGTCATCGGCGGGATCAAAGTAGGCGACCCAAGACATTGCGTTAGCTTCTTCGTAAGACAGTTGATTTACCTTCATTTTCCTTTCCTTTCTAACCGACCGAAGTTTTATTTAACTTCGGTAACGCCCATGGAATAGAAACCGTCTTTGTTTCTGCCCTCAATTGCGAGGTTCAGCATAAATCCGCTGTGGAAGTGTGCGCGGATACCGACCTGAACATCGTATTTTCCCGCGGGAATACCCGTGAGATCGAGGGTTTCACGGAGGACGACATCCTCATCCGGCAACCATGTGCGAACGTCGGTGTTGCAGTTGAGTTCGAAAACCTTGTCGTTTTTGCCGACAAGACGCACGATCAGGTCACAGTCAGTGTAGATCGGGGCGCATCCGGTATTCAGCCAAAGCATGGCAAACTTCATCGTATCCGTGACGAAATCTTCACAATCGAAACGGCGAAGTTCGTAGCGATAGCCCATTTTCAACACCCACTGCTCAACCTTTTCTTTCCAACATTCCGGGACGGCGGAGTGTTTGCAGTTGTAGGCGCTGATATGCCATTTGATGCTTTCGTCAATGATATAGTCGATATCCCAACCGGCACGACGCCAGTTATCCATCACCCAGCAGGCTTCAAATACGACGGGCGCGGTCTTCCACGACTCCTCCATATTGGCGTTGGCAATGATCTGCGGATAGAGATCGCGCATATGGCTCCATTGTTCGCCGTGCCAGCCGCCCATATCGCCGAGGCAGTCTTCACGAAGACCGATGTTGTGACGGGTGTCGATGATACGGCGGTTTGCATCTGTGCCACGCATTAAGCCGAGGATCGGCGTGATCTTCCATGAGGCAAGGTAGGATTCGACGATCTCATCGAAGATATTGTCTTCGACAAAATCGGTACCTGCGCCTTCACCCCATGCGCCGACGATGGCGAGGTCGACGGTCTGTATTGCGGGATGTCCGTCGAAGCGTTTACCCATTTCACGGATAAAACGCGACCAGTATTTGCCGTAGTCGGTGTTATTCGCGTCAATGCGCCAGAACGGATAGATCGGCTCATCGTCCGGAAACATATCATGTAGCCACTGCGGCGCATCCAAATGCGTCAGATCGTAGGGCTCAAAACGGAGAAGGACGGATTCACCTTTTTGGGCGAGATCTTCGAGATACTGTTCTAACTTCGCGGTGTCGTACACACCGGGTTGGGGTTCTATTTCCGCCCAATGCGCCCCTTTGCTCTCGCAAAGAATGGAGTCCGGGTGGTTGACGATGGTGTATTCGGGGCGGAACTTATAGACCGGGACGGGAGTGCGGGAAGAATCCATCGGCTGTGGATTCGGCTCACGCAGATTCGGGGAATCCATAAACCCGACGCCGGGGTTGACCAAGAGGTCTTTGGAAATGACGGGACGAGTTGTAAACATTCGAATTCCTCCTTATCAATAACCCGCGGGCTTTGCCGGATCGGTGACGGGATAGTAGCCGTCGAGGTCGACCTTGTCAAAAGCGGTGTAATGCTCCGGACGCGGGATGGAGTCGACTTTGATCTTTCCGATGAAGTACTTGCCGTCACGATCGCCTTCAAAGCCGAGTTTGATCGGGCAGCCGCACCCACAACGGACGGAGAAGTAGATTTCGTATTCGCCTTCGGGCAGTTCCGGCAGTTCGGGAATGGCATAGTACATAAAGTCACCGCGCACCCAACTCGACGGATCGACATCCAGTTTGATCTCACATTCGCTCTTTTTGCCGACAAGACCGAGGACGGCGGTCGAAGGAACATAAATCGGGGCGGTGCCGGTATTGTCAAACCAAAAACGAAGCGGGAACGCGCCGCCGGAAGTTACGGTTTCCGGGCAGATCAGGCGGCGAAGTTCAATATGCGGGCCTGCCTTTTCGGCGAGTGCGTCAAGACCTTCACCCTCATATGCGCTGACATGGTAACGGATGGCTTCGGCATTGACAAATTCGGTCGCCTTGCCGTAAAGGGAAAGAAAGACCGGGGCTTTTTTGTAGAGATCAAATGCTTCGAGATCGGCGTAAGCGATGGAGTATTCTTCGAACGCTTCGCGATCGGAACGACCGTCGGAGCAGATATTCATCTGAATAGCGAGTTTGTCCGTTCTCGCACGGAGAAATTTGAACATTTCCGTATCGGCGAGATCGACGGCGATAAAGGTCGAACGAAAAGCCGCGGCATAGGCAAGCGCAATGGTATTGCGGGTGCGGAGGTGCATTTCGTGACCGAAGGCAAAGATGGCTTCGACTGCGAAAAGTGCGGGACATTCGTCAAATCGTGCGCCGATATGACGGATGAGAGAGGAATAATATTTCGCACAGGAGTCATCGTCGAGTTTTGCGGCGAATTTCGGCAATTCACCCTTGGCGGACACCGGGGAAATGACAAGTTTTGTCACCTTGCAGGGCGTTTTCTTGGAGGAGATGATCGCATCGATCGAAGAAAAATCAAAAACGCCGTACTCCGGTTCAAGATCCGGCCAAAAAACGAATTGCGTCTCGATTTCACCCGTCCACGCGTTTTCAACTTTGCAACGGGTATGCGTGGGACGAATGCGTTGCGTGGCAAAGGACTCAAAGTTTTCAAGATCGTAGAAAGCCATGAGAAACTCCTTCCTTATTTCAAATGCGAATCGACGATTTCGAGGAATTTTTGATTGTATTGTTCCGTCCAGTACGGATAATTGCCCATATTCGGGACATCGTCGGCAAAGAACACCATATCCTGCGGGGTGAAGCGTGCGCCGGTTTCAAGATATTCCGCGGCACCTTTGAGAAGCGAATTGTTGCGCGGAACGGTTTTGAGGTCGACATCCTCGTAATTGCAGTGGAACAGAGTGTGCATCGTCATCTCATCGCTCAAATGGCTCGGATAGGTGTAAAGTTGACGCTGCATACGCACGATGTTGGAATCGGGTTTCAGGAATAGCGCAAGACGCGGGTCATACAGCCATGAGCCACTCCAAAACGCCTTGATTTTGAGTTCGGGATGATATTTCCCGAAAAATTCTAATGCCTGCTCCATGCTGGATTTCGCGTGTTCGGGATCATAGCCCGGACCGCCCGGAATGTGGAAGGCAAGGGTGCAATCGCCCTTTCCGAGGATGAATTCCCATTCGGTCAGCGAAAGAGTGATCGGTTCGGGCATAGCATATCCGAGAGGCGAGATCGGATTTCCGCGGACATACTGACCGTCGTTTTCGTAGACGGATTCGAACGCGCCCTTTTTGTCATAGACGCCGTTGATGCCGTCGTACTGACCGTCACGGCGGAATCTGCGACCGCCGTTGTCGATGCAGATGACTTCGCCGGTTAGACGGTTGCGGTAGAAACTGACATCATCCCAAAACGGGGCGGGGATGAAAAGGAAACGGTCAATGTGATAGATCGAGCAGGTAAAGAAATTCAGTGGCCAGTCAAAGTCGCGCAGTGTCCATGATCCGCTTTCTTTCTGATGGGTGATCATATTTTTCAGCGAATGAAGCGGGATGTTGCCGAAGATGGATTCGTCCATGCCGCGGGCACGCAGGTTGTCCTGTGCGGGCTTGACGCAGGCAATGAGCATCATGACCGCGAAAATTTCCGCGTCGTCACCGAGTACCTTCGGGCGGATCACGCCGAAACCGTCGATATCCCAACGGTTACGGTCGTGAATGAGCATACGTCGATATTGACGGGCGAATTTTTTGAGGGACTCGATCGCATCGACATGGTCGCCGACGGCGAGAATAGTGTTGATCTGTTCGGGCGTGGCTTCGGCACGCGTCATCAGATCGCTGACGAACGCACGGTCGAGAAGCGGAACGCCCATATCGGCGTTCGCCTCATCCTCATGCTCGTCCCAGTGAAAGTGCATACGCATCGGGGCTTCCGTTTCGATGCCGCAGGCTTCAAGCAAGCCAAGAAGTTTTTTGTTTTTTTCGTACTGCATTTTTTTCCTATCCCTTCCAAATATTTGTTGAGAGAAGTATTTGTTCAATAGCCGAGTTCCTCGTCGACGAGGATGATTTTAATGCGATTTTTCGTGCGTTGCGGGCCGGATACGACGAAGTTTGCGCAGATTCTGCCGGGGCTTGTACAGCCCGCTCCAAAACAATCTGAGCCGACCGCCATACATTCGCCCGTTTGCGCACAATAGGTATCACAGTGCAGACGGCGTGCGTTTGCGGGAGCCGCGATCCTTCGTACGCGCTCGGACGCTGCATCGAGATCGCGGACGATCTTGTTACGTCCGATGACTAGAATGACCTGCTTCGGACCAAACAAAATTGCCGCCACGCGGTTGCTTCCGCCATCGACATTGAACAGATACCCGTCCTCCGTCACGGCGTTACTGCTTGAAAGATAGGTGTCGCAGGAAAACGCTTTGCGGTGAATGTCGGTAATTTCTTCCGCTGTCAGTCCGGGTGCGTAGCGGTCGAAAAAAACATAATCGCCGTTTCGAAGCAGATCAAGCGCACCGATCTCATCCAATGTGACCGAGCCGCCGACGGCGCAGGTGTCCCCCTTTTTCATCAGGGTTCGGATCATTTCAACGGCCACAGTCCGATCGGGGACACAATGGACTTCCATGTTGTGCTTTTCGAGGGCTTTTGCAGTCCGCTTTATGCGGTCGACGTTGATCGAGTCAAGAAATTGATTCATTCGTCCATCTCCATTTCGTCGGGATCGCCGAAGTTCATGCACTGAATGTACTGATACATAAAGAATTTACTGCTGCCGAGTTCCGCGGTTTCCCCCGCACGCGCAATGACTTCGCATGCCGCACGCTCACGGCTTGAAAGCAATGTCATCACCGCGCCCATTCCGGCGGCATTGCCTGCGATCGAAGCAACCGCAGCAAAGCCTTTCGGGATCAACCCGATTTTTTCGGCACTGACGGGATCAATGGAGGAGCCGAAGCCGCCTGCGATGACGAAGGAACCGACCTCGCTTGGCTCGATTCTTGCCGCACGGAGAACGGTGTGAATTCCGGCACAGATAGCGCCCTTTGCAAGTTGTACGCTTCGGATATCCTTTTGTGAAATAAAAACATCGGAATCGCCGATGTAATAGACGCGCTCGTCGTGGTGGTCGCGAAGGAAGGCGTCATTGAGAACACCCGAATTGTTGATCACGCCGAGGTCAAGCATCACGGCAATGGCGTCGACAAGTCCGCTTCCGCAGATCCCGAATGCCTTTCCGCCGCCGACGGTATCATAAACGACCTTGCCGTTTTCATAGCGGACATGGCTGATCGCACCCTCGGAGGCACGCATTCCGTAGTCGATGCCGGCGCCTTCAAACGCAGGTCCCGCCGCCGCAGATGCGCAGATGATTCGGTCGTGTGCGAACAAAGCGATTTCGCCGTTAGTGCCGATGTCACAAACCATTGCGGGGACATCGGACGAATAGATGCGCGTGCTGGTCACGGCGCAGGAAAGGTCACCGCCGACATAGGCGGAAACGATCGGCGAAAGATATGCCGCAAAGGGAAGCCCGAGTTCTTCGGCGGTAAATTCGCGCCCAAAGTTTTCATCGGCACGGAACGGAAGTTTGGCAATCGAAGTGACGTCTTTATTCGTCAAGAGGTAAAGCATTGCGGTGTTGCCGCAGATGACATTGCGTTTGAGATCGCCGATCGGTCGACCGACACGGTCACAAAGTTCCGTCGCAAGGGAAACAAGACGCCTGCGGATGCAGTCGGCGAGTTCGCAGCCCTTGCCTTCCAGACTTTGCGTCAAACGACTCATTACGTCCGCACCAAAGGCACCCTGCGGATTTTTGACGCCCGCGGATTGCAAAATCGAGAAATCGGACAGCGAGCAAAGATATGCGGCGATCGTCGTCGTGCCGATGTCGACAGCAAGACCGAGTCCGTCACATGGCTCGTCCGGGATGTATTGCGGAAGATGCCCGTTTGACAACACTTTGTCGTCGGCATAAACGGGGGAAATGATCGCATCGTCCGTTGCCGTTGTCATGCAGGCAAGACGCACGCCGCGCTGAATTTCATCCCCAAGAAGTTCGCGTTCTTTGTCGGTCGGCTCACTCAAAGAGCCGATGGCGCGCACACGGCATTTTCCGCAGATTCCGCGCCCATTGCAGGGCATGGAAAGATCCGCACCGATTTCGTGCAAAAAGTTTGACAAAAGGACGGGAGCGTTGTATTCTTTACTTATGGATTTATCTGCTTGATAGATCAGTTTCATTCATTTGCCTTTCCAATGTGAGCGAATATTCTTATCCCATATATCATACATCATTTCGTCGTCAAATTCCACTATATAATTTTGTGTAAAAAGGAGAGAAAACTATGATCAAAACCGATTTAATTCCGTTCCGTGACGACAAAACGATTTTGAAAAATCCGCACAAGGGTTGGTATTATCACTATTACGACAACAATATCACGAAGTACTTTGACTTCCCGAATATCGACGAAGTACTTGAAAAGATCCCGGGGTTGAATCATCTTTATCTTCGCTTTGGGTGGAGTTACCTTGAACCGGAGGAGGGCGTTTACGACTGGCATTTGATCGACGAACTCATGGCAAAATGGGCACCGAAGGGGATCAAGGCGTCTTTCCGTATTACCTGCAAGGAAACCGGAGGGGATGATGAGCGTCAGGTTTTTGCAACGCCGAAATGGGTGTTTGAAAAATGCGGTGCAAAAGGAAGATTTGTTGGTGAAAACAAGAAAACATGGTTGCCGGATTACGGCGATCCGATTTTCCTTGAAAAGTTGGAAAACTTTTTGAGAAAACTCGCCGAACGTTATGATGACGCACCGTGGTTGGAATTTGTCGACGTCGGAAGTTACGGATCATGGGGCGAGGGACATAATTTCTTTTCCGGCGAGGAAGATTGGCCGAAAGAGGTCGTTCGCAAGCACGCCGACCTGCATAAAAAATACTTCAAGCACACGCCTGTGATGATCAATGACGACCATGTCGGCAACCGCTTTGACATGACAGAGGAAGAAAAGCGTGTTGAAATGGCCTATTATGCCGATGCAGGGTACAGTCTTCGTGATGACAGTGCGCTTGTCGCCGTTTGTGCCGCGGAATTCGGATATGATACGCTTCGCCGCCCGTGGATGTATGATATGTTTTGGGAAAATCGTCCGATCGATATGGAACTTGAACATTACGGAAATATCGCGCCGGAGGTGTTCAAGTCAGGATTTCCGTATCTTGCGGCATTGGAGCGTTCCCATTGCACCTATGCGGGATGGCACGGCTATCCCGAGCCGTGGATGACGGACAACCACTATTTTCACGATTTTGCCGCCAATCGCCTTGGCTACTGGTTCCTGCCGGAAAGCATCGCATTGCCGGAATATTTCACACGCGGACTAGGTTCTTTTGTCGATATGACGGTGAAAAACGCGGGTTGGGGTAAAATTTACTCCGCTGCGAAATGTACGGTGATTTTCGAAAATATCGTGTCGGGAACGGAATACAGAGCCGAAGCGATCGGCTCGGACACCTCAAAATTCCTGCCGGGACAGATCACGACCGAACGCCTTGATGTGACCGTTTGTGACGATTGGGAGCCGGGCGAATACATCGTCCGCGTTCTTTATACCGACGAATATAAGGGCGTGCTTACGCCGATCCGACTCGGATTGAAGGGTGAACTGCTTCGTGAAGACGGAAGTTACGCTGTCGCAAAGACCGAAATAAAATAAAAAAAGGACGCTTCTGCGGACTGTTCTAAAGGACA
>DCHG01000043.1:1452-7104 GCA_002315595.1 Clostridiales bacterium UBA1758 | reverse complement strand
TGATAAAACTGCGTTGCACCCACCGTAGGGGACGATGCCTACATCGTCCCGAAATGACGGATGAGGTTATGAAAGACGCAGGGTGCAAATTCGCACGCCGCCTATTCCAACCGACAAAACTCCTAAAAATACACTTTTGGAGGCTTTTTATGAAGTCTTTGAGGCAGAAATTCCGCGAATCGGACTTTTGCGCCACCTTTCACTTCCGCGATGAGATGGGCGCAGGACGATCGTATCTTTTGATGAACTCCTTCATGGCGACGATCGCCAACGTCCTTTCGACCGGCGTTTTTTACACCGGCTACCTCGCCGCCAACGGTATCGACATCGTCAGCGTCAGCGTCATCAGCCTTGCGCCTTACATCGCCTGGTTTTTCGGGATTTTCTCGCCTGCCATTCTGCGACATTTCAAGTCCCGACGATACTTATTATTATTCAATCATCTATTTTATTATACAACGATTACCCTAGGTACGACCGTCATCCCGATGCTGACGAAATCCAACGACACGCGTATTTTTTGGTTTATCGTCTGTATTCTTGCGGGCAATATCTCCAACGCGTTGCTCGGTTCGGGTTGCACCCCGTGGCACGCGAATTTCTATCCCGAAAAGGTCAGAAGTTCCTTCTTTTCCTATCAGCAGTTGATTGCGGCGGGCAGCAATATCGTCAGCCTTTTGATCTCCTGCTTCATCACCGACCGCCTTGCGGGAAGCCCGCAACAACTCACGATCCTGACGATCCTGCGCTTCGTGGCGTATGCGATCTATTGCATTTCGGGCATGATCCTCTTCCTGCGCGCCAAAGAATTTCCGTATAAATATTCAAAGAAAACCAATCTTGCCGACGTGTTCCGCATCCCGATCAAAAACAAACTTTTCATGATGACCGCCGTGATCAACGTCGTTTGGCAGTTCAACTCGAACATCAACTCGGCGACCTGGAACTACTACCTCATCGACACTGCCGGGTTCAGTTTTCTCGTCATCAGCACCCAGACGATCGCCTATTGCCTGAGCGCATTTCTTGTGATGAAGTACTGGCGGCGGGCGATTAACCGTTTTTCGTGGACGCCGGTCATGATTTTCACCTTTATTTTCACCGCATTGGTCGAATTCGGCGACGCTTTTACCACGAAATACACCCCGAATGTGTTCATCATTGTGTCCATTGTTCAGGGCTTCAACTGCGTCGGGCTGAGTCTGTCGTACTCGAATTTGTTCTACCTTTGCCTGCCGGAGAAGGATCAGGACCAGTACATCGTGTTTTGGAACGTCGCCGCAAATGTCGGGGCACTTCTCGGACTTGCGTTCGGCACATGGTATTTTGTGTTTATGTCGAAGTTTGAAACGACGATTTTCGGGCTTCCGTTCAGCGCGTCACAGTATTTGACCACCACGAAAGGCGTCATTTTCGGGCTGATTACGCTGTATTTGGGGCTGATTTACAAGAAGATCGATCCGAGATTTCGTGAAGACGCGGAATTGATGAACAAATGAGCGTAAAGGGAATTTGCTTTACAGAAGACGATTTTTCGAGTTTTTTATTAGGGTAATATTTTTGATTGGAAACCCGTACTTTTCGACGAAAAGTACGGGTTTTTTGTATTTATTTCAGGAATGTAAAAATAGTGAAAAGGGGAAGAACTTTACACACGACGAGACGTTGGACGATGATTTGAGGGACGAAGTGTAGTGCGAAATCCTTCATAACATCTAAATCGGTAACCAAATTTTCACGAAATACGAACAAACAAGATCAATCAACGATGAAAAAGTTTCTGCTTCAAATCGCCTGCGGTGCAAAAACACTGCGGGCGATTTTGCTTTCGGGGTGGTACGATAATAGCACGAAAGGGGGACGGAGATGGACAGGCTCACGGAGAAAATCATCGAATATTTTGCGCCGACTGAGGGCGAGTTTCCGTCTTTTGATGGCTTCTGCGCGTCAGAAGGCATCACGCCGGAGGAACTCGACGAAGCCCGTCGAGATCCCGGTGTTGACCGTGCGTGCCGGATCGCCGAATGCCTGCAACGGCGCGCACTCGTTGACCTTGCGATGAACGGCGGCGTGCCTGCGCAGGCACTGAAAACCGCCGCCGAGATCGCGGGCATCGACAAAAATGACACAAGACCGACGCGTGAAGTCATTGTTCGCGTGATCAGGGACGCAAAGAAAAGATGAACGAAAACAAACTGAAAACGAATTATTCGACCGATCACAACGGAATTTACGAACTTTTCGTCACGGAACAACAATGCGATTTCATCGAGGCGACCGAGGACGAAATCCTGTTCGGCGGGGCGGCGGGAGGCGGCAAGAGCCACGGTCAAATGGTCGACGCTCTCGTCTATGCGCTGAAATACCCCGGCTCGCGCCAGTTGGTGCTTCGGCGGACGATGCCGGAACTCGAAATGACGCTTATTCGGACGGCAAACCGCATTTTTCCGCGGGATCTTTGGGAGTATTCGCCGGCGAAACGGCAGGGGCGGTTTGCGAACGGCTCGACGCTGGATTTCGGCTTTTGCGACTCGCCGGAGGACGCCATGCGCTATCAGTCCGCCGAGTACGACCTGATCCGATTTGACGAATTGACGCATTTTCCCGAACGAAGTTACCTCTATTTGATGAGCCGACTTCGTGGCGCGAACGACTTTCCAAAGGCGATGAAATCCACCACCAATCCGGGCGGGCCCGGTCATTCGTGGGTGAAAAAACGCTTCATCGACGCTGGGATCGCAAACCGAAAAATTGTTACCAAAAACGGCACAAGACGGTTTATTCCTGCTTTTGCAAAGGATAATTTGTTCCTAATGCAGAGCGATAAGGCGTACCTGAAACGGCTTGAAAATCTGCCCGAAATCGAGAAAAAAGCCCTGCTTTTGGGCGATTGGGATATCAACGCGGGCAGATTTTTCGGCGAGTGGAGCCGTGGTATTCACGTCGAGGACGACTTCAAAATCCCCGCCGACTGGCGTCGTTACGCCGGCATCGACTACGGCATGGATATGCTGGCGGTCGTGTTTTGTGCGGTCACGCCAACGGGTGAAATCACCAACCCGAACGAACTCGGCAAGGTCGGCTCCAAGATCGCCGTCCGCGATATGGCGGCGGGCGACGTGGGCAGAATGGTCGCGTACCTGCAACCGGCGCAGATCAACCCGATGGCGTACAGTCTGGTCGGCGATATCGTCACCCGATCGAGGGAACTTGCGGGGGCTTCGGACGCCGCAACCGGCGAAATCGATCCCGAAAAGGCATCCGGAACCGCCATTATCGCCGTCCGTGAGGCGGCAAGAATTCAACTTTCGGGACCGATGGCGGCGTATAAAAACTTCGTTGAACAGTGCGGCGAGATCCTTTTGGAACTGTGGCGAGCCTACCATCCGAACGGGGTTGTCACCGCCGAGGGCAGGTTTTTGCCGCCGGAGGTCATCGGTCAGGTCAGGCTCGACGTCACCGTTGAGGTCACGCCCGCGACCGCCTTCGACCGCTATGCCGAGGAACGCGCCATGGAGAATTTGTTCAGTTCCGGCGTGATCAGTTTCGAAGAATACGTTGCGTCGCTGGAACGCGACTCTGCCGCACCAAGACGCAAATTACGCGAAATTTTGGCGAAACGAGCCGCAAACGCAGGATTTGTTTCCGAAAACATTTTGGAGGTATAAAATGGCTGAAAACACGGTTTCGACGGAAAATACGTCAAATTTGAATACTTCGGGCGAAAACGGGGAAGTCGCCCGCCCCGACACTTCACCCGCGCAGACGCCGGAAACCGACGCGGCATTCGCAAGAGTGCGACGGGAGGCGGAGGCGAAAGCAAGGGCGAAATTCGAAGCCGAAAAAGCGGCTTCGCCGGAAATCGCGCTCGCCCGCGGAATTATCGCGGACAGCGTGTTCAGGCGCGATCTCGAAGCCATTCGGGCGGCACACCCGGAGGTGGAGGCGAAGGATCTGACCGCGCTTGGAGAGAGTTTTTTGCGCATTATGGCAGCCGCAGAGGGCGCAGGTTTTGCCCTCGATCCCGTCCTCGGATACGAGGCTGCCGCCGCCTACGACGCGAAACTCGCCCACGAAATGCCGCCCTCGATGGGCTCGGCTGGGGCGGGTGACAACGTCGAGCACGGTTTTTATTCCGCCGAGGAGGTCGACCGGCTGACCGACGCGGAACTTTCCGACCCGCGGGTATTTAGACGCGTGCGCGAAAGCATGGCAAAGTGGGGACGCGGGTAAGGGTGGCGACGGGGTTCATAACCTCATCCGTCATTGCCTTTGGCAATGCCACCTTCCCCTTAAACAAGGGGAAGGTTACGGGGGACGAGCACAGATCGTCCCCGACGGATCTTCCGTCAACGCCGTTTAATCCACAAAACACGAACAAAAACCAACCAAAAACACGAAAAAAGGAGAAATTTTATGGCTTATCAGAACTTCAAACCGACCGTATGGTCAAAGTACATTCAACTTGGGACGGAGAAGAAATGCCGTCTGGTGGACGACTGCTGGAAGCAGTTCGAAGGCGACGCGCAGGCAGGTGCGGAGGTCAAGATCCTCGGCATCGGCAAGCCCACGATCTCGGACTACTACGGCACCTCGATCGGCGATCCCGAAGTCGTTCCCGATTCCTCGGTCTACCTCAAACTCGATCAGGCGAAGTATTTCAACTTTATGATCGACGACATCGACCGCGCACAGAGTGTCCCGGGCGTCATGGAAGCCCTGCTCGATGAGGCGATCGCCCTCATGGCACGCGAACGCGACTCTTACGTCGCAAGCCTTGCCGAAGAAGCCGGACTGATGTCCGCCTCGCTTCAAATCGACTCGCCGGAGGACGCCAAAGCCGCCATTGACGCCGCCATCCTTGCCCTGCGTGAAAACGACGTCGACGTGGACAGTGAGGTTTCCATCACCCTCTCGCCGTTCGTCTACAATCTCTTCCGTTCCAGCCTGATCGGTCTTGACACCAACAACACCGACCTCATCAGCCGCGGGATCGTCGGAATGTACGACAACTGCATCGTCCGCGTTTCCAACAATCTTTATAACGACGACACGGACGACTACATGATGGTGCGTACCAAACGCGCGATCGCCTTTGCAGGCGGCATCGACAAGGTCGAGGCATACCGTCCGCAGGATCTGTTCAGCGACGCAATGAAGGGGCTGAACGTCTTTGGCGCAAAGGTCGTTCGCCCGAACGAACTGTACGTTATCAAGGCACACAAGTAAGGAGGAATTAGAACTATGGCAGCAACAGAAATCAACACCATTAACCTTTCACGCAACTACGCGATGTTTTTTCCGACGCTGGTCGCCGTTGACGCGACCGACGGCGCAAGTATCAATCAGGAGTATATCAAGGACGAGAAACTCCTGATCATCGTCGAAAACGCCCATGCAAGCACGGCAAAGACCGTCACCGTCAAGGCGGGCAACGGCCCCATGGCAGCCGCGGCGGACTTGGAATTTTCGCTGAATGCGGGGCAGAAGCGACTGCTGAACGTCGAAAGCGGGATGTACGATAACGACGGTGAGATCCTGATTTTCGGCAGTGACGCGAATATCAAGGTCGCCGCAGTCCAGTTGCCGTAAGAGTGGGCAGTGGTGCGGTGGATGAGGTTGGTGCAGTTTTATCATGTCATTCCGAGGCGA
>DCHG01000043.1:0-1335 GCA_002315595.1 Clostridiales bacterium UBA1758 | reverse complement strand
CATAACCTCATCCGTCATTTTCTTCGAAAATGCCACCTTCTCCTTATTTAAGGAGAAGGTTACGGAGGACCGCTTGCGGTGGATGAGGTTGTTCAAGTCGCAACACGGGGTGCAATACGACTTATCGGAAATTTCGTAATACCTATTTCGTTATACCTATATAAATACAACCCGGGAGGACAAAATGAACGATTCAAAGAAGATCTTGGGCGACAATTTACGGCGGTTGGCGGACGAAAAGGGCATCAGCCGACGCGATCTCGGCGAGCGTCTGGGTGTGCCGTACACCACCGTCTGCGAGTGGTTTGCCGGCCGTGCATGGCCCCGTGCCGACACCCTTGACGCCATGGCGGAGGTCCTCTCCGTCAGTGTTCCCGACCTCGTTTCCGACGCAAACGACCGTCCCGACGCAATGGATTTTGCGCTGTTCGGCGCCATGCGCGAGTTGAGCGAGGCGGACAGAAAGGACGTTTTGGAATATATTCGCTTCAAAAAGATGATGAAGGGAGAAAATGACGGATCTTCGGAGAAATAATGATGTAAAGCGAATGAACTTTACAGGCTGGATAAAACAGAAGAAATTCGAAACATATAAAATAATGCTGAAAAACGGCTGAATTCGACAAAATGAGACGGTTTGAGTGTGATATAATGAAAGTGTAATCCGTTGTAAAGCGGATTAACTTTACAGATGAATAGGAGTTTGGAAAAAGAATTGCGGAACGTAAAGCGAAGATTTTGCAGGATTTTGACGGAAAAACCGTTCGTTTTCGAAAAAAGGGGGGTGCGGATTTGACAAGGCTTGAAAAACTTTACCGGGAGGCGACCGGCGAAGGTGCGGTGGTTTTTGACCTTGAACTGACGCATAATTTCGGCGTGTCCGCGCCCGACGGCTACATTTGTATCGACCGCGCCCGCGTCGGCTCCGAACGGCAGGAAGCCGTGGTTCTCGCCCATGAACTCGGTCACTACACGACGGGCAGTTTTTATGCCGACGACGGCAGGGAACACGGGCGAAGTGAGACGCGTGCCGAGCGTGCCGCGATCCGCAGAATGGTGCCGTTTGCCGACCTTATCGCCGCTTTGGAGGCGGGGATTACGAGTTTGTGGGAACTCGCCGAGAAATTCGAGGTCACCGAGGAGTTTATGCGCAAGGCGCTTGGGTATTATTTTGAGGAGGCGGGCATCGGCGGCGTCGGGTGAGGGGGCAGGTTGACATATTTCCGAAAAGTGGTATAATTATGGTGTGAAAGATTGTGCTAAGTGGCGTAGTTTCCGACGTCATTCAGAGGGCGAAGTGACGTGGGGTGCGTAACCTGCGTCTTTTATAACCTC
>DCHG01000070.1 GCA_002315595.1 Clostridiales bacterium UBA1758 | reverse complement strand
TGCCCTGCAACCCCGCCATCGGTGGCACGGCAAAGGGGCATCTTGTCCGCGAAATCGACGCTCTCGGCGGTGAAATGGCAAAGGCCGCCGATGAAACCTGCTTTCAGTACCGTATGCTCAACCGCGGAAAAGGTCCCGCGGTCTATTCGCTTCGTGCGCAGGCCGACCGCCGTGCGTATCAGGCGCGGATGAAGCACGCTCTTGAGCATCAGGAAAATCTCGCCCTCAAACAGGGGGAGATCGTGGAAATCCTAACCGAGGACGGGGAGGTTTCGGGGGTTGTCACACGCCTTGGCGCAATCTATCAGGTCCGTGCCGTCGTCATCTGCTCCGGCACCTATCTTCGTGGCAACATCATCATCGGCGACACGCAATATTCGGGCGGTCCCGACGGAATGTTCCCCGCCGACGCGTTGACACAATCGTTAAAAAAACTCGATCTGCCGTTGATGCGCTTCAAAACCGGCACTCCCGCCCGTGTCAACCGCCGAAGCATTGATTTTTCCAAAATGGAACCGCAACCGGGCGACGAAGATCCCGTACCGTTCTCGTTTGAAACGGATTTCCCCGTGGAAAATTCCGCCATCTGCTATCTGACCTATTCGACGGAGGAAACGCACGAAATCGTACGTCGAAATTTGCACCGTTCACCGTTGTATTCGGGCAAAGTTGAGGGCGTCGGACCTCGTTATTGTCCATCGTTTGAGGATAAGGTCGTCCGTTTTTCCGAAAAGCCGCGCCACCAACTCTTTATTGAGCCGATCGGCAGGCAAACGGACGAAATGTATATTCAGGGCATGAGTTCGTCGATGCCCGAAGACGTTCAATTGGAAATGATGCGAAGCGTCCCCGGTCTTGAAAAGGTCGAGGTCATGCGCCCCGCGTATGCGATCGAATACGACTGTATTGATCCGCTTGCACTCAACGCTTCGTTAATGGTTAAAACCGTCCCCGGTCTGTTCGGCGCGGGACAGTTCAACGGCAGTTCGGGATATGAAGAAGCCGCCGCACAGGGCTTGATCGCGGGCATCAATGCCGCAAGATTTGTACAGGGCAAGGACGCGTTCTCGCTTGACCGTTCCCAAAGTTACATCGGCACACTGATCGACGACCTTGTCACCAAGGGTACCAACGAACCCTACCGTATGATGACCTCCCGTTCGGAATATCGCCTGATCCTCCGTCAGGACAACGCCGATATTCGTCTGACGCCGATCGGATATGAACTCGGATTGGTATCAAAAGAGCGTTACGAGCATACACTTGAAAAGTACCGCCACATCGACGAGGAACTGGAACGCATCGCACATATCAGTATTTCCCCGTCACCGGCTCTTGATACACTGCTTGCCGAACATTCGTCGACTGCCGCACCACGCGGGATTAATTTAAAGGAACTCTGTCGTCGCCCGGAAATCGGGTATGCCGCAACCGCGGAACTTGATCCCGACCGTCCCAAACTCACGGTCGAGGAAACCGAGCAGGTCGAAATTTCCGTCAAATATGAGGGCTATATTTCGCGCCAACTCAAACAGGTTGAAAAATTCCGTCGTATGGAAACCCGCCGTCTTCCCACCGACCTCGATTATCAATCACTTCACGGTCTGCGTACCGAAGCCCGCGAGAAACTCGACCGAATTCATCCGTCCAATGTCGGGCAGGCGTCGAGAATTTCAGGCGTCAGCCCCGCCGATATTGCGGCGTTGCTCGTCTACCTTGACGGAGGAAAAATCAATGATTAACTTGTTGAAAACCGCCGTTTCCTGCTGGAATATCGAATTGTCCCCCTCTGCGGAGGAGAATTTTGCAAAATACTGCGAAATGCTTATCAAACGAAACAAGGTAATGAATCTCACCGCCGTGACCGAGCCGGACGCCGTCTATCTTCGTCATTTCGCCGACTCGCTTGCGATCGCTTCGGTCGAAAATCTTTCGAAAAAAAGCGTCATCGACATCGGCAGCGGCGCGGGTTTTCCCGGTCTTCCGTTGAAGATCGCCGATAATTCGATCGACCTGACCTGCCTTGATGCGACAAAAAAACGCGTCGATTTCATCGCCGAGGTCGCAGAAAACTGTGGTCTTTCCGTGACCGCCATTCAGGCGCGTGCCGAAGAAGCCGCCGCAGGCGCACACCGTGAAAAATACGATGTTGCCGTTTCCCGCGCCGTCGCCTCCATGCCGGTGCTTGCCGAACTCTGTCTTGGCTTTGTCAAGCCGGGCGGCGTTTTTATCGCACAAAAAACGGCAAAAGCCGCCGACGAGATCGCCTGTTCCGCTTCTGCCATTGAAAAAATGGGCGGAAAACTCGAAAAACTCGTTCCGTACCATATTGAAGGTAACGAGGGCGAGTATCTGCTCGCGCTCGTCAGAAAAATCGGGGAAACCCCAAAGGGCTTTCCCCGGAAATTTGCAAAGATCGAAAAACAACCTTTGTGATTTTGGGGAAGGGCGGGGGTAGCGATCGCAGACAGTCTGATTTTTCCCGTTCTTCTAACGCTCGGTGTGACCTTTATCAACGGATGGACGGACGCTCCCAACACGATGGCAGCCTCGGTCGCATCGGGTGCGATCCGCCCCCGTACGGCTTTGCTTCTTGCCGCGATCTGTGACTTTTTCGGTTGTCTTCTTTCCTGTTCACTGTTTCCCGCCGTGACCGAAACCATCCTGGATCTCGCCGATTTTGATGAAATCCGCGCACTTTCCGCGGCAATGCTTTCGGTGATCCTGTGGGGCGTTGTTTGTTGGTACTACGGCATTGCGTCAAGTGAAAGTCACGCGCTTATTTCCGCACTCACCGGCGCCGCACTCGTCTACGGCAAAAGCCATGCCCATTTGGAGCAATGGCTCCTCATCTTTTCAGGAATTTTCGTCCCGTGTGCGATCAGTGTCTTCTCCGGGGCGATTTTGGCGAAACAACTGCGCCGCTTCCCCGAAAATTCGCATCTTTTTTCGAAATTATGCGTCTTTGCCGCCGCTTTTTCTTCGTTCATGCACGGCGCACAGGACGGACAGAAGTTTTTTGGCGTTTTGGTGCTGATTTTGTCCGCATCCTGTGGAAAATCCGCATCTTATTTCGGTTTCATTGTTTTGATTTCCTGCGTTTTGGCACTCGGTGCCGCGACTGCCGGAACACGGATTTTGCACTCCGTCGGGGCAATTGCCGATCTTGACGCACGCCGCGGATTTTGTGCCGACGCTTCATCCGTTTTCGGCACGCTTATTGCCACGATCTTCGGTCTTCCCGCAAGCACAACACACACACAAGCCATGGCGATCATCGGTTCAGCGTCCGAAAAATGCGTCGACCTTCACGCCATTCGCGGAATGACGCTTGCATGGGTTCTGACTTTTCCCGGATGCGGCGCACTCGGTTATATTCTCACTTCTGTTTTCATGCGAATTTGAACATTTTCTCCGAAAGGACGATCAATATGCCCGCAATTGCTTCACATTTTATCGTTGCCTGCATGGCGCTTGAAAAAGCCGATGACGCGGTCAAGGCCGCCGTCGAAAAGGCTCCGGGGGCTTTTTTTCTCGGTGTGCAAGGGCCGGATGCACTGTTTTTCCGCCGATATTCGTCGGACTCCGCCCTGCGAAAACTCGGCTCACGCGTTCATAAGACCGACGCTTTTCTGCTCTTTTCCGCATTTGTGGACAAGTTGAACGAGTTGGACTCCGTCGAAGCCGACGCCTATGTGTACGGCTTTGCCTGCCATCTTGCGGCGGACTCCGCATTGCACCCTGTGGTCTATGCCGCCGTCGATCAGGAGGTCAAAAACGGTGCCAAGGCCGCCACGCGGGAACTTCACCAAAAGATCGAATACCAACTTGACCATGCGGTCATTCGCAGTTTTTCGCCGAATGCGCACTACAAGCACTCCCCGGCGTCCTTCCGCACATACAGAACACTGAAAACAAAGGGGAAAAATGTCGATGCGGCGGCGGAAATATTGCGTTGTGCGGTGGAATCCTCCCTCGGCGAACGCGTGGAACTGAAACATATTAAGCAGGCGATCCGCGGGATGAAAAAGTCACAACGGCTTTTGTACTCCCGTTTCGGCGTCAAATACCGTCTTGCCGCACTTGTCGAAAAAATAGCGGGCAAGCCCGATTTCATCACCTGCCATATGCGTCCGGCGAGCCTTTACCGCATCACAAAACGAGGAAAAACCGCCGATCCGTCGCTTTATAGGGTTGCGCGCAAAGATGTGATGCTCTCTTACGCCATGCGTGACGCATTCATTCGGATCTCGGACAATGCCGCCCTTTTGATGGGGGATCTGTACTATTGGCGAACAAGCGGCGTCATCCCGCCCCGTATTCGATTTGCCGTTAATTTTGCGGGAGAAACGACGTATGGCGGCTGATTTTTGGTTGCATTTTTTCAAAATTCGACTGTTTTCATAACTTTTTTAAGTTATTAACAACCTTTTCCACAGGATAATTCACAAAAAATTCATTTCCGGTTCATAAAAAATAATATTGACCTTTTCGCCGATATGTAGTAGAATATATGCTATATATCGGTATTGTATTTTATTTTGATTTTTTACACATATTCTTTATTACTCGGAAAGGAGGATATTCCTTGGAAAAACGTGCATCCTCTTCCAATTACAAACGTCGCATTACCGGGTTGGTCAGCGTTCAGCACGGCAAGCGTGTTCAAACCCATCGCGCCGCAACCAATCTAAAAATCGAACACCTTCGTGACGAAGTGAAAACCATTTTTTCTTTCATCAACGGAATGCGTTCCAAAATAATGAAATCCGGCACAAAGTATGCTTCCGTGCGCGGTCATATTTCGGACTTTTCCAAAGAAATAAAGAGTGGTCTTTCCATGGCCGTACTCTTTGTTGTCGGTCTGGCGTTATTTCTCCGACTGTTTTTCGGCAAATTAATCCGTGGGGTCCGAAAACTTTGGCTGGATGCCGCCTATGCGTTGAAGGATTTTCAATTCAGCCGTGCAAACGCCGTCTTGCTTTGCGGTGTTTTGATGGTCTGCGTGGCGGGACTTTCCATGTTCGAACTCGGCGTTGAAGTCTATGTCGACGGTGTTTCCTTCGGCTATGTCGAAAACCGCAGTGAATTCGTTTCTGCATTGCAGGATGTTGAATCCCGCGTCAGCGAAACCCTCAGTCGTCCGTACGACTTCCCGGAAAACATCACCTATCAACTCGGAATCGTCAACAGAAACCACATGCTCGATCCCGAACAGGTCTCCGACCAGTTGTTCAGTCAAGTGCGTGAGGTTCAGACACTTTATGTTCTCCGAATTGACGGCAGTATCGTTGCCGCCAACAAACTTCGTTCATCATTTGACAATGTCTTAAACGATGTTCTTTCACAATATAAATCCGACGATCCCAACGCACGCGTGGAATTCGTCCACGATATTACCATCACGCAGGAATTGACGAACACCGAATATCTCCGTGCGCCGGAGGAAATCGACACAATTCTCCATTCGAATATTCAGGATCCCGATTATTACGAAATCAAAGCGGGGGATACGCTTTCCGCCATCGCCTGTTCCTATGGTCTTGCGCAAAGTTCTCTGCTTTCACTCAACCCGAATGTGAATACCTCGACACTTGCCGTCGGCGACGAACTTGTCGTCACGGAAGCAATCCCGTATCTTTCCGTCAAAACCATCAAAACGCAGGAATATACCGAATCACTTCCGTACGAAGTCGAAACGGTCTACAACGACTCGATGTATAAGAGCGAACGAAGGATCACCACCAAGGGTATCACCGGCGAAGCCGCTGTCGTCGCAGACGTCACGTATGTCGACGGTGCGGAAACCTCCCGCGATATCGTCAGTTACACCGTCACCCGCGAAGCCGTCAACCAGGTCGTCACCGTCGGTACCAAGCAACCGCCTGCACGCGTTGCAACGGGCAATTATATTTGGCCTTACAGCGGTTCCATTTCGTCCTACTTCGGTTATCGTTGGGGCCGTATGCACACCGGCATAGATCTCGGCGGTCACACCGGCGATGCAATCGTTGCCTCCGACGGCGGTACCGTTATTTCGGTCGGTTACACCAACGGTTACGGCAAAATCGTCAAGATCCAACACTCCAACTCGATTCAAACATGGTACGCGCATTGTAGTTCGATCACCGTTTCCGTCGGACAAAAGGTCGCCCAAGGTCAAGTCATCGCCTATGTCGGCAATACCGGCCGTTCCACCGGCAGCCACCTCCACTTTGAGGTCCGTGTCAACGGCACGGCGGTTAACCCGCTGACCTACTTGAAAAGCAGATAATTGAAAACGGCTCTCTCAATCACATTTGAGAGAGCCGTTTTTTATCTATTCTTATTCAAAGATCCAGTCGCCGAAGAATTGCGGACAGTGGTAATTCGGCTGATCGGTGACGATCTCGTTCCACATTGAATAGTGCGGTTTCGGCGTGTCATCGCCGATCTTGTAAATATTGCCGATGAAACGCATCCCTTTCTTCGGCTCAAAGCCTTCGGTATGCTCAGCAATAAAGAAGAACGGAACATAGAAGATCAGGCTCCATCCATCGGCGTCAATCATAACATTGACACGGTGAAGTCTTTTGGAATTTTCATTGGCGATCAGTGTTCTGCCGGTGCGCTTTCCGCCGTAGCCGATATGCACGGTGCCGAGAATGTTGATTTCGAAATTGTAATAGCAATCATCGTTTTTTTCGGGATCCGGGATAAAGAAGAATTCCATGCAGGAATCCTTGAATGTCTGCCCGTTGACTTCGGTGACGAGTCCACGCAGATTGTGAGCACATTCATCCGAGTGCATATGCACCCACATTCCCGCGTCATCATACGCCATCTGCGCATAGGTGTTCGGGATGTATTCACAAGAGCCTGGGAACGTGTATTTGAGTTCTGCACGGTCGAGTTTTGAAAGCGATGCGACGAATTCATCGTGTCCGGAAATGTGTTTGATCTGATACATTGTTTTCCCCCTAAATAAATTATTCCAACGGTTGTTCGTAAACGGTTTCTTCATCCTGATAGTCGCGCAAAATGTCCTGAATGACCTGCGTGAATATCTTTTCTGCGTTGCGTTTGAAGTTTTCGGCAAGCATTTCGCCCTGTTCCCGACTCATGACAAGTACATCGATCGAAAGGATCTCATCGTCAGGATCGGCAAGGCGCAATTTCGCATTGAAGCCTCCGCGCTGAGCCTCCGTCACTTCGGCGGAAACAAGCGCGTCACGACGCATCTTGCGAGCAACAGTCATTGCGGAGCGTTCCGCCGCACGACGAACCGACGGACGCAGGCTGTCCGCCACAGCCTCCGCCGTGCGTCTGCCTTTTTCGGTGATGGAAAAGGCTTCGCCCTTGCCGTCGACATTTTTAATATGTCCGAATTCTGTCAAACTCGTCAATGCACCGGAAAATTCGAAATAATTCACGCCGTTTTCCGCAAGTGCCATATCCGTTAAATCGCCGAAATTCACCGGCTCATCAAAATAGGACAGTAAATACAGAATCAGAAATTTGATGTCGAGTTCATCTTTAATAAATGTGATCTCAGGCATATGCCCTTTCTCCTTTAAGCCTCGTAAACCGTTCTTCCGCCGATGATCGTGCGTGTCACGGTGATGTTTTCGTCGAACACGACCATATCCGCGTCGTATCCGCCCGCAAGGCGACCTTTTTTATTCAGTCCCATAATGCGTGCGGGGGTTTTTGAAAGCATGGCGGCGGCACTTTCGATCGGAATTCTCGCGTCGTTGACGGCGACACGGAGCAGACGGTCGGTGGTGGCAACAGATCCCGCATATGCCGAGAAATCGTTCAGATTTGCAATTCCGTCGCGGACGATGACCGGGACTCCATCGACTCTGCTTCCGAGTCTGAACTCGACAAGATCAGATGCCGATCCACGTGTTCCGTCCGTGATGAGTGCGAGATGTTCCGTACCTTTGATCTTCCACGCCATGTGGATGATCTCCGGCGGAACATGAAGTCCGTCCGCGATCATTTCGGCGTCGAAATCATCAATATCGAGAACGGCTTCGACAAGCCCCGCGTAACGCTTGATGCCGATGCGTTCCAATCCGCGCATGGCATTATAGGTATGCGTCGAAAGGGTGTAACCGTTTTCAAACGCGGCCTTGCCTTCGGCATACATTGCGGCGGAATGTGCGACGGCGGCAATAACTCCGCGGGATGCGAGTGCACGTCCGAATTCAAGTGCGCCCGGAAGTTCCGGGGCGGCACTCCACCGACGAATATCCGGGCAGAGGTCGAGCAGTTTTTCATATTCTTCCGGCTTCGGATCACGAATAAAGCGCGGATCCTGTGCGCCGGCCTTTTTGGGGTTGAAATACGGACCTTCGAGATGAAGTCCCGGCATATTCGCGCCGTTATGTTTGCGATTATTTGCCTCGGAAAACACCTTTTGTGCGGTGACAATGGAGTCGAAATCCGCTGCCATAACCGTCGGATACAGACTCGTCGTGCCGCATTTTGCGTGAGCCTCCGCCGCTTTGATGAAATCTTCCGGATCGTCGTCGAGGAAATCGCTTCCGCCGCCGCCGTGGACATGGAGATCGATAAATCCCGGTGCAACATACGCACCGTAAACATCGGTCATTTCGCAATCTGAAATGATCGGGGCACCGCAGCCGCAACCGAGAATGCCATCCTCGTCATAAACAACATAGCCGTCAAAGGCAGGACGCTCGTCGGTCAGTATTCGGGCATTGATCAATGCTTTTTTCATCTTTTCCTCCGAAACCGCGAATTTCAGCCGTGCTTTGATTTCGGCATTATCGCAGATATTATGATATAAAATTATAGCATGGAAAATCGTTAAAATCAATGTGCATACGAAAAAAGCCCCGAATTTCGGTCAAGTTTGTTTGGTTGCACATACTGAATTCCTTGCAAAACTCATATTTATATTGTATAATATATAATTAGCGTAGAATTTTTATTAGGAAGGTGAATCAATGCTTCGTACTTTCAAAGGCGGGGTTCATCCGGAGGACGGTAAAAAACTGTCCGCTCACAAGGCCATTGAACCGGGTCCGATCCCGGATGTCGTCGTAATTCCGCTTTCGATGCATATAGGCGCATCAGCTGTACCGGTCGTTGCCGTTGGCGATCATGTCGATCTCGGTCAACCCATTGCGGATGCATCGGGCGTGATCTCCGCGCCTGTTCATGCGTCTGTTTCGGGAATGGTCACCGCTATCGAACCGCGCCCGCATCCGAACGGAATCAAAATGATGTCCATCGTCATCGAAAACGACAAACTGGATACCCCGTATGAGAAAAACCAGCCCCTGTCGGAATCCGACCGCAAAAATCCCGACGCAATCACAACGCGCATCGGGGAATGCGGGATCGTCGGTCTCGGCGGCGCGGCATTCCCGACCGCACCGAAAATTCGTTCCGGTTTCGGTAAAATCGACCGTTTGATCATTAACGGTGCGGAATGTGAACCGTATATCACCTCGGGCTACCGGCTGATGCTTGAACGCACGGAAGAACTTATTTCCGGCATTCGTCTGCTGATGACGGTCTTCGGGCTGAACACGGCTTACATCGGAATCGAATCCAACAAACTCGACGCCGTGGCACATATCGAATCCATGCTGACGCAAAACGACGGCATCATCGTTTATCCGTTGAAAACAAAATACCCGCAAGGCGCGGAAAAGCAACTCATTCGTGCCGTTACCGGCCGAAAAGTTCCGCCCGCGTCTTTGCCCGCCGCCGTCGGTTGTGCGGTGTTCAATGTCGATACCGTCATTGCCGTTCATCACGCGGTCTACGACGGTCAGCCACTGACGACAAAGGTCGTCACATTCTCCGGCGACTGTGTTGCAAATCCGAAAAACCTCGAAGTCCGCATCGGTACCCCGATCGCCGACATTCTCAAAGACATCGGCGGATTTAAGGAACCTCCCCGCAAAGTTCTGTTCGGCGGCCCGATGATGGGAATTGCCCAGCCGAACCTCAACGCCCAGATCATCAAAAGCACCAACGCCATTCTCGGTCTCAGCGGTACGGAAGATCCGCTTGAAACGGAGCATGTCTGCGTCCATTGCGGTCGTTGTCTGAGTGTTTGCCCGATGAACCTGATGCCGGTCTATATGTATGCCCACGCCGAACGCGGACAACTTGACAAATGTGAACAACTCAACATTCTCGACTGTATGGAATGTGGTTCCTGCTCCTATATTTGTATGGGACGGTTGCATTTGGTGCAAATGTTCAAAAAGGCAAAGGGACAGATCACCGAAGCCAATCGTCAGGCAAAGTGATCCCGTGAATTATGGAGAGACTTTATGAATAATGATGGATTGATTGTTTCCTCGTCCCCGCATATCAAAACAAAAGAGGGCACGAGATATGTCATGCTCGATGTGATCATCGCGCTTCTTGCTCCGTTCGCAATGAGCATATACTTCTACGGTGCGCGTTCGATCTCGATCGTGTGCGTTTCCACCGCGTCCTGTATCGCGTTTGAGTGGCTTTACCGAAAATGGACCAAAAAAAGCGCAACCATCGGCGATCTTTCAGCCGTGGTAACGGGTATTTTGCTCGGGCTCAATATGCCCGCGACCATTCCGTTGTGGATCCCCGTTATCGGCGCGTTTTTTGCCATCGTCATCGTCAAACAACTTTACGGCGGTCTCGGTAAGAATTTTGTCAACCCCGCCCTCGCCGCAAGAGCGTTCTTGTTCTCCTGGGCAAGCGAAATGACGACCTTTGTCGAACCCGGCAGTAAACTTTCTCTGTTCGGCAATGTTTCCGCCGTCGATATCGTCACTTCCGCAACGCCGCTTGCTTCCCTGAAAACAGGATCTTTGCCCGATGTTTCGATCTTTGATCTTTCCGTCGGTAATGTCGCCGGATGTATCGGCGAAACCTCGACGCTCGTCATTTTGGTCGCCGGGCTGTACCTCATTCTCCGGCGCGTGATCTCCGCCCGTATTCCGCTTTGTTATTTGCTGACGGTTGCGGTGCTGACCTTCCTGTTCCCGCTTGGTGGCGTCGGTCGCTTTGATTTTATGCTCTATTCCCTCTGCTCCGGCGGCGTGGTATTCGGTGCCTTCTTTATGGCGACCGACTATGCGACCTCCCCGGTCACGCCTTGGGGACGAATTGTTTACGGCGTCGGTTGCGGCGCACTCACGGTGATGATCCGCTATTTCGGTGCCTATGCCGAAGGCGTCACCTTCGCCATTCTCATTATGAACTGTTGCTCCTGGGTGATTGAAAAGATCACGCGTCCCAATCGCTATGGGCTTGTCAAGGAAAAGAAGGAGGCTGTAAAGAATGCCTGACGGTAATAATCCCCGTTCGTCGGGAGCCGGTCGCCTGACGATCGTACTTGTTGCGATCACGGCTGTGACGGCTCTCCTTCTCGGCTTTGTCTATGAGTTGACAAAGGATCAGATCGCCGAAAGCAACCGCGAAAAACTCGATACGGCAATGCTCGAAGTCATGCCCGATGCGGATCATTTTGACCTCGTCGAAGATTTGGAACTCTCCGATCCCGTCACCTCAATCTACCGTGCCATTTCCGGCGAAAGCGAAGTCGGTTATTGTGTCCTTGCCGCCCCGAAAGGCTTCGGTGGGGAAATCGAACTCGCCATCGGCATCAATTCCGATCTCACGGTCAACGATCTTCGTATCATCAGTATGTCCGAAACGCCCGGTCTCGGCACGAAAACCAACGATCCTGTATTTTTGAAACAGTACATCGGCAAATCCGGCGAACTGAAACTTTACAAATCCGGTGGAAGCGGTGATATTGCGGCTATCTCCGGTGCAACCCGTTCCTCCACCGCAATCACCAACGGCGTCAACGCGGCAATTGCCGCTGTCGGTACCTTGTCCGTCGCCGCTACGGAGGTGGAACCATGAATAAAACAGAAGTGAAAAAAACGCTCCTCAACGGAATTGTCTATCAAAATCCGTCGTTTGTTCTCCTGCTCGGTAACTGTCCGTTACTTGCAACCTCGACCTCGCTCAAAAACGGCATCGGTATGGGATTTGCAGCGACCATGGTTTTGATCTGTTCCAACATTATGATCTCGATGCTCCGCCGCATCATCCCATCAAAGATCCGCATTGCCGCTTACATCGTTGTTATTGCGGGCTTTGTCACGATGATCGACCTTTTGATGGAAGCCTATCTGCCGGAACTTTCGGCGTCTCTCGGTATTTTCATTCCGCTGATCGTCGTCAACTGCATCATCCTCGCCCGTGCAGAAGCCTTTGCGTCGAAAAATTCCGTCTTTCTCTCCGCCGTGGACGGACTTGCAATGGGGCTCGGTTTTACCGGCGCACTCGCCATCGTTTCCACCATTCGTGAACTTCTCGGTGCGGGAACGATTTGGGGGCTTTCGGTTTTCGGCGGTCATTTTCAACCCGCAACTCTGATGATTATGCCTGTCGGCGGATTCTTGACGCTCGGCATAGTGATCGCCCTCGTACAAAAACTCACCGCACAAACCAAGGGTCGTAGGGAGGTGCGCAAATGAGTTTCGGTCAAATTTTTACCCTCTCGCTCGGTGCAATTTTGATTGAAAACGTCGTTTTGGTACAATTTCTCGGTATTTGTGCCTTCCTCGGTGTTTCCAAAAATTCATCCTCTGCAATCGGAATGGGTCTTGCCGTCATTTTCGTCATGACGATCTCGACGGCAGCCACATATCTTGTCAACAATTTCGTTCTTATTCCGCTGGGTTTGGAGTATATGCAGACCGTGGCATTCATTTTGGTCATTGCGGGACTTGTCCAATTGGTCGAAATGTTCCTTGCCAAAACAATGCCGTCACTGTATCAGGCACTCGGCATCTATCTGCCGCTTATTACGACCAACTGCGCCGTCCTCGGCATTGCGCTGAAAGCCGCCGAAAACTCCTACGGCTTCTTCCAAAGCGTACTTTATGCCGCAATGTCCGGCGTCGGCTTTATGCTCGCCATCGTTCTGTTTTCAAGTGTGCGCGAGCGTTTGGAACTTTCGGAATGTCCGAAATGTTTCGAAGGCTTCCCGATCGCACTTGTCACCGCCGCACTCATGGCACTCGCTTTCATGGGCTTTCAGGGCATGGTTATTTGATCGGAGGACTGAACTATGGATTATATGGGTATTTTAAAAGCAGTCCTTGCACTTGCGGGCATCGGCTTGCTATTCGGGGTTATTTTGTCGATCGCTTCCAAATGCTTCGCCGTTGAAAAGGACGAACGGTTCGACGAAATCGTCGCAATGCTTCCGGGCGCAAACTGCGGCGGTTGCGGTTATGCAGGTTGTTCGGCTCTTGCCGAAGCGATTCTTGCGGGAAATGCGTCACCAACGCTTTGTGTCGCCTGCAATCCCGACACTCCGGCGCAGATCGCCGAAAAACTCGGAATCACCATTACGCAAAATATTCGCATGACTGCGCTTGTCCGTTGCTCTGGCGGCGAACACTCGCAGAATCGTTATATTTATTCCGGTCTGCACGATTGCATTGCTGCCGCCAAACTTGCAGGAGGTCCGAAAGAGTGTCCCTACGGCTGTCTCGGTCTCGGTTCCTGCGTTGCCGCGTGCCAGTTCGGAGCGTTATCGATCAAAAACGGCGTCGCCGTTGTCGACCACGAAAAATGCACGGGGTGTCTTCGTTGCGTGAATACCTGCCCGCGTCATGTCATTGTCGCCGTGCCGTACACGGCGGATGTCAGCGTCCTTTGCTCCTCACAACAACGCGGTGCCGACCTTCGTAAAATTTGCGAAATCGGTTGTTTGGGTTGCAAGATCTGCGAAAGAACCTGTACCCACGACGCAATCAAGGTCATCAATAATCTCGCCGTGATTGATTACGAAAAATGCACAGGTTGCGGTGAATGTGCGGATAAATGCCCGCGTCACCTCATCAAAGATACCAAAATCGGCGAAGCAATGGAAGCCGCGATGGCGGCGGAAGCCGAAACGGAAAACGAATCCGACGATCTTTCCGTCGACAATTTGAAATAATCCTTCTTTGAAAGGGGATGGGCTTTTGGCCCGCAATTACCGCGGACGGCGCAGACCGACAGGTTGCCTGTCCGTCATCTTGATCATTCTTTGTATGATCGCTTTTTTGGTGCTTCTCAATATTTGGGGCGTCATCTCCGTTGACACCGAACGATTTGAGGAAATCGTCAGTCTCGATCGGGTAAAAGAATTCTTTACCGTCGATGAAAAGGCTAACGATCCTGCCGATAGTTCACCCGTTGACGAAACGGCGGACGATCCCGAAACCGATGACGGCACGGGGATCGACATCATCATCGAGGATTCGAACGATCAACCGCGCACGCTTGACACGACCATTCGCGCCGCAACTTATTCGATTACCGATCTTGCCGACGCCGTTGCCTTTGACAACGCCGCAAAAACCTGCCTGCACGCGGGACTTGATACCGTAATTTTGGATGTCAAACCCGATATCGGTACCGCAATGGGCACGCAGGAGGAAGTCGACCGAATTCAATACCTCGTCGACGCCTTTAAGGGGCGCGGACTACGAGTTGCGGCACGCGTTTCCTGCTTCCGCGACGGAACGTATCCGCGTGAAAACGCCGGTACCGGCATTGTCACACAGAGTGGAAAGTCATGGCTTGACTGGCAGTACACCGCATGGATCTCTCCCAATTCCACCCAAGGCTGTGATTACATCCTTTCGCAAATCACCATTGCCGCGGACTTCGGCGTGGACGAAGTGATTTTGGATAACCTTTGTTTCCCGCAGGCGGGGAAAACGGGGTATATCGCGTATTCTTCGGATAAATCGCTTGAAAGTACGATCACTTCCTTTGTTGCAAAAATCGCGAAACTTGCCGACAATTACCCGCAGACATTGTTCAGCGCGATTTGCGGGTACGATCCGACACTTGACGCGGGATACGGGGCAGGTGGACAGGACATCGACGGGTTCTATCGCGTCTTTGATCGCATCTTCGTTTACCCGTCCGACGCCCGCCGTTACACTTTTGAGCCGGATGTTTACACCGCCGCGGTGGAGCATTTCGGATCCAATGACGATCGCCGTGTCGTCGCAATCATGCAGTCGGAACAACTATCGTCGCTCGATTATATGTTCCAAAGTATGTTCGCCAGCGGATCGGACAATTTTGTTGCTATATTGACCGGTGGCGGCTATGATTCCGCCATTTTCCCGCCAAATAAGTAGTAAAAATCACAAGAAGGTGAGGTCGTCCTCTGACGCTCTCACCTTCTTTTTATTCCTTTCAACGCCATCAATGGTGATGACGACCAATCGGGTGATGCTCCTCGGTTTTGCAATGTTCCATCGCGCAGATTTCGCCCGGTTTTTCAATTTCAATCGTCACGTGTCCGATCCGATGTTCAGAAAGTTCTTCTCGAATTGTATCCTTGATCGTTCTCGCATCTGCGTCGGTCACAACATGAACGGTAGCGAAATTGCTCTGTCCGTCCATCGTCCAAAGATGAATGTGGTGAACATCCTCAACTCCGTCGATTTTCATCAAATGTTCGCGAATTTCGCTGATATTCATCCCAGTTGGGATTTTTTCCAAGAAAATATTCAATATTTCTTTTAAATTCTTAATCGTTTCAATCAAAATATAAACCGCCACACCGATCGACATACACGGATCTATGACGGGAATATCCGTAAATTTCATCACAATCGCGCCCACAAGCACGACGATCCAACCCAGCACATCCTCAAGCATATGCAGATTTACCGCTCTTTGATTGAGTGAATCGCCATCCCGTGTGAAAAACGCCGCAAAGCAGTTGACCACAACGCCGAACACGCCCATTGCGATCATGCCCGAATAATTGATCGGCGTCGGGGTAATAATCCTTTGAACGGAATGATAAATCATCAGTCCTGATCCTGCAAGAAGCACTGTTGTCGTAATGACGCTCCCGATGACGGAATAACGTGCATAACCGTAGGTGTAGACCTCGTTCGGTTGCGTTTTGCTCTTTTTTTCAAGAATCCACGACAAACCGATGCTGAACGCGTCGCCGAGATCGTGTACCGCATCCGATACAATGGCGACACTGCCCGTAAACGCGCCGCCCAAAAACTCAACCACTGAAAAAAAGAGGTTCAGTAAAAACGCGATGAGGATATTTTTTTCCGTTTTCATGGGAATTCCTTCTTTGCTTGTATTGCTCGTCTTTATTTTACCACAAGTAATATGATAATTCAAATTAGTTGATGGATTTTTCATTTTACAAAAAACAAGAGTTTCGACGAAAATCGAAACTCTTGAAACAATGGAGCGGGAAACGGGATTCAAACCCGCGACATTCTGCTTGGGAAGCAGACGCTCTATCGCTGAACTATTCCCGCACTGCTTTATTATTATACAACATGAGAATTATGTTTTCAAGATTTATTTTTCGCCAATTTCCGCTTATTTTGTCTTGAATTACCATGATTGTTTTATTGACAAAAATTGCGGGAGTTGATATAATATTTACGAAATAATGAGATTCGCCCCACTGAAAGTTTTTAGTCGTTGAGGTTCCGAAACGGAGCGTCCACGGCTTTTTTATGGGGGATGACTCATATGAAAGGAGCGTTTTTCTTGAATTACACCGGAGAAGTTGAAAAAATGACATGCGTCGCAAAGGGTGCATATCATGGTCCGGCTCCGATCCCGGAAGAGGGAAAATGGGTTCAGGCAAAAGAGATTAAGGATATTTCCGGTCTCACACATGGTGTGGGTTGGTGCGCACCTCAGCAGGGCGCTTGCAAACTCACGCTGAACATTAAAGACGGCATCATCGAAGAGGCTCTTGTCGAAACTCTCGGTTGCACCGGTATGACTCACTCCGCCGCTATGGCGTCTGAAATTCTTATCGGCAAAACCATTCTCGAGGCTCTTAACACCGACCTCGTCTGCGATGCTATCAATACCGCTATGCGCGAACTGTTCCTGCAAATCGTTTACGGTCGTAGCCAGACCGCGTTCTCTGAGGGCGGTTTGCCGATCGGTGCCGGTCTCGAAGACCTCGGTAAAGGTCTTACCGGTCAGGTTGGTACCACCTACGCCACCAAGTCCAAAGGTCCGCGCTATCTGCAATTGACCGAAGGCTACATCACCAAGCTCGCTCTCGACGCCGAAGACCAGATCATCGGTTATCAGTTCGTCAAGATGGGCCCGATGATGGAAAATATCAAGGCCGGCATGGACGCGAACGAAGCCTACAAAAAGGCGACCGGCACCTACGGCCGCTTTGATGAGGCGGCTCGCTACATTGACCCGCGTCACGAATAAGGAAGGAGGAGACAATAATGGCACTTTTTGAAAGCTATGAAAGACGTATTGACAAAATCAATGCCGTCATCAAAGAATACGGTATCTCCTCTGTTGAAGAATGCCGTGAGATCTGCAAAGCAAAGGGCTTTGATCCTTACGAAATCGTGAAGGATACCCAGAATATTTCCTTCGAGAATGCCCGTTGGGCTTACTGCGTTGGTGCTGCCATCGCAATCAAGAAGGGCGTTAAGACCGCCGCTGACGCTGCCGAAGCCATCGGCATCGGCCTCCAGGCTTTCTGCATCCCGGGCTCTGTCGCCGACGACCGTAAGGTTGGTCTTGGCCACGGTAACCTCGGCGCAATGCTTCTGCGCGACGAAACCCAGTGCTTCTGCTTCCTCGCAGGTCACGAATCCTTCGCCGCCGCCGAAGGTGCGATCGGCATTGCCAGAAACGCCAACAAATCACGCAAAACTCCTCTTCGCGTTATCCTGAACGGTCTCGGCAAGGATGCCGCGCAGATTATTTCACGTATCAATGGCTTCACCTATGTTCAGACTCAGTTTGACTACTACACCGGCGAAGTCAAGGTCGTTAAGGAAATCCCGTACTCCAAGGGTGAGCGTGCCGCCGTCCGTTGCTTCGGTGCTGACGACGTCCGTGAGGGTGTTGCGATCATGTGGCACGAAGGTGTCGATGTTTCCATCACCGGTAACTCCA
>DCHG01000024.1:5813-6421 GCA_002315595.1 Clostridiales bacterium UBA1758 | reverse complement strand
GTTGCCGAAGATCGCAAAAACACTTGGCATGATCGACCTGAAAATGGATGTTATGAAGACATTTTCCGACTATTCCGAGGAAGTTCCGGTACAGTTTATTCAGTTTACCGTGACGCAGGATCATCCATGGTGCGGCATGGAAGTACGGGAAATGACACTTCCGCCGGAAACTTTATTTGCAATCATGCAAAGAGGAGATGAACGAATTATTCCGCGTGGAAGCACGGTGCTTGAAGCCGGAGACCGGGTGATCCTAAGTGCGCGTTCGCCGGAAAAGATCGAAGGGATTTTTCTCGTGGAAGAGCGTGTGCCAAAGGGCGGCGAACTTGCGGGACAACAGATTTCCGATCTACGCCTTGATGGAGAGGCATTGATCGTTCTGATCATCCGTGGAACCAAACTCATCATTCCAAATGGATCAACGGAGATCTGTGAGGAGGATGTGCTCGTGATCAACCTTTCAGACCGTGGATAGGTTGCGCGATATCTGATCAAACGAGAAATTTAGCTTTTGGAAATAATGGGGATTTTTGAAAAAAACTATTGACTTTTCCGATGACTTGTATTATACTATACAAGTCAGTTGGGGGCGTAGCTCAGCTGGGAGA
>DCHG01000024.1:4837-5771 GCA_002315595.1 Clostridiales bacterium UBA1758 | reverse complement strand
CGATCCTCTCCGTCTCCACCAAAAAGCCCGATTTCATACGAAATCGGGCTTTTTCATAATTTTTATCGACATTGAAAAATAGAAATGTAGATAAATTCGATTTTATTGGTCACCTATTGGTCACATTTTTTCGAGCGCTTTTTACCGTTTTCAAAAATGAAAAAATTTACCCGCCGAAAAATCGGCGGGTATTTTTTATTGGGAAATTCTGTCCGTAGGGGATAATGCCCACATCGTCCCGAAAAGAATAGTACCTCTATGCGAAGCGACCGCTTGCGAGAGAAAACGGTTTTTATTTCGCTGAAACTTCACGGCGTTTGCGACGGACTTTTTTGATAATCTTCACCGTGATAAGCGTCACGACGGCGATGATCACTGCGGCAAGCACGAGTGCGATCCAAGTCATCAAACCGGGGTTGGAAAGCACGGCAAGCCCGCCACGGCTCTCGTAAACCTTTCTGCCTCCTGCGGAACGATACTGATCGGGGATATCATCAAACGAAGCGAGGTAATGCGCAAACGCCGTCCATTCCTTCTGCTCTCTGCCGTCGACGGTTTTCAGCGTGGTTTGATAAAAATCCTCGATCGGAGTGCCGTCGGCGTTTTTCGGCTGAATGGAAAGGATGCCCTTTGTGAGTCCGTTCAACATTCCGAGCATATTGCCCGCGTACATATTGAAAACGACCTTGTATAGACTGTCATCCTCAACGGGCTCGATACTGCCGTCCGACCGAACAAGATGCACTTCCGTCACACGGTCAAGGATCATTCTTGAAGTGTTCGCGGTAAAGGCAAGCCCACTGTAACTCATTTTGATATACGATACCATTCCGCCGAGGGAACAGTCCAATTCGCATAGAAGTTTGAGTTCCTTTCCCGTGATATACGCGGTCGAAAGCGGATGACCGGCACTGCCGTCGCCGCCCACGCCGAG
>DCHG01000024.1:0-4710 GCA_002315595.1 Clostridiales bacterium UBA1758 | reverse complement strand
ATGCGGTCGATTTTCCGATCGGAAAATCGACCGCATCTCCGTTGGTGTTGGTGGCGGTCGAAATATCAAATGCGCTTTGCGTCAAAATATCGTCAAAGCCGAATCCTTCGCTTTTGAGATAGGTGGAACTGATCGTGGATTTCATCCCGTCGACAAAATCTGCAATTTCGGCGTCCTCGGCAACGGTTTCATCACACGGGATATTTTGATAATCCGTGTAGGTCACATCTTCGCCCACGGTCAATTTGATCATTCCGAGGTTGGTTAGATACTCGCCCGAACTGACGATGTAGGTGCCGTTAATCTGCAAAGGTGCATCATATTCCGTGTGCGTGTGACCGCTGATGATCACGTCGATGCCGTCGACCTTGTTTGCCAGTTCAATGTCTTCACCGTTTTCGCCGTCGCCCTCGGTACCGCTATGTGATAAGCAGACGATCACATCCGCCTGATCGCCGATCTCATCGATGACGCGTTTGGCGGTTTCGATATAATCGTCGAATATCATCCCGGAGGTCGGGGCGCACTCGATGGAATCATAGCCCATCACACCGAAAACGGCGATCTTGATGCCATTGACTTCCTTGATAAAGTAATCTGCCGCGCCGTATTCGGAGAGGGCGGACTGCAAATTCTTTTGTTCGTCGGTGAGATCGCCCGTAAAATTGATGTTTGCCGCGGTGAACGAGGGTAACGGATCGTCCGAAAGAACGGCGCTTCGAAGCATAGCCGCGGCACCGTTGCCACCGAAGTCGAATTCGTGATTGCCGAAAGTCGTTGCGGCACAACCGAGTTTTCCAAGCAGACGAAGTTCAAACGCGTCCTCGGCATAGTTCGCCGACATCAGCGTACCCATGGAAAAATCGCCCGCATCGAGGTACAGACTGTCATCCCCACCGTACTCTTTGAGCAGGGTGGCAAGCCTTGCGGCACCGCCGTGTTGATATTTTTCGCCGCCGGAAACGGCGGTAACGGGTTCGAAATATGAATGAATATCATGTGTAAACAGAAGCGTGATCTCTTTTTGTGATGTTTCGGCGGAGACTGCGACCGAAACGGAAACGCAAATCGCCAAACAGGCGAAAACCAAAAGGATTTTTGCAAAAAGATTGTGTTTCATTTGAAATTCCTTCTTTGAAATGGTAATGATCGGATAACACAATAATTATGTCACATTGCGCTTGGTTTTTCAATGGAACATTTAATAGTTGATATATGAAATTCATTGAAAAGATTTGACAATTCGCCAATTAAATACATTCCAAAACTAAAAAAGCACCGTCAACTAAACAGTCGACGGTGCTTTGGGTTTTACGCGTAGTCGAAATGGATGTCAGCCAATCGATGTAACAGTGCCACCATTCCATTTCCATGTGGCGGTGGTTCCATTGGAATCGGTTACGCGGATCTTGAACTCGCCTATTTCTTTATCGGAGGTGAAGGAAGTGCCGGTGTACCACCAACCGTTGACGCAATATTCAACCTTGGCGGCGTTTCCGCTTTGCAATACGGGTTTGATGGTGTACTGGTACTTGACGGTTCTTTTTGTCCAGAACAGATATCCGCTTGTCACGGTCACACGCTTTGCAATGACTTCGACACCCGTTACAAGGCTTTGTGTCGGCTCTTTTTTGCCACATTCGCAGGTGTGGTCGGAGCCGTAATGATGCTCCTCAATGACGCCCTCGAACGAACAGTTTTTGCAGTATTTCATGTGATGATCCGCATCAATCTGCTTATACGACCAAACATGCTGACCGTTCGATTTTTCAATGCCCGCACATACTCTGATATTGGAAAGCGCAAGATTGCCACCGTCGGTCGTCAAATAGTATTTTGTGATGGTCGTGGTGCTGTAACTCCAAATCCAGAAGCCGGAACGAGTGGTTGTCTTGACTTCGGCATACAGACCACCGTCGTACTTCCAGGTATAACTGTACTTGCCCAAAGAAACGCTTCCGTTCAAGAAGGATACGTATTTTCCGGTGGAATCGATGAGTTGATAGCCGGAATTTCCGTCCTTTTTGATCGTGTAGACGCCCGCGACCGTGTTGCCGAGCAACAGTGTGAGTTCATTGCCAGCAGTGATCGGACCGGTGGTAACACAGTCATCGTGTTCAATCGAAGTGTAGCCGATACCGAAGGTACAGAATTTCGAAGTGAAAAGATGGATCACATCATTTTCGATAAAGTATGTCATATCCGCTTCGGTGCGTGCTTCGGTGAAGACATCGACATCGCTTCCGTGGTAACGGTAAACGACGATGTTTTCCTTGTCGTCACAGGTGAACGGGATAAGAACTTCTATGACCTTTCCGTTGGTGTCGGTGATTTTTCCGCTATCCATGTCGTTGATGAACATGGTCAGGTTGATGTCGAGAAGATCAACTTCCTTTTCGCCGTTCAAACCCTTGATCGCAATGACTTCCTGTTCGGGAGCGTCGGTTTCGCTGGTTTTTTCGGCGGTCAAAACAACCTTGACATTGTTTTCGTCATTGCCGTTTTCTTTGACTTCGAGAGCAACATTTTCAAGGCCGGAAGCCTTGACGCCTTCGTCGCCGACGACCTGAATTTTTGTGGTGGTGTTATTGGATTCTTCGGAAACAGTCGTTTCGTTTTCCAGCGACTCTTCTGTTTTGTTAAGAGTCCAACGGGCTTCCAAAGTGATGTCATCGGTGATTTCCGTGCTGAATGAGAATTTCGCAGAGCCGAGATACCAACCGTTGAAAGAAGAATCGGCACGTGTCGGAGCCTTCGGCTCATCCACGGTCGCTTCCCATTCGAGATCGCCGATGGCGTCGACCTTGCTTCCGCCCATGGATTTGAAGGTGACCGTCAGGGTTTTTCCGCTAGCGATGACGAGCGATTGATCATCGGAAGCATCAAGAACATCGGTTGCCGCATAGCGGATCAAATAGGTACCTGCTTTCAGGTCTTCGACCGAGGTTTTGCCGTTTGCGACCTTTGTGTATTTTGCGGCGGAAGAAAGTTTATACTCCATGGCATCGGTGACGCCGGTCAATTTTCCGTCAGCCTTACCTTTGATCGTTTCGTCGGATTTCGACGCGTTCGGCTGATTTTGCGCAAGTTTGGCGATGTCAACGGTCGTTGATTGCTGATTGCCGGTCGACGCCAACTTGTAGTTTCCGGCGGCGGTACCGGTGAGCGTGAGATCGGAGATCGTGACGGGTTTGTCGTTGCCCACCGTGTCGTCAGTCATCGAGCCGGTCGCAGTGACGGAGAGGTCATCGCCGTCGATCTTGCCGGTCAGGGTGACAAGCGTCAAAACAAGTTCGACAGAGGTGTCGTTCTTGACATAATCGCGGTTGGTTGCGGTAATGCCGGAAACCGTGATCTCTTTTTGCGTGATGGTGTATTCCGTACTTTCAACATCGGTCGGGAGTTTGTAGTTGGCATTGGAAAGAGAGGACGCCGTGTAGGTGAAACTTCCGACATTGATGTTGTCATCGCCGGTGGTCAGTGCCACGATCACATCACATAAATCGCCTGTTTCGAGGTTAGAAACGGTTGCAGTCAGGGTTTTCGCGGTCTTGGAATAGACAAGATCGGATGCGGAAAGCGTTGACCATGAAAGTTCAGCTTCCTTTTTCTCGATGGTGAAGTTGACCGTTTCTTCGATCGCTTCGTAATCTTCACCCGCAGGGACGGAGAAGGTGGCTTTGTAGGTCCCCGCATCGGTCGGAGCATTGGCAGAGGCGGAATATTCGGTGTCGCCCGTTCCCTCATAGGTGATGGTGACTTCGCCGTATTCCGCGGCACCGACTGGGCTAATCGCCGTGCCATAGGTGACATCATCGATGTCCGGCGTGGTCGTCCAAGTGTTGATCTTCCACTGAGCAGTCAGTGTGACATCACCAAGGGGATCGGCGGTGGAGGACGAGTCCCAACCGATAAAGACATAGCCGTCTCTGGTCGGTTCGGCAATGGTAAGCGTTGCACCGTTAACAAGAACGGTCTTTGTCGTGACGTCGTATTTGCCGCCGGCTTCCGTGCCGTGAGAATAACTCGCGGGTACCGTTGCGTCGTCATTCAGATTAAGGGTGACGGTCGCACCGTAGTAGATCTTTTCTGTGGTATTTGCGTTACCGCCGTTGTCGTAACTGACTTCGCCGGCTTTGCGGGAATAATAAAGGTTGAATGTTGTTTTGCCGGAACCGAGAACATGGAGTTTGGCATAGGTTTCAAGCGTAAAGAAATCCGACTCGTACTGATCGCAATCGCTCTTGGTCAGGTGCGGGGGATCGATCAGTGTGGAGGTCGTTGCAGTGCGGTGGGTAGAATAGGTGGCAGTTTCGGTGTATTTACCGTCCAAACCCATCAGGAAGTAGTTGATCGTGTAGCGCGTAGTATCATTGGCGGTCCATTTTGCCTTCAACGTGAAGTTACCTTCACTGCCGACGGGATTTTTTACCCAGTAGGCAAAGGTATAACCGTCTCTTGTCGGATTGGAAATCTTTAAGTTTTCGCCGTTGACGAGAATGGTCAGTGTATTTTCGTCGAATGAGCCGCCGTTGCCTTCTTCGTGTTTGTAGGTGGCGAGATCGGCGGTTTCACCGGCGTTCAGTTCCTGGTCCTGATCGTTAAGATCGAGAGTGATCGTTGCACCGTAGTGGACGGTATCGTGTGTGCCGATCACACCTGCGTAGGTGGAAAGGCAGTTTTTGCGTGCATAGTAGACCTTGACAACGG
>DCHG01000018.1:4451-8863 GCA_002315595.1 Clostridiales bacterium UBA1758 | reverse complement strand
GAGCGTAGCGACGTGGCAATCCGTACCCCCGTCCCGAGGTGGTGTCTTGCACCGCACGATCTTATCAAAAATCAATCTATCTTAACAAAAAGTTAATATAAAAAACCAGACTTCACTAGCCTTATTATACCAAATTAATCATTTTTTCATAGTGACGATTTCCACAAATTCCCGCCACAATTTTTGTTCATAATTACCGCAAAAAAACCGTCTTTCCGACGCAATAAAAAACAGTCGGAAACCTCTCGGTCTTCGACTGTTTCGTCGTCGATATTTCTTTGTCGTGGAACGCTCACAGTCCCCATTTTTTCAAAAGTTCTTCGCGTGATTGTAATTCCTTTTTCAGCGTCACCGGCTCCAACGACAAGGCGATCCCGGCGGCAGTCGAACGGTGAAACACCGATCCGATCGCACGGTGGATCCACATTGCGGGGATAAGTAACCGTCCGAAAAAGCCGAATTTTGTCAGTTTCGGGTATTTTTGCACCAATTTGCCGTAATTCGGAAAAATCATCGCCAACACCGGCGCGACCACATTTTTCGATGAGACCTTTTCGTTTCGCATCCGATTGAGTTTTGCATTCATCCTCGTCGGGCTTTCTTCGTGTTTCTCAAAGATCCTTTTTGCCGTTTCGTCGAAAAATCCGTCGTCCGCGTCACATTCCATAGGGCAGGGGACGGCAAACCAATGCCCGACGGTGGCGAAACAACGCTTCGCAAACTTCATCAAATTGATTTCGTCGAGTGTTTTTTCGATGTAATCCCAATCCATTTCGGCATTTTTCATCATTACCGCAATGTCGAGAAACATTCTGATGTTCACGCCTGCGTACAAAAAGTGCTTCAAAAGATGCGAAATCATGTAAATAAACTGAAATTCCGTCGGAACACGGTAAGAAATCCCGTCTTCGCTTTGTGCGAATTCCCACACGCGGTCGGTGTAGGCGATCTGTGCGGGATCGTTGGTCAGATCGTTGTAAAGCAACCGTTTGTGGAGTTCAAGTTCGAGATTTCCTTTGTAATACGCCCATTCGTGGTATTCCGTCCGCTTGCCGGAAGCGTCGTAATTATAATGAAATCCGATTTTTTCGACGGCTTCTGCGGCACGAATACGGTCGTCTTCGTGCGTCAGAATATCAACATCGCCCGATTGCCGAAGTTGCGGCTTCGGATAGAAATTGCCGATTTTATACCCCTTCACGATCAAATAGGGGATCGACGCATCCCGAAACGCCTTCTCGATTTCGGTGATCGCACGCTTCTGTTGCGCGTAATTGTAGACCGTGTTGCTGTAAAGTTCCGCGAATTCGGGCAGATGCGTCTGATCATATATAATCCCCGCAACTTTTTGTGAAAGCGCAAGCGCGATCAGTTCCCGACGGTCAACATCCGCGTTCAGTTCGGTGGCTTTGCCGTGAATGTGATCCGAAAGAACGGTGATCAGTGCGGCTTGTTCATTCGTAAGCATAAAATCCCCCTTCCATTCCATGGTCACGGCTTCACCATGCCGTTGCGTGAAACGGTCGCGGCTTCGTCGTCCATATTGCAACCAAGTCGGTAAAATTTCACATTCGTAAGCCGACTGAGCAGTCGCACGACCTTGACGAAATTGCCGTTTCCTTCGGGGGTGTTGCTTTGACGGATCAGCGTGTTCATACAGTCGGCGTGACTGATCGGCTCGATGTGATTGACGGTGTCGCGTTCCAAAATGCAGATCGCTTCGATCGGCAAACTTTCGTTCACGCCGAACTGTTCTTTCCCCTTCCACGGACCGCCGATGGCGAACGCGTTGCCGTCCTTGAACAAAATCAGCGGTTTGTCACCGTTGAGTATATGGGCGTCGGGAAAGTTTTTGATCCACAATTTACAATGCGTGGATTTGCCCGTGCCGGACGGTGCGGTAAAAATATACGCCTTTCCGTCCACCGCCATCACCGCCCCGTGAAACATAATGATGTCGTAGGGAAGGATCTTTTCAAGGATTGCGTCGGCAAGCGCAAGCAATTCAAAATATTCGTCCGAGTATTCGACGCCTTCGTGGGGTTGGTTATGGTTGGATTGCCGGTTCATTTCGCGCAATTTTTCAATGCGCTGGCGGGTGATTTCCACCGAAATTTCAGGGGCTTTGTCCGTCAGATAGTCGCGGCAGTATTCCATGGTTTCCTTGTAGAATACGTTGGCTTCGATGACGATTTCCGCAAGTTCGATTTTGAATTTCGTCATTTTTCTTCGATCAATTCGTACTCACGGAGGATCGCAAGCACCTTTGCAACATTTCTGCGGATCACATCCTCGGTCGCGTCATACTGTCGTTTCATTTCCGCAACGATCTCGTCCTCGCTTACATCATTTTCGAGGATTGATAAAATATCGGCGGTCGTGCCGTTCATATGCAGAACGCCGTGGAATTCTTCTTCTCCGCCGACCGGGACAGCCATCTGCTTGCCGTCGACTTCCAGGACTTCCATTTCATATTTCAGTTTCATCTTTTTTCTCCTTCACAAAAAATCCCGGGGACGCGGACGCCCCCGGGTGGTTGTCGGGTGATTAGACTGGACTTGGATTAGATTTAGATGTAATTACCACATTTTCAAAATAATGTACGGTCAGTTCCGCTTCTTCAAAAGTTTTCATCAAAAACTCCTCCTTCCCGACAATTGGGTATTATCTTTCCCGCAAAAGCGGTTTAGATACTTGGTGGTGGATCATTCACCCGATGTAAGCAAACTTTGCGCTTCTTCAAAAACGGTTACGGACAGTTCCACATCTTCGAATTTTTTCATTTTTACCATTCCTTTCCGAAAAAGTTTTGTTTTTCTGCAAAAGCGGTTGTAACATCGGGCACGGATCAATATCCGCTTCCCGTGATCAGAAGATCCTTAAAAATCACGACGGTCAGTTCGACTTCTTCAAATGTTTTCATGTCATTTCCTCCAATCAAATAATGCGAAGTATTATGATTAGTATATACCACTTTTTCGAATATTTGTCAATGGATTTTTGATAAAAATATCAAAATCAGTCGAGATACATCCGAATTTGTTTATAAAGTTCCTTTGCCATCTGCATAAAGCCGAGATCGGTCGGATGAACGCCGTCGACCATGTTTTCAAAATAGACATTGTGACCGAGGTAACTGTCCTCAAACGTGCCACGATAGAGGTAGATGTGTTCGTCGCCTGCGATCTTGCGCGTGCGGACAATGGCGTCGTCGACGGCGAGTTTACCCGCGTAATCGGAGCCCTTTTCGGGGTGGAAACGGTTGCTCGGGAAGCCCGCATTTGAATAAATGAGGATCGGCGTGGTCGGGTGCTTGACGCGGATAATATCAATAAAACGCTTCAAATTCTGCGCGTAAAACTCCACCGTCGGACAGTTCGGCGCACAACTGAAAATAAACATTTTGATGTTTTCAATCTCGTTGATCGCCTGAGCGACCTCCGGCTCCGCCTTTCCCTGACCGGAGAAGCCGAGGTTGATGAATTCGGTATTCAGCCAGCGCGAGAGAATGTTGGAATAAAGCATTCCCGGACGGGTTGCACATCCGCCCTGATCAATGGAGGAGCCGTAGACAACAATGCGTCCGTCGTCTTCAAAGGGCGCGCCGGGTTCCACGATTGCGTCGTCGTCGAAGCCGAGTTCGACGGATTGCACGCCGTTATACAACGGGAAATTGATGAGCATATTCAGTACAATCGGTTCATCGACTTCGAAAAGTTTGGCTTCGAATTCCTTTTTTTCGCGTTCAAAGCGGGTGGTGGAGTGATACAGCGGCTCGCCGTATTCGCTCGCGTAAAAGTCAAAACCGGTTTCGCCCGTTGCCGCCATATGATCCATGACCGCGGGGCGGGGGAGTTTCGCACGAAGATAAAGCGATTTTAACTTCGCACGGAAGATGATTTGACCGCCCGCCGTCTGTCGGACAAGGCAATCGTCGGTTCCGTCGTCAAGCGTTTCGGGCAACTTGACCGGCGGATTTAATTGCAGACGACGGAACTCCTTTTCTTTTTCAAAAAACGGAAAGCCCGCAATACGGAAGGGGGCTTCCTTGACATTCATCCACTTCATATAATTCACCTTTCCTTGAATAAATTCTATCAACATTATATCCTTTTGACCGTTCAATGTCAATTTCATTTGTGCGGGGCTTGACAAAGACGAGCCGTGGCGGTACGATAATGAAAACCACTCGGATAGGAAGAAATTTTATGTATATCTATGTCGATCACGCCGCCACCACACGCATTGCCGACGAAGCACTGCGGGCGATGACGCCGTTTTATACCGAATATTACGGCAACGCGTCCAGTATGCACACCGCAGGACGAAAAGCATTTGCGGGGCTCAAACAGGCGCGCACGGATATGGCAAAATGTCTTGGTGCAAAGCCGGAAGAAATTTATTTTACCTCC
>DCHG01000018.1:0-4433 GCA_002315595.1 Clostridiales bacterium UBA1758 | reverse complement strand
TCCGGCGGATCGGAGGCGGACAACTGGGCGATCCGCACGGTGGCGGAAGAAGCCGCCCGAAACGGCAAAAAACATATCGTTTCGACGAAATTCGAACACCATGCGGTGCTTCACACATTGGATGACCTTGCGTCAAAGGGGTTTGAGATCACGCTTTTGGATGTCCATTCCGACGGCATCGTTCGGCCTGCGGAACTGGAAGCGGCGATCCGTCCCGATACGGCGCTAGTCACCGTGATGTATGCAAATAACGAAATCGGCACCGTTCAGCCGATCGAAGAATTGGGCGCGATCTGCCGAAGACACGACGTGATTTTTCACACAGACGCCGTGCAGGCGGTGGGGCATTTGCCGATCGACGTGGAAAAGCAAAATATTGATATGCTCTCGCTTTCGGGGCATAAATTCCACGGTCCGAAAGGCGTCGGCGCACTGGTTTGCAGGTCGAGCGTCGGTCTGTCACCGCTGATCTTCGGCGGGGAACAGGAACGGGGGGTTCGTGCGGGAACGGAAAATATCCCCGGCATCGTCGGAATGGCGACCGCGTTAAGGCTTGCAACTGACGAAATGGAGCAAAAAAACGAAAAGATCCGTGTACTTCGTGACCGATTGATCGCAGGACTCGGTAAAATCGACCGTACCCACCTCAACGGTGATCCGATCCGCCGCCTGCCCGGAAACGCAAGTTTCTGCTTTGAGGGTGTGGAAGGGGAGTCGATGCTGATGGAACTTGATATGATGGGGATCTGTGCGTCCTCCGGCTCGGCTTGCACGTCGGGATCGGTTGAGCCGAGCCATGTCCTGCTTGCGATCGGTGTTCCGCCGGAAACGGCGCACGGCTCGCTTCGTATTTCGATCGACATTTCGAATACGGCGGAGGAAATAGACACGATCATCGCGGCAGTCACATCCGTCGTCGATAAGTACCGCCGGCTTTCCCCTGTGTGGGAAAGCATAACGGCATCGGATAATCAATAATGAAAAGGGGACGATGGTAACATCGTCCCTGAATTTTTGCCCGTCGGATTTCAACCTTTCAACCATTCCAACGCGTCACGGATACTTCCGTTGCATTTTTTAAGTGCTTCCGCGGCGCGTTCATCGTCCACGCCCGACAATTCTTTGATGATTGCGATACAACGCTTTGTGAGTTTTTCGTTCGTCGGGCGGACATTGATCATCAAATTCTCCCGCACACGACCGATTTTGATCATTGCGGCGGTCGAAAGCATATTCAAAATGAGTTTCTGCGCCGTGCCCGCCTTCAAACGCGTCGAGCCGGTGACGACTTCCGCACCCGTGACGGCTTCAATGGAAATATCGGCGATCGCGCCCATTTTCGTTTGATAATTGCAGGTCACGCTGACCGTTTTTGCACCGACCGTTTTTGCGTAATTTAACGCGGCACAAACATATGCCGCACCGCCCGATGCCGATACGCCGACAAGCACGTCTTTGTCGCAAAGTCCGACGGCTTGGGCGTCGGAAACGCCTTTTTCGGCACTGTCTTCTTCGGCTTCGGCGGCGTTGGTCAGACAGCGTTCACCGCCCGCAATGATGCCGACGACGCGCCCACGTTCCAACCCGAATGTCGGCGGACACTCGGATGCGTCAAGCACGCCGAGTCTGCCCGAAGTCCCCGCACCGATGTAGATCAGTCGTCCGCCGTTCTCCATTGCTGCCGTAATTGCATCCACGGTTTCGGCAATTTGCGGAATTGCACGGTCGACCGCCATTGCCACAAGGGCATTTTCTTCGTTCATGACGCGAAGCATTTCAAGCGTCGACATTTGGTCGATATGTGTCGTTTTCGGATTTCTTTCTTCGGTTGCCATGTGCGCTCCTTACTTCTGTTGAATAATGATGTCAAACGGATATCTGCCGCTGTTTCTGCCGTAGATCGCCAAACCGTCCGTGACGGAAAGACAGAGTTCCATGGAACCTCGGTCGATCATGGCGGGTATCAGTCTGCTCGGAATTTTCACACGGCAGAGTTTGCCGTAAGAGCCCGCTTCATCAAGTGCGTGATCGTCGGGTTGATAATGCCACGAAAGCACACCGCGTGCATCCGCAAAGTCGTCTTCAAGGTAGATTTTTTCGATTTCTTCGCCGTCCACACTGACCGTGAGAAGCGACGGATGACGCACATCGTCCGTCATGAAGTACGAGTTTTCAAACGTGCCGGGATCGACCGAACTTTCGAGCATGAGGTTTCTCGTCGATAGGTCGACGCCGGTGCCCGCAATATCCTTGGCGAGCAATTGTTTTGCACCCGCCTCAAAGATCAGTTCAAGAGACGACGTCGTTTGCAGATCAAGCATCGAAAGATCGGCGAAGTATTTGATTTCACCCTTTCCGCCGAGGTCGAGTTTCGCACCGTTCTGTGCAGACCATACCGGGGCAAAGCCCTCCGGCGTACCCGAGATCGGCGCAATGGAAATGCAGTTTACGGAAACCTCCGCACGAACGTCAAAGGTCGTGAAATTGCGCGAAATCACGTATCCGTCCGCGTCCAGAAGTTCCAACGCAAGGACCGCAACGGCGTTTTCATCCGGCATTTTCACCGTGATCGGGGAGAGGGTATTCACGCCGTAATGCGAGATTGCGGCGGAAACGACGTCGGCTGCGTCGATCGTCTTGCCCGAAAGACCTTCGTGCCAAAGCGTATAGCGGATGCTGACGGCTTCGCCGTGGTGGCGGTCGTCGAATGACGAGATCGCAAGCGGTGTTGTGACGGCTTCGCCCGCGTTCACCGTGCGGCATGGGGCAACATCCGTGACGATAAGGTCGCCCGCGTGCAGGTCGGCGACAGTCATATCCGTGCAAAAATCGCCGTACCCGAAGTCTTTGTCACCGCCGTCGATGCGGTAATATCCGTTGAATTCGTTGACGACGTCGTGGAATTCCGTGAAAATAAACCCGCAGATCTTGTCGTGAAGGCGGAATTCGTTCATCATATAGTGATACTGCCATGCGATGTCACTGTCGCCCGCGGAATTTTTGATACCCCAGACCATACCGCATTCACTGTTCATCAGCGGAACATCGCCCATTTTGCGACCGCCGATATAGTTGAATTCGGAGCCTTCGAACGCCAGTTGATCGCGTTCGTCGATGTGATTTTTCAAAAGTTCGTAGCCGTTGATGTAAAAATGCCATGTGTTGATATCGGTTTCGGTGTGGTCATCGGCGCAGGCGGAGTTGTCTTCGACGATCCTTGTCGGATCGAGTGCTTTTGCACGGCGATAGACGTCGGCAACCCATTCCTGCGTCCGCGGAAGATATTCGTTATCCGTGCGAAGCCCCCATGTTTCGTTGAACATCACCCACATAAAGACCGACGGATGGTTGAAATCGCGTTCAAAAATATCCGGCCATTCACTTTCGTAAGCGGACACGGCGTCGTCATCCGGCTCGCCCCAGAAACACGGCATATCCTCGATGATGAGGATGCCCAGACGATCCATCCAGTACAGTTTTCTCGGCTCCTCGGGCTTGATATGAATACGTGCACAGTTCAGCCCGAGGCGTTTCAGCCGCCAAGCCTCCATACGCATTTCGTCGTCCGACGGATAGGTGAAGAAACCCTGCGGATTGAATGCCTGATCAAGCGTACCGTTGATGTATAACGGCTTTCCGTTGAGCGTCAGCCACGGATATTCACGATCCTCAAAATGCGCTTTTCCGATCTCACGGATGCCGAAATAGGTGTCGACCGCATCGCAACCGTATTCTGTGGCAAGGCTGACCGTGCCTTCGTAAAGTTTCGGATGATCGGGGCTCCAAAGGCTCGGATTTTTCACGGTGAAGTCGAGTTTGATCTCGCTTTCGCCCGATGAAACGGGGGTGCGGAGGGAATACTTCGTACCCGCAAAGACCGCCGACAGTTCGGCGTCCGTTGATACGGGAGAGTCGATTTTTGCCGTCAGCGAGATTTCTCCGTTGCATTTCGTGACAAAGCGCATTGACCTGATGAAGGCGGCAGGACGGGCTTCCAACCAGACGGTCTGCCAAATGCCCTGAATATTGCCGTATTTTTGCTTGCCGTAGGTTTGATTTGTCCGCTGCCAGTCTTCGGCACGGACTTCGATGGTGTTTTCGCCGTCTGTCCACGCTTCGGTGACATCGAATTCAAAATAAGTGTAACCGCCCTGATGTGAGCCGATGTAGTTGCCGTTGACGTAAACATCGCAGAGATAGTCGACGGCACCGAAGCAGAGATATACGCGGTCAAGGGTGACGAATTTGACCTTTTTGCGGTACCAACCGATACCGGCGGTGTTTTTTGCCACGCGTGAAAGCGGGCTCGTCCACGAAAACGGCACGACGATCTTTCCCGCATAACTGACACGGGACGATGCAAAACTTTCTTCACGCGCCTGACTGCCTTCGCCGAACAGGGAAAAATCCCATTCGCCGTTGAGGTTCAGCCA
>DCHG01000004.1 GCA_002315595.1 Clostridiales bacterium UBA1758 | reverse complement strand
CTCCCAGCTGAGCTATGCTCCCGTTGTCCGCCTTACACACCGGCCACTCGTCTGACGGCTTTGTTATTATAACAAACGCGTCACGGATTGTCAAGCATTTTTTCGGCGATTGTTGATTTTTTTTGCATTGATGACCGAGAATGCCCGCGAAACCCCGAAAACCGGCTTCTTTTTGCTCGCATACCTCCCTTCAAAAAGCAAACATTTTCCGCAGAATTTGCCTTTTCGTTCCGGCAAAAACGCCCTCGGTACTGACCGAGGGCGTTGGGTTATATTCGCTTAATCAATGTCCGCGTCGGACTTGGCAAGTTCGAATTCGGCGACGATTTCTTTATCGGGAGCCTTGGTAAGAAGGCTGACGACAATGATGAAAATGATCGCAACAAGGAACGCCGGCAGGAGTTCATACAGACCGAACACGCCGCCCATCGGCTTAATGAGATATTTCCAAACAAAGACCATAACGCCGCCGGAGATCATGCCGGAGATCGCGCCCGCAAGCGTGGTGCGTTTCCAGAAAAGTGCGCAGATGAGAACGGGGCCGAATGCGGCGCCGAAGCCCGCCCATGCAAAAGAAACGATGTCAAAGATCGAGTTGTCCGGCTTTCTTGCGATATACACTCCGAGGACTGCAATGACGATCACGGTCAAGCGGGCGAAGATCATGCCCGCGCGATCGGAGATTTTGAGGTGGAAGGTTTCGCGCAAAAGGTTTTCGGAAACACTGGAAGATGCCGCGAGAAGTTGGGAGTCGGCAGTGGACATCGTGCTTGCGAGAATGCCCGCAAGAACAAGTCCCGCAAGTACGGCGGCAATCCATCCGTGACCGGAAAGCAGGTTGGCAATGTGGATGATGACAGTTTCGGTGTCGTTGCCGGAGAGGGCTTCGATAAAGCCGCCGTCGGAAAGTGCTTTACCTGCAATACCGATCATTACCGCAATCGCCATGGCGATGACAACCCAAACGGACGCAACACGACGGGAGAGTTTGAGTTTCTTTTCATCCTTGATCGCCATAAAGCGAAGCAGGATGTGCGGCATACCGAAGTAACCGAGTCCCCACGACATTGTGGTGATAATGGTCAAAAATCCGTATTTGCCACCTTCACCCGTTGCGGCAGAGTAGGTGTTGAACATGGAAAAATAACCGGGCAGTGCCTTTGCATTGGCGATGACATTGCCGAGACCGCCGGCGGTGACCGTCGCAAAGATGAGGATCGAAACAATCGCAATGGTCATAATGATCGACTGAATAAAGTCCGTGGTGGACGCGGCAAGGAAGCCGCCCGCAGTCGTATATGCGACGATGACGATCGCGGAAATAATCATGGCGGTCATATAATCCGCACCGAAAAGAGAGCCGAACAATTTACCGCAGGCGGCAAACCCCGACGCGGTGTACGGAACGAAGAAGACGATGATGATCAATGCGGAGAACAGGGTGAGAATACGCTTTTTGTCGTGGAAACGATCGGAAAAAAACTGCGGGAGTGTGAAAGACTTTGTCACGCGGGTGTAGCGGTTCAGACGCTTTGCGGTGAACAGCCAGTTCAGATAGGTGCCGATCCCAAGACCGATGACCGTCCAGCCGACATCCGCAAGTCCCGAAAGATACGCAAGTCCGGGAAGTCCCATGAGCAGATAACTCGACATATCACTCGCCTCTGCACTCATCGCAGTGACGAAGGGGCCGAGGCTTCTTCCGCCGAGATAGAAGTCCGCAGAGGACTCGTTTTTCTTCATGTAGCGGAAACCGATCAACAGCATACCGAGAAGGTAAATGCCGATGACCACAAGCATACAAATCGTGGATCCTGACATAAAAAAACTCCTTTTATGGGTTGATATAAGAATGATTTTATATTATCATAAAGATACATATTTGAAAAGCGAATATTTTACATGCTTATTATGCTATTTTGTAATGTATCAAAGGAGTGCCCATGGACAGCAATGTTTTGAAATTCCTCGCCTTCATCAAAACCGTCGAGTACGGAAGTTTCACAAAAGCGGCGGAAAAGTTGAATTATTCGCAATCCGGCATCAGCCGAATGATCAACGACCTTGAAAAGGAGTGGAGCCTCACACTGCTCGAACGCAGTCGTTCAGGCGTCAAACTGACAAGCGACGGCACGATGATCCTGCCGTACGCCAGAAGTCTTTGCGAAGCCTACGAAAAACTCCAATCGCAGATCGACGAATTACAAGGGCTTGAATCCGGCATTATCCGCATCGGAACGATTTCGAGTGTTGCAACACACTGGCTGCCGAATATCATCAAGGCGTTTCAAAAGGACTATCCGGGCATCGACTACGAATTGCTTCTCGGCGATTACACCGAGATCGAGGACTGGATTAAGGAAGGTCGTGTCGACTGCGGTTTTCTGCGTCTGCCCGTCACACCGGAACTCGACACCATTCACCTTGACCGCGACCGCTTGCTTGCGATCCTGCCGGAAAATCATCCGCTTGCAAAACTCGACAAAGTTCCGATCACGGCACTTTGCGGTGAGCCGTTCATGCTGCTCGAAAAGGGCGCGAAGGCGGAGATCTCCGAAGTTTTCGAAAGAAACGGTCTGACGCCCCGTGTCCACTTTACAACATGGGACGATTATGCTATTATGGCAATGGTGGAAAGCGGTCTCGGCATCAGTATGCTGCCGGAACTGATCCTGAAACAAAACGGACATCGACTCGCCATCCGCGAACTCGATGTTCCCGCCTATCGCGACATTGCCCTTGCACTCCGCGACCGAAAATCGGCGTCGCTTGCCGTCAAGCATTTTTTGAAATATCTTGATTACCGGAATGCGTGATTTTTGACATATATTTAATATTTATATCAGGGAGGAAACATGGATATTCAAGCGAGAGCAAAACAGATCGAAACCGCGCGAATCGTCCGCGAAAACATTTTGGCGGATTCCGCACGCCCGGGGTATCATTTTGTCATTCCCGAGGATATCGGAATGCCCGGCGATCCGAACTGTGCGTTCTACGCCGGCGGCAGGTATCATCTGCTGTATCTGTATGAATGCCGCTCGGATAAGTGGCGCCTCGGACACATGTCGAGCATCGACACGATTGAACTTTTTGGGCAAAATCAAACTGCAACAATTTATGTTGAAAAAGATTCTCCTCAAACGGATTATTTTGCCGCCGCTGTTATCAGCGATTACTTCAACAGAATGACCGGAACGGAATTGAGAATTGTAAAGGGTGATTATTCCGATTCGGAATGTTATATTGCAATAGGTTCTCCGGAATATACCGGTCTTAAAGCCCCAGCGGAAAACGGCTACATGATTTCTTCTGATTCGCAGGGCGTTAAAATTGCACGTTCAGGCAATAAAGGAGCCGCAAGAGGAGCATATTCTTTTCTTGAAAATTATTGTGGATGCCATTGGTATGCACACGATTGTATCGTTGCTCCGCAAAAGGAAAGTATTTCCGTTCCGAATAATATAAGAGAGGACTATAGACCGTATTTTGAATATGGTGAGTGCGACACAATGAGCTCCCATGTGCCGGAATTCAATGTTGCAAACGGTGGCTCCGGCGGTTTTTCCTGCGTTATTCCCGAAGTAATGGGCGGAACAGTCAGCTACATAAGTAACTTTTGTCATACACTTACAACGCAGTTCTGTTCGGCAGACAAGTATTTTGATTCTCATCCGGAGTATTTTGCTCTCCATAATGATGAGAGAAGCAAGCAGCAGCTTTGCCTTACAAATCCGGACACAATACGGATTGTTCTTGACGAAGTTATGGCGCTTCTCAAAAAAACTCACAATCCTGATGCGCCGCTTCAGATTATTTCTCTCACACAGAATGACAGCGGTGCTGAGGGTGAATACTGTCAATGCCCAAACTGCAAAGCACTTGATGATGAAAACGGTTCTCACGCAGGCAGTAACATTTATTTTGCAAACACAATCGCCGCAGAGGTTGCAAAAGCAGGTTACAAAAATGTGGCTATTGATACATTTGCATATCGTTACACACGCACCTGTCCCACTTCAATAAAACCGCTCGGTAATGTTATTGTTCGTCTTTGCTCTATCGAATGTTGCTTTGGTCACGCAATAGAGGACGAAAGCTGTAAACAAAATGTTCGGTTTATGGCCGACCTTAAAGCATGGGGAAAAATCTGCAACAGAGTTTATGTGTGGGATTATGTTAATAATTACACCCACACAATAAGTGTGTTCCCGAATTTCGGTACACTTCAGGCGAATGTGCAGACCTTCTATGAAAACGGAGTTAAAGGCATTTTTGAAGAGGGCAATTACTATATTAACCGTTCTGATTCGGAATTCGGTGAGCTGAAAACATATCTTCTCACAAGATTGATAAATAATCCCTACTGTGACCTTGAAAAGGAATTGGATGGATTTCTTGAGGCGTATTACGGCTCAGGATGGACGTTTATTAAGGAATATATCAAAATAATAACAGAGCGTGCAGTTACAGATGATGTTCATCTTGATATTTATCAGGATGCACGAAACAGTTTGCCGGGAATAACAAACAGCGAAATCAAAAAATGCACAGAGCTTTTTGAAAAGGCCAGAAATTCCGAATCAACAGATGAACAGATCGCGAGAATAAACCGTTCTGAAATCAGTTGGAGAGTATGGAAATGCTTTAATAAAAAAGGTGAATTTTCAAGATTGCAGATACCTCACAAACGGATTAAGGCGCAGGACGAGCTTTATAATGATATGAAAGAAATGGGCATTGTTCAAATCGGCGAATGTTGGAACGACGCAAGAGACCTTTCAGATGTTGAAATATTGCATTACATTCTTTCTCCCGATTGCTGGACGAAGGGATATGAAGGAAAGTTCATAGTTCATTTTAATGATTTCGCGGTAAAAATGTTTAACTTCATAGATAAAATTTTATGATCATGATTGATACATTCAGACAGAAACACCAACAATAATATGTATATCAGGGAGGAAAACATGGATATTCAAGCGAGAGCAAAACAGATCGAAACCGCGCGAATCGTCCGCGAAAACATTTTGGCGGATTCCGCACGCCCGGGGTATCATTTTGTCATTCCCGAGGATATCGGAATGCCCGGCGATCCGAACTGTGCATTCTACGCCGGCGGCAGGTATCATCTGCTGTATCTGTATGAATGCCGCTCGGATAAGTGGCGCCTCGGACACATGTCGAGCATCGACATGGTGCACTGGCATTCTCATCCCGACGCGCTGATCCCCGACGAAACGGATATGGGCGTTTTCAGCGGCGGCGCATTTATTGATGATGACGGAACGGTGTACCTCACCTATTGGTCGCTCGGGTTTGCCGACAAGGGCAAGTTCGGCGGCATCCGCATCGCGTATAGCCGCGATTACGAGCATCATTTCGACAAATGGGAAAAGTTGCCGGGCTACGCCGTCGAGAGCACGGAACTCGGCATCACCAAGGTCGGCGACGAATACCGTTGCAGTGCAGACCCGAGCAACATTTGGAAAAAAGACGGCTATTACTATATCGAAAGCGGAAATCTTCCGCTTCTTAACAAATTCCGCAATGACCCGAACGCCCCGAAAAAATATCTCGGCGATCATGTTTCGCTGTACCGCTCGAAGGATCTCAGAAGTTGGGAATATTCAGGCGAATTTTACACCCGCAGCGACGAATGGACGGATCAAAGCGAGGATCATATGTGTTCGAATTTCCTGCCCATTCCTGCGGGAAAGAACACGGGCAAACTCAGCGACAAGTATCTTGAACTCTTCATCGCGCATAATCGCGGAACGCAATATTTTATCGGCGATTATGACAAGGCTAACGACCGTTTTCTGCCGTTCACCCACGGGCGTATGAATTACAGCGCGCCCGTGCATTTCGCTCCCGAAGCGCTCCTCACCCCCGACAACCGTCAGGTCATGTGGGGCTGGATTCAGGGCGAGCGCGCAAATTTTATGGATTACTACTGGTCGGGCGTCTACTCAATTCCGCGCTCGCTGTGGATGGATTCCGACGGTTCCCTCGGTCAGGGCCCGATCGACGAGATCCGTTCGCTTCGCTACCTCCCACAGGAGGGCTTTGCGGGGCTGAGCGGCGACAGTTGTGAAATCGAGGCTGAATTCCGCTCCGGCGGCGGCTTCAAGCTCCGTGCATCCGCCGACGACAGCGAGTACACGCTGGTCTACTACGACGCGGAAGCCGAGGAGTTGATCATTGATGCAAGCCATTCCGATTCCGTCGACCGCTATCTCATTGATTGGGATCACCGCGTGGAGCATTCCCCGCTCAAACTCGCCGACGGCGAAACGCTGAATCTTGACATCTTCATCGACCATTCCGTCATCGAGGTCTTTGCCAATGACCGTCAGGCGGCGTGTATGTTGGTATTCCCGCACGCCGAAAGCAAGGGGATTTCCCTCATCGGCGACGAAAAGCCGATCAGCGTCCGTGGTTGGGAGATCATGCCCTCCAATATGTATTGATGCGTTTCTGTCGTATTTTGCAGTTTTCGGGTATTGAAACGCACAAATAAATGAAGAAATCGTAAATTTTCATCGACAATTTCCATAAAAATGCAATTCGCCCCTTGACTTTATTCATGGTTTGTTTTATGATATGATTTGTTATTATGAGGATAGTAGGATGCTCCGCTTCGGTGTATCCCGCATCCGTCTGAAACAGTAATTATTTTTATAAAGGAGTAAATAAAGATGGCAGAACTGAATCTTAACAAGTATGGCATCACCGGTGCCACCGAGATCGTCCACAACCCTTCTT
>DCHG01000007.1:11185-11355 GCA_002315595.1 Clostridiales bacterium UBA1758 | reverse complement strand
AACGCCCATAACCGCATTGCGGAAATAGACCGTATCATAGCAAGACTCTATGAGGATAACATCTCTGGGAAAATCACCGATGAGCGTTATATGAAGCTGGCTGAAGGATATGAGACAGAACAGAAATATCTTTCTCAGCAGGTGCTTTCCGACGAATCGAGACTGTCCAA
>DCHG01000007.1:0-11122 GCA_002315595.1 Clostridiales bacterium UBA1758 | reverse complement strand
CGACTGCTGCTTAAAACGCTGCGGGAATGCACGGATATTACGGAGCTGAACCGGGAAATTGTAAACCGTCTGATTCGCCGCATCGAGATTCACAACAATGACAAGTCCAGCGGACATTCCCATGTACAGGTGGACATCTACTTTACCGGTGTAGGGATGGTTGATTTGCCGACGGAGCAGGAAATGATAGCCCTCATGGATGAAATCCGAAAAGCAAAAGGCACTGAAATCTCTGCGTAAAGCAGAAAATGGAGTAGCCCTCAACGGGCTACTCCATATTCCTCGCATAAAACTTCCTTATGTGGCTGTTGCTTTCGAACCGTTGCCTTCTTTTTTACTTCACCGCGTCAATAATGAACTGATCGTACTTGGCGACCATATCGTCCGTGAGTTGGCAATGCCCTCTGCCGGGGATGACGTCGAAGGTGATATTTCTTCCCTTCATCGCCTCAATAAAGCGACGCGAATGTTTGTCGATGTTGACCGCCTGATCGGCGTCACAGTGGAAGATGTGGTATTCGATCTCCGGCAGTTCCGCGGCCAGGTGCAACGGCGAATGTGCAACCATTGCGGCATCAAGATCATCGCACTCATAAAACGCATCAAACAGTGTATGCGGCAGATCGGGACGCTCGGTATAGTGGTACGGCAGATCGCAGACCGGGCAGTTCGATACGCAGGCGACGACATTATGCCTGGAATAGTGGCAGAAAACAATCGAACAAAGACCGCCCATGCTTCCGCCGGTCGACACGACCTGCGGGTCCTTCATGCCGTAATGTTCCGCCATCATGTCGATGATGACATCGGCGCGTTCGCAAGCCTTTTCATTCATCCAACTCCACGGATTGGTGTACGGAATGATGAAAATAATTCCCGCTTCGGCGAGTTTCTTTGCGCGTTCATTGTCCTCGTCCTGCATTCCGCATACATTCAATCCCCAAAACTCAACGCAGATCCCCTTCGGATCGGTTTTGAGAAGTTTGTCGTTCGAGTACGCAAAGTAACGGAAATTCTCGTAATTGATGATGTTTTTCATAATGATCTCCTTTTTATTTCATAGAATTGATAATATATGAATTGTACTTATCAACCTTTTCATCGGTCAGTTGGCAATGACCTCGACCGGGTACGACATCAAAGGTGATGTTCTTTGACTGCATTTCCCCGACAAACGCACGGGAGTGTTTGTCGATATTGACTGCCTGATCCGCGTCACAGTGGAAAATATGGTATTCGATCTCCGGCAGTTCCTTTGCCAAATGCAAAGGCGAGCGCGCCTTCATCTCCGCTTCGAAATCCATGCAATCATAGAATGCGTCGAAGATCGTATGCGGAAGGTCGGGACGCTCGGTAAAATGATACGGCAAGTCGCAGACCGGACAATTTGCCACGCAGGCGACGACATTGTGCCGCGAATAACGACTGTAAACGATGGCGGAAAGTCCGCCCATGCTTCCACCGGTCGACACGATCGGCAATTTTCGTCCGAAATGTTGTTCGATCACATCGAGGATCATATCGACGCGTTTGCACGCCGCCTCATTGCACCAGTTCCATGGATTGAGATAGGGCGTGACGACAGCAATGTCCTTCTCGGCAAGCAATTTTGCCCGTACGGTATGTTCGGATTGCATTCCGCAGTCGCAGTATCCCCAAAATTCAATGCAGATCCCCTTCGGTGCATTCCGTAACAGTTCTATGCTCGAATATGCGAACAAATCGAGTGTTTCATAAGTGATGATATTTTTCATACTTATTGATCCGTGACGGATTTTCCCGCCAAAACCTCCCGATAATCGACAAGATTGCGGCGAAGCAGTGCCGGCGTGTCCAACCCGTAAGGGCATTTTGAACGGCAGTGCCCGCAATTCAAACAATTGTCGATCTTATTCATTTCTTCCTGCATTTCTGGCACCAAAAACTGTTCATGCGGGGCGCGTCGAAGTAGAAGCGACATTCTTGCGCAGGTGTTGATTTCAATACCCATCGGGCATGGCATACAATAACCGCAGGCGCGGCAGAAATCACCGCAAAGTTGACCGCGGTCATACTCAATCAGGGTTTTGATCTCGTCGGTCATCGTAGGCGGATTGTCGATATAGGAAATAAATTCTTCCAACTCATGCGGACGCTGAACACCCCAGATCGGCAGAACATGATCAAACTGTGCCAGATACGCATACGCCGCGGCGGAGTTGTTGATCAAACCGCCCGAAAGTCCCTTCATCGCAACAAACCCGATGCCCTTTTCGGCACATTCTCCGACAAGCGCGAGATCAGGTTCCGCCGCAAGATAGGAAAACGGAAACTGAATGGTTTCGTACATTCCCGACGCCACCGCCTCTTTTGCAACAGGCAGACGGTGGTTGGTAATGCCGATATGGCGCACCATACCCTGACGCTTCGCATCCATGATCGCGTCGTATAGACCGTCCTTTCCGCCCGGAACGGGAAGAAACGAGGGGTTGTGAAACTGCATCACATCGATATAATCCGTCTTCAAATGTTCAAGCGATGTGTGGATATCCCGCCAAAAATCCTCCGCATTGTCCGCGCCGGTCTTGGTCGCAATATATAGTTCCTTTCGCACATCGCAAAGCGCATAACCGATCTTTTCCTCACTGTCCGAATAAGCGCGTGCGGTGTCGAAATACCGAATTCCCGCCTCAAATGCGCGTTGAAGCAAGCCCGCGGCGGCGTCCTTTGAAATACGCTGAATCGGCAATGCGCCAAATCCGTTTTTGTTGACGGTAATTCCCGTCTTTCCCAAAGTCACAGTCTTCATATCAATGATCCTTTCCCATCTTCCCGTCATCACGCCTTCGTCTGCGCAATATTGTTAAATGAGTTGCGAAGGCTCTTTCCGTCGGTGTTCAGAATCTCGTCAAGTTCCTCCAACCGATTAACCTCGCCCGATGTAAAGGCGCGCAGACGCTCGGCGGCGGAATGTTCACGTGTGATGATATGTCCGTAGTGTCCGTCGATGGTCGTCCAAAGCGTCGGCTTCATGTCGCGGTACCACGTCTTCGCACGAATACGGCGCATATGGTCGGTAACTTCGGCAAGCGCGTCCAGTTCATCGGCAATATGGTTTAATCCCGCCATATCGCGGGCAAAATAGGTGGATTGAATGGTCGAAATAATCCTTGCCTTGCGTTCGAGCATATCGTAGGTCGTGACGGCAAAGTCACGCAGATCAAACCAACGCTCGTCGGTAAAACAACGTTCCATTGCTTCACGCGCCGTGGCATAACGCGGTGCGGCATCCCGATAAAAATCGGTGCTTCCCGTGCGATTGACCAAGACATCGGTAAAGAAAAGTTTTCTGCCCATAAAGGTATCGTCGATGCCGTACCACGGATCGCTCGTCATCGGCATGGATAGTTCGCCGACCTTTTCAAAAAATTCCTTTGTCACGCCGAAGACGAATTCCGAAATTTCCTCCTGCTCCGCAAGGGTGCTTGTATCGCCCGTATAGCAGAATTCGCTCATCATCGTCAGCCCGAACAGCGTGTAAAACGGATCGGATTCGCCACCCCACTGTGAGATATAAACATGTTTGACACCGCCGTGCAGACAAGCCTTCATCGCAGGCGGCGTCGCCATGATCGTATAATCGTATCGCGGCAAAATGTCGTTCCAGCTCCAGTTTGCACCGTAGAAAGCGACCTCTTTCCCGAAATCGCGGAACTTTTTGATGATCGCGGCATATTCGCTTTCCTTCGTGTGACCGTAGTCCCAATAAACGATCTCGGCATCGGGCATTCCCGCGACGACTTCGGCGGGGATCACGGAATCCGGATCGTAGAGGTTACCCGTACGGCTGCCGAGTCTGGTGTACATATCATGATACATCATTGCGTCAAAATCGTATTTTTTGCAGATCTCCACAACCTTATCGAGATGTTCGTTGATGATCTCAAACGGATCGCGTTCGCCGAATTTCGATTTATACGCACCCTCGCCGACGCTGCCTGCTTCATCGCACCCGATGTGGAGTTTTTTTGAACGGAAGCAGGAACGCATGAGTTTCACGATCGCTTCAATAAGGTCGTAGGTCTCCTCTGCTCCGCAAAGCAGCACATCCGCGGTATCGCGCACGGGCGCCGCCGCAGGCCAGCAAAGATAGCCCGCCATATGGCCGAGAAGTTCGACATGGGGAATGACCGTCATGCCGAGATACGCGCCGTATTCGTCGATCTCGCGCAATTCTTCGGGCGTATATGCACCGTTCTGATAGCCGAAATACGGATAACCTTCAAGTTTGAACCCGTCCTCCATATAGAGGATGATCGTGTTTGTTCCTAGGATCGCCATATAGCGCATAAACCGCTTGACTGCCTCGACCTGCATCGGGTAATGGTTGACATCGAGGTGCATTCCGAAACTATCAAACGCGGCAGTCTGTTCGGTTTTGTATTCCCTTTTGCCCTCGTCGATCGCCTTTGCAAGAAGCATCAGCGCACGAAGTTTTTCGGGTGTGGATTTTCCCCCGACGATCGTTTTTTCATCGAAAAAATCGACTTTGACGCAGGGACCGTCGATAATTTCAAGATTTTTGGGGAATTGAACGCGCAACATTTCCTCCGCAAGGGAGATCACTTCACGGTTTGTCATGCAAATTCCCCCTAAAATCTGATTTCAGCACCTTTTTCGTTGTATTCGATCGCTTCGCCGTCGGCAAACAGTGAGTCGAGCACGGCTAAAAATTCTTTTTTGCTCGCATAGCCCGGCTTTGTTCCGTCAAGCACCTTTTGGGCGTTTTTCGCCCCGTCACGGAGAAGTTCATACGCAATCATCAGTTGCGCCTTTGCGCTTGTCACGCAGGCACTGACGGGGTCGACGATCCGATAATCCGCGCCATGCGGCGTTCCTTTTGCTCCTGCCATATTGAGTTCTACCGCCGGCATGACATAACTCATATCCCCCATGTCGGAGCAGGCGGAGTTATGCTCCTTTGAAAAGGTCGCGGGGATTCCGCCCTCGTGAAGTGCCGTTTCCATCACATCGCAAAGTTCGGGATAGACATAGTGCGGAAAGTAACCCGGTCGGTCGCAATAGATCATATTACCACCCAGTGCAAGTGCGCCGGATGCCAAAGCACGGTTGATTTTTTTGTTTTCGCGCACGATCGCTTCGGGCGTCGCACCGCGTACATAGGATTCCACCGTAGTCACGGGCGGAATGACGTTGACCGCGTCACCTCCGCGGGTGATGATCGGATGGAAACGGATATGGTCCTTTTCACAGAAAGTTTCGCGCAGCGCATTTGCCGCCTGAATTCCGATATTTGCCGCATAGAGCGAATTGATGCCCTCATGCGGGGCACCGCCCGCGTGCGCGGAACGCCCGACAAATGTCGAAACCTTTGCCACACAACCGTTTTCGCTTCCGCAGACGAATACCGTGCCCGACTCGCCGCAGGATGTATGCACCAACATACACATATCCACATCGTCAAAATAGCCGCGGTAGAGGTATTCGACCTTTCCGCCGAAATAGTGGATCACGCCCTTTTTGCGAAGTCCTTCGCGGTAGCCGATCTCAATCAGTTCCTCGGCGGGAACGGCACAAAGGCGGATCTTTCCGCACATTCCGTCCGTCGCCCCGGGGCGTGCCAATGCCGCGGCAATGCCATAAAGTGCCGCACTCTGCGCATTATGACCGCAGGCGTGTACCGCGCCGGTTTCGGAATTGGATTCGGGGTGTGCATCACAAACGACGCTGTCCATTTCGCCGAAAATCAAAAACGTCGGACCGGGGCGGCCGGTATCGACATCGGTATAAAAGCCCGGAATGTCACCCGCTTTATGCAGAACATAGCCGAGTGCTTCATACTTTTTTTCAAGATACTGCGTGGTCTGCCATTCCTTGTATCCCGTTTCGGGATGCGCCCAGATCCAGCGTTCGGCGGCAAGGATCTCATCCTTTGCGTCGTCGACAAAGGCAAGCAGTTTTTTCAAATTTTCCGTCATAACGATTTTCCTTTCTGTACTAGCAAAGCGTGTATTCCCGAAAATTCACGGGGCGCCGATTGATCAGATTTGTTTTTTCTCGCGCATTTTGGGCAAAATTTCATACCGAAATGTCGCAATGAGAATGGACGTCATCGCAAAACACTCCGTCACGATCCCGCCGATGGACATATTGACGATATTATATACGAGCCACAACGGCGACGCCGGAAATGAACACCAACGGACGAGTTTCGCATCCTTCATACGGTGCGCAAACGATGTAATCGCCGTCGCAAGCATCGGCAGAAGCGACCAAACGCCGTCCCATGTCATCACGGAAAGCCCGATGGCAACTCCCGAAAATACAAACGGCCAAATCATTCGATCCGCCCATTTTTTACCGCGTTGTGTGTATAACGCGCTTCGGAATATACCGACAAAATTCAATGCCGCGCCGGTATATGCCCCGAGCAGAAGAAAATGCAGGGCAAAAAGAACGTTTCCGGCAAATTGAAACAGCATAATGCGTTTAGCGTTTTTACATTGAAACGAAAAAATGATCATCACGGTCGCGGCAATTCCCACGACCTGCGCAATCAACGGCAAAATCTTTTCCATACCTTCCTCACATCACCATCAGTGCAAACACAAGCGGAATCGTGACCACACCGAGAACATTTGAAATAAAGCAGGCCTGCGCCCCTGTTTCACTGTCACCGCCGAAGGCTTCGGGGAAGACGACGGTATTCAGTCCCATCGGCATACAGAGCATACCGACCGTCGGAATCATCCATTCGGACGGGGCATTGCACGCACGAAGGATCCCCCATGCCGCAAGCGGGATAATAACAAGACGAAGCGCCGTACAGAGATACATTTTCCAACTCGAAATCATTTTGAGGATCGGTCGGCGTGCCAAAACAAAGCCCGAAAGAATCATTGCAACCGGTGCCATACAACCCGACGCACTTGAAAGCGCACTGTCGAGGATCTTCGGCATCGGAAGCCCGGTCAGCCCGTATATCAACCCAAGCACCATTGCGATCATCGCAGGACTTGCGAGTGTTTTGATGTTGAATTCACGCTTCGGGTTGAGCATATACATTCCCGCCGTGTAAATATAGACATTGAACGAAAGGCAAAAAATCATCGTGTTAAGCAATGCTTCGGCACCGAATACCGCTTCGACCAGCGGATATCCCAAAAAGCCGAGATTCGGGATCGTCAGAGCGTAAATATAAACCGCCCTCGTCATAGAATCCTTTGAAAGCAGTTTCGCTACGACGACCGCAATCACCGAACCCGCACCGAGGCAGATCAGCGAAAGAAACACAAGCGAACTTTTTTCGACGATCGAAGTCATCGAAACGCCCTGCGCGAATGTGCGAAAACACATCGCAGGCAGAAACAAATTGACTTCAAGTCGGGAAAGGATCGACGACGCATTGTCATCCAAAAGATTGATGCGCTTAAAGAAAAATCCGATTGCCATGAACAGAAAGAACACGGCCATTTGATTCAGTGTGATCGTAAACGTTTCGTTCAAATCGTTCTCTCCCCTCTATGTATCAATCGGGGTTGCCGATGAGAAACAACGCCCGTGCGCGGTCGACATTCCCCGTGAGATACAACCAACCAAACAAGGCTTCCAATGCCGTCGCTGCACCGTACTGTCCCGCGGAAGCGTGTTTGGGAACGGAATTCGGGTTGGCGTTTCTTCCACGGCGGTAAATATTGTGTTCTTCATCGGTTAGTTCCGGCTCTATCAATGCGGCGGCACGGCTCATTGCCTCCGCCGAAACGACGGCGACCGTACGACGGTGCATCTCGTTATTCGTAAATGCCCCGGCATTGCACACGCAAGTGCGTGCAAAAAGTTCATACACCGCATCGCCGACATGCGCCAGTGCAAGCATCGACATTCCTTGAAGTCGGTCTTTTGTCATCGGGACTTTCAGTTTATCATCCATTCGGAAATTTGCTTCCTTTCATTTTTAAAAAATCAGTGGCAAGGGAATTAAACTGTTCGTTGTCTTCACAGGTTTTTCCACAAGGGCATTCAGGGAATTTCCCCCGTAAAATTTCCCAATAGCCAAAGGGTTTTCCACATCTTTCACAGTGTTTTCCACAGATTGTTATGTTAACAGCGGGGTAAAACTTTCTGTAATCGCCCGCCGTCGAAATCATTTATGGATTATTATACCATATCGTTCTTGTTTTTTCTACATTTTCCGGATGTGGCACGATATTTTTATCATAAGGTGAAAAATTTCTGTTTTTTCGGGCATATTATCTTTACGGAACCGATTTTTTACGATATAATGAAGGTGAAAATATGCTTGAACTTCACAATGTTACCAAAATATACCCTTCCGCTTGCGGAAATATCACCGTTCTCGACCGCATTGGTTTGGTTGTCCGTGACGGTGATTTTCTTTCCGTCACGGGGCCTTCGGGTTCGGGAAAATCGACGCTGATGAACATCCTCGGATGTCTTGACACGCCAACCTCGGGACGGTTTTCGGTGGATGGACGCGATGTTGCGAAAATGAGCGAATGTGAATTGGCTCGTCTTCGTTCCGAAAAACTCGGTTTCGTCTTTCAAAGTTTTCACCTGATCGCCCAATACACCGCACTTGAAAATGTGGAGATCCCGCTGATCTATTCGGGCGTTCCCCGTTCTGTACGTCGTTCGGCGGCAAAACAAGCCCTTGCGCTTGTGGGGCTTTCCGATCGTATGACACACCGCCCCGACCAACTTTCCGGCGGTCAGCGTCAACGCGTTGCCATTGCAAGGGCAATCATTCGTTCGCCATCGGTCATTCTCGCCGACGAGCCGACCGGAAATCTCGATCCCGCTTCCGCCAAGGAAATCATGGACCTGCTCTGTGAATTTCACCGCAACGGATCCACCCTCATTATCATCACGCACGATCACGGTATTGCCGCCATCGCCGACCGAAGACTTTCGATTGAAGGCGGCAGACTGTTTGAAAACGGATAAAGGAGTACTCTCATGATCAGACGCGACAAAACGAATTACTACCTCGACATCGCCGAAACCGTCATGCAACGCAGTACCTGTCTGCGCCGCAATTACGGTGCGATCATCGTCAAAAACGACGAAATCATTTCCACCGGTTACAACGGCGCACCCCGTGGACGCGAAAACTGTTCCGACCTCAAACGTTGTCTGCGTGCCGAACTCGGCGTACCGCACGGTGAACGCTATGAACTTTGCCGTTCCGTCCACGCCGAAGCGAACGCCATCATCTCCGCCGCAAGAAACGAAACCCTCGGTGCCACCCTCTATCTTGTCGGACGCTCCGCGGAAAACGGCGAAATCATCGCCGCAATGCCCTGTCATATGTGCCGCCGAATGATCCTCAATGCGGGTATCTCGAAGGTCATCTGTCGCAAGACCGCCGACGAATACGACATCATTGACTCCGACGAATGGATCAAAAACGACGATTCGCTTGAACTGTTGAAATAATACCACACTGATAATACGGGGTGAATACATATGAATTCCATTGAGTTTCGTGAAAATATTCCCGTCCGCGGTGAGTACGATATTATCGTCGCCGGCGGCGGCGTTGCCGGTGCGGCGGCGGCACTCAGTGCCAAACGCCTCGGCAAAAGCGTTCTTTTGATCGAAAAAAGCCTCACAATCGGCGGACTTGCCACGATGGGACTGATCAATCTCTTCGTGTCTATGTGCAACGGACGCGGCAAAAAGATCATCACCGGCATGGCGGAAGAATTTTTGCAATTGTCCATCAAGTACGGCTTTGACACTCTTGCCGATGAATGGCGCAACGGCGAACCCGGTCACCAGACCGCACGTCGCTATTACACGCAGTATTCGGCATACATCTTCGCTATGGCACTTGCCGAACAGTTAAATCAGGAAGGCGTCGATGTACTTCTCGACACGGTCGTTTCCTCACCGGTCATGGACGGCAATCTCTGCAAAGGTCTGATCGTCGAAAACAAGACCGGACGCGGCTTCTATGCGGCAAAGGCCGTTGTCGACACCACCGGCGATGCGGATGTGATCTTCCGCGCCGGAGTGCCGACCGTTCAAGGCAACAATTTCGCCACTTATTCCGCCTACGGAATGGATATGGAATCCTGCAAACGCGCTTTCGATGCCAAAGACATCGGCAAGGTCTATATCGGTTTCTGCGGTGATTGTGCCTCGCTTGAAGGTCATCGTCAGCCGTCCGGCGTCCGTTTCTATCAGGGTACGACCGCCGAAGACATCACCGAGTATGTCCTCGACAATCAACATAAATTGATGGATAAAATTCGTGACAACGATCCTGACTCCCGCGAAGTCGCTCAACTTCCCGCAATGCCGCAATTCCGTACCACACGCCGTATGGATGCGGATTACACGATGACTCTGCTCGACCGATATAAGCATTTCGAGGATTCCGTCGGTACGATCTGTGACTTCTCCGCACGCGACCACATCTACGAGGTGCCGCTTCGTGCCCTCGTCCGCAAAGATTTCCCGAATCTCATTACCGCGGGGCGTTCTGCTGCGGCGGCAGGATATATGTGGGATATTCTCCGCGTCATTCCTCCCGCAATCCTCACCGGACAGGCCGCGGGGATTGCCGCGGCGATCGCCGACGGCGGCAACATCGCCGAAGTCGACATCAAAAAATTGCAAAAACTTCTCGCCGAGGGCGGCGTCATGGTACATTTTGATGACACGCTTGTCCCGCCTTCGGGCGATCACTGGGATGATGTCGCAACCGAAGACATCGGTCACATTTGATCCTTTGATCAAAAAGAGCAGATGCGTTAGTCACGGGTGAATAAGAAAACGTTTTCCCATTATCCTTTTCTTTCTTGCGGAGAATTATGAACTTGCTTTTGTAAATTGGTCAGTGCAAATCTGCCTTGATTTGATTCTTTCCTACACGTTATGGTATGAGACAAAGATACCCGCTGAAAAAGAGTTTTTTTCAGCGGGTTGTTTCGTTTTGTTTAACAAACCGGGATTTGTATGGATTATCACTGTCTTTCAATCTTCTTAAAAAACAGGAAATATGTCAGCAAAGCATCAATAATGAAATCATAAAACCGCAATCTGTCAAAAAGCAAAATACTTGAAAGAACAGATACCATTACAATTCCGATACTGA
>DCHG01000046.1 GCA_002315595.1 Clostridiales bacterium UBA1758 | reverse complement strand
CGGGCGTTGCCCTCCTCGCAATGACTGGGATTGTGCGGAAAGTCCCCTACTTACAAAATGCCGCAATGGCTTTGGACACGAATTCCGCCGTCCCCTCTCCCCCGACGGCGTCGATATTTTGACGGAAACGCTCGTCGGCAACATACATCCCGCCGAGGGATGCTAAAATCTCTTTTGAGCAGGTATAAAAGCGATCGGTGATGAAACCCTGCAATTCTGCGACCTTGTTTTGTGCGTCGGCGGATGTCGGCTCGCCATTCCGGATTGCGCCGAATTCGGCGAATTTACACATGAGTTGCTCGGTCGGATCGTCGGATTTCGGCTTTGAAACATACTCTGTGTAGGCTTCGGTACCGCCCCATTTCTGCTTGACTTCCGCTTCGTATTTTTGGATTTCAGAACGGTCAAAAGCGTGAAAATTCATATTGTTTTCTCCTTTTTTTAGAATATTTTCGGCAAGTTTTATGAGTTCGTCGATGTGGTCTTTACGTAGTTTCAAAAGTTCGATCTGCGACAAAACCGCACGCTCGACGGAGAAGTCGGGCGCGTCCATAATCCGACGGATGTCCTCCAACGGAAATTCCAGTTCGCGGAACATCATGATCGCCTGCAATCGTGCAAGGGCGGCATCGTCGTAAAGCCGATAGCCCGCATCCGTCCTCATCGTCGGGTGCAGAAGCCCGACCGCGTCATAGTGGTGGAGCGTGCGAACGCTTACGCCGGTCAGACGGCTGACTTCGCTGACATTTTTCACGCAAAAACCTCCTTTTGTTCGGGATGAGTACAGTATAAACCCTGACGCTACGTGAGAGTCAAGGGGTTTTATGCGATTTTTTGAAAAAAGTTTTCGTCGGGGATTGAATTAGGTTTCATTATATAGTAAGATGATAGTAAGTGGAAGTATATGCGCGGCAAGGGGAAAGTACGGATGACGCGGGACGATGTGGGCATCGTCCCCTACCAATCCAATTTCTTTGAACATACCAATATTATATACAGAGGTGAGAAAATATGGCTACTGCGAAAATCGAAAGATACCACGGCGAGCCGGCGATCGTTGTCAACGGCGAAGCGATGCCGCCGCTGACAATGGTACCGAATTTCACCACGCAATACTGGGGCGCACCACACGGCGATGACGTCAATGACCGACTCGAACTGTTCAAGCGTTACCGTGATTGCGGACTTCGCATTTTCTTTGTCTCCTGCTCGACGGAATGGACGCAACCCGAACGCCGTGACGAAATGGCAAAATCACCGTCGAATCCGGGTTGAACGTATTCAAAAAGGACGCGGAACTTCTTTTGAGTGTCGTGCCCGACGCGTACATCATGCTCCGTCTGACCATTGATCCGCCGACGGAATGGTTTATCGAACACCCCGACGACCTGATCCGCTACAACGACGGGAAATCGCACCCCTGCGTTCTCTCCGCCTCCGGCAGACACGAGGAACTTCCGGGAATGTATTCGATTTGCTCCGACGCGTTCCGCAATGACGCGGCAAAAGCCATCAAGGTATTCCTCGACGACTTCGAAAATATGCCGTTCAAGGATCGTATTATCGGATTTTCCCTCTGTGCGGCGGGTACCTGTGAATGGTATTACCCCGAAGCCAACCTCATCACCGACCTTGAAAACAACCTTTACGGTGACTTCTCGCCTGCTTTCCGCACCCACTACACGCGCTTTTTGAAAAAAAGATACGGCAACGACATTGAAAACCTCCGTCGTGCGTGGAACGATCCGACGGCGACCTTTGAAGATCCCAAGATCCCGACGCTTGCAGACCGCAAGTTCATCTCCAACGACATCGGCATCCTGAAAGCCATGATGATGGCGGAAAGCGCCGACCGTCAGGTGGGCGGCGTCGAACTCAACATCAATCCGCAGGGGCCGGGTTATGCGGGTACCTTCCTTGACGCGAACACACACAAGCACGTCGCGGACTTTTTTAACGCATGGCACGAAGGTACGGCGGACACGATCGTCGAACTCGCCAAACTCGTCAAGACCGCCTACCCCGATATGCTCGTCGGCTCCTATTACGGTGCGCTCGGCTGCTGTGACTACTTCCAGTTCGGCACCGCAGGAGGCACGCTGAACATCCTCGATTCCGGCTATGTCGACTTTTTGGGCAGTGCGGGCACCTACAACAACCGCGAGCCCGGTCAGTACATCGCGCAACGCGAAATGCAGGATTCGTTCCTCATCCGCAATCAGGTGTATTTCACCGAACTCGACAACCGCGTTCACCTCACCCTGCCGCAATTCCGTGCCGGTTGGGGGCTTTACGACTACCACGACACCGTGGTGACCTACAAACGCGACTTTGCCCGCGTACTTTGCGAGGATATGCAGAGTTGGTATTTCGACTTTGCCACGGAATTCATGGGCGACGGAAGCAGTGAATGGATGGCGGAAACGGGCTTTTACGACCTGATCAAACGTTTTTCCGAGATCTCGAATTACGCTTACTCGCTTGACCGCACCAAACACAACGAGATCGCGTTGCTTTACGACACCGAAAGTCTGCACTATGTGTCGCAGTTACTCGACGGACTGTTCTGCGACATCTACCGCACGAGCGATCTCGGCAGGATCGGCGCACCCGTGGACTACTATTTCCACAACGATGTGTCGCGTCCCGAAATGCCGGATTACAAGTTATACATTATGATCAACACCTTCCACCTTTCCGACGCGGAACGCGAAGCCATCAAGACGAAGGCAAGAAAAAATCACGCGAGTCTGCTATGGTTGTACGCACCGGGCTTTATTGATCCCGACGCAAAGGAACTGATGAGCGCGGACAACATCACGGCGACGACGGATATTCGTGCGGGGATCGTCCGTGACACGGTATTCCCGCTGTTCAAGTTGACCGCGGAAGGCGAAAAAGAGATGATCTACGCCGATCCTGCGGGGATCTACGGCTACATCGACCGTGACGTTCATTCGGGCGGATGGCCGGGCGCGATTTTCCCGCCTCCGAACTACATTCCCCTGCCGACGCCCCATTCCAATCCGGGCTTCTTTATCGACGACGAAGACGCCGTTGTGCTGGGCAAATTCGGTATCGGCGGCAAGACGGCGTTTGCAAAAAAGGAAATGGACGGCTACACGACATACTACTGTGCGGCGCCGTTTTTGCGCAGTGAGATCCTGCAATCCGTTGCGGAACAGGCGGGCGTGCATTTATTCGTCCACAATGACGATCACATCGTCGCAAACGAGAATTTCGTGATGATCCACGCCAAAAACACCGGCAAGCGAAAGGTGTATTTTAAGAAACCCTGTTCGCCGTTCGAGGTGTTCGAGAAGAAATACTACGGCAAGGATGTGACCGAGATCGAGGTCGAAATGCGCCTCGGTGACACACTGCTGTTCTGTGTGAACGGCGAATGTTGAGCGATGTTGGTTAGGACGGGGATGCGAATTCTGCGCTTGCAAAAGAAAGCACGGCAATCCGTATTTTCCGGGCGACCGCAGGTCGCCCCTACGGGAACATTATCACATTTCCGCTTCGACAGGACGATTTTGCATCGTCCCCTACATATAAAATAAACCAATCGAAAGGAACAAAAAAACATGGCAAATGCAACGATTGAATACGTGGGCGGAACGCCTGCGATCGTGGTCGACGGCAAACCGATCCCGCCGACCGCTATGACCACGCCGATCGTCGACGAAGACTACCTTCGCTCCCTCGGCAAAGCAGGTACCAATGTCTACTTTATCTCCTGCACCACGCGCTGGCATTCGTGGGGCGAAGAAGAATGGACGGACGAGGCTTACGTCAAGCACGCCAACCTCGACGGGATCGAAAAATTCCGTGCCGACGCCGAAAAACTGCTTGAACTCGTCCCCGACGCACTCATCTTACTGCGACTCAACATCAGCCCGTCCCGTGCGTGGGTGAATGCCCACCCGGACGATATGCTTCTTTACAACGACGGCAAGCACTACCCGATGATCTGCACCTCCGTCGGTCGCGTCCCCGTTGACGGGATGCACTCCCTCTGCTCCGACGCATTCCGCCACGACGCCGCCGAAGCCATTCGCGAATATTTACGCGAATTCGACACCTTCCCCTTTGCCGACCGTATCATCGGCATTTTCCTCGGTTGTGCGGGAACGCTCGAATGGTACTACCCGGAGGGCAACTTCATCACCGATTACGAAAAAGGCATTTATGCGGACTTCTCGCCCGCGTTCAAAAAGGAATACACCCGCTTCCTGCATAAAAAATACGCCACCGTCGAAGACCTCCGCCGTGCCTGGGCGGATCCCACGGCAACCTTTGAGGAGCCGAAGATCCCGAACATGGAAGACCGCGGTTTTATCATGGTCGACGACATCATCCTCGACGCAATGGCTTCCACCGAAAGTGCAAACCGCCAACTCGACCACGCCATTGATCCCGACGCAAAGGGCGAAAACAACGTCGGCGTCTTCCTCAACGTGAACAAATATCAGTTTGTTGCGGACTTCTTTCAGGCGCTCAACGAGGGCACGGCAAACACGATCGTCGAACTTGCAGGCGTTGTCAAGGAAGTCAAGCCGAATATGCTCACGGGCGCGTTCTACGGCGCACTCGGATGCACGGATTACTTCAATTTCGGCACCGCAACCGGCACGCTGACCGTCCTCAATTCGGGTGTGGTCGACTTCCTTGCCGCACCGGGCACCTACAACAACCGTGAGCCGGGCGGTCACATGACCGAACGCGAAATGCAGGACTCGTTCCTGTTGCGCAAGATGATCTTTGTCAGCGAAGACGACACGAGAACACACCGTGAAAACGAATTCTACCGCGACGGCTTCGGTCTGTACGACATCGAAGACTCGCTGACGGTACTCAAACGCGCCTTTGCAAGAAACCTTTGCGAAGAAACCTATGCGTGGTGGCTTGATCAACACCGTCCGAACGGCGGCAGATACAAAGATCCCGCGATCTACGACCTGTTCAAGCGGATGCGTGAAGTCGGCGACTACGCCTACTCGCTGGGACGCGAAAAACACAACGACATCGCCATGATCTACGACCTTGAAAGTATCAACTACGTTTCGGTCAACACTTCGACAATGCTTCTCGACTGGTACCGCACAAGCGATCTGATGCGGATCGGTGCGCCCGTGGACTGGTACTATCACAACGACATGGAACGCCCGGATATGCCGGATTACAAACTCTATGTCATGATCAACGTCTTCTGCCTGACGGACGCCGAACGCGAAGCCATTCACGCAAAGGCGAGAAAGAACGGTGCGACGATTTTATGGCTCTATGCGCCGGGCTTTATCAACCCCGACGGCACGACCGCGATGAGCCTTGAAAACATCGAAAAAGTCACGGGCATGAAGTTGGGCGGCTTCGACAAGACGACATCGCCGAAATTCCGCGTCGACACGGCTTCGCCGTTGCTCCGTTATGCCGATCCCGACCGAAAGTACGGCTTTATCGACCGCGATGTTCACTCCAACGTGTGGCTCGGAAGCGTATTTGCACCCCCGAAGGTGCGCAGTCTCCCCGCCCCGTTTATGAACCCGGGCTTCTACATCGACGATCCCGACGCGACCGTCCTCGGACGCTACTGCAACAGCGGCAAAGCCGCCCTTGCCATGAAGAAGGCGGACGGCTTCGTGAGCGTTTACTGTGCCCCGCAGATCGCAAGAAGCGAGTTGATTGCCTCCATTGCCGAGTGGTCGGGTGCGCATATTTTCAGCCACGATGACGATGTTTTGTACGCGAATGAGAATTTCGTCACCGTTCACGCGCACTCCACGGGCAAACGGAAGATTTCGTTCAAGAAGCCGTGTTCCCCGTTCGAGGTCTTCGAAAAGAAGGTTTACGGCGAAAACGTGACCGAGTTGGAGATCGAGATGAAACTCGGCGAAACCAAGATGTTCAGTTTGCACGGAGAATGGTAATGACACCGGAAAAGAAACAGCAAATTATCGAAAGTTGGAACAATATGATCCATTCGCTACACGAATCAGAGAAAGAAACGCAAAATCCGTCGAAACAAACGAACAACCTTACAGATCTCGACGACTCAATAGAGGAATTTATCCCATTCAGCGAATTGGAAAAGTACAGTAAAAAATAAGAAATTATAAATCCCACAAACGAAAGGAACAAAAACATGGCAACGGCAAGAATTCAAAACTACAAGGGCGAGCCGACGATCATGGTCAACGGGGAACCGATGATCCCGATGACGATGGTTCCGAACTACGCCTCAAAAACCCACAACTCCGAACCCACCGTGCGTCAATTCGCACACTACCGCAAGGCGGGTATGAGGGTACAGTTCGTTTCCAGTTACACGACCTGGAATATGCCCGGTCGTGACTGGACGGATGAAAACGGCGTCGCTCACCACGAACCCAACGGCATTGAAGCCTTCGCCACCAGTGTCGAAACCCTCCTGCACGAGATCCCCGACGCGTACATCATCCTGCGTCTGCACGTCGATCCCCCGATCGACTGGATCGAATCGCACCCCGAGGAACTCATCAAATACAACGACGGTTCCCACCGTCCCGTCGTCCTATCCGCAGGCGGCAACAACGGCGACGCCGTTCAGGCGACCGGTATGTATTCACTCTGTGGCGAAGCCTTCCGTTCCGCCGCAGAAAAGGCTTTGGTCGAATACCTTGACGCGTTCGAATCCATGCCCTTCAAGGATCACATCATCGGCTTCTCCCTCTGCTGCGCCGGTACGCAGGAATGGTACTACCCCGAATCCAACCTCATCACCGACATGGAACAGAACATCTACGGTGACTTCTCCGAGCCGTTCCGCGCATATTTCTGCGAATTTTTGAAAAAACGCTACGACGGCAATGTCGAAAAACTCCGCAAGGCTTGGAACGATCCGACCGCGACCTTCGAAAACCCGAAGATCCCGGATATGGACGAACGCCGCTATACCGTTATGAACGACGGCATCCTTTCCGCCATGCTCGAATTCGAAAGCGCTGGACGCAAGGTCGGCGGATTCATCGAACACGATCCGAAAGGTGAAAACTTCCTCGGCGTATTCCTCAACGCCAACAAATGCAAGCACGTTGCGGACTTCTTTAACGCATGGCATCAGGGCACTGCCGACACCATCATCCGCCTTGCCAAGGCCGTCAAAGACCGCTACCCCGATATGCTCGTCGGCTCGTACTACGGCGCACTCGGCTGCTGCGACTACTACCAGTTCGGCACGCAGGAAGCCACCCTGTCCGTTCTCGATTCCGGCTATGTCGACTTCCTCGGAAGCGCGGGCAGTTACAACAACCGCGAGCCCGGTCTGTATGTCGCCCAGCGTGAAATGCAGGATTCCTTCCGTCTGCGCAACGAGATCTACTTTATCGAACTCGACAACCGCGTCCACAAAGTCGAGCCGTTCTACCGCGACGCAATGGGACTTTACGGCATGGAAGAAACCCGCAACACCTTCAAACGTGACTTCGGTCGCGTCGTTTGCGAAGACGTGCAGAGTTGGTTTTTCGACTTCATTTCGTCCTTCGCCGGCAACGGCAAAGAGGACTGGATGGAGCCGGAAGGCTTCTACGACCTGCTCGGTCAACTCGGTGACGTCGCAAAGTACGCCATCTCGCTTGAACGAAAGAAGCGCAACGAGATCGCACTGATCTATGACCTCGAAAGCGTTCACTATGTGTCGCAACTCACCGACGCGATGTTCTGCGACATCTACCGTTCCAGCGACCTCGGCAGGATCGGCGCACCGGTGGACTACTATTTCCACAACGATATGAGCCGTCCGGATATGCCGGATTACAAACTCTACATCATGATCAACACCTTCCACCTTTCCGACGCGGAACGCGAAGCGATCAAGGCAAAGGCGAGAAAAAATCACGCCACCGTGCTTTGGCTGTACGCACCGGGCTTCATTGATCCCGACGCGGACACGATTATGTCGAACGCCAACATCGAAGCCACCACGGGCATGAAGGTCGGACGCATCGACGCGACCGTTTCGCCGTGGTTTAAGTTGACCGACAAGGGCGCAAGCCTGATGAAGTACGCCGATTCTTCGAAAAAGTACGGCTATATCGACCGCGATGTTCACTCCACGGTCTGGCTCGGCTCTATTTTCCCGCCCCCGAACTTCCGTCCTCTGCCCCCGGCACATATGAATCCGGGCTTCTACATCGAGGACGAAAGTGCCGAGGTATTGGGACGCTACTGCATGGACGGAAAAGCCGCCCTTGCCATGAAGGACGACGGCGGCTACGTCAGCGTCTACTGTGCGGCACAGTTTTTGCGCAGTGAGGTGTTGCAGTCGCTTGCGGAGAACGCGGGAGTGCATTTGTTCGTCAAGACCGACGACCACATTTGCGCAAACGAGAACTTCGTCATGATCCACGCGGGTTATTCGGGCAAGCACACGATTTATTTCAAAAACAGTTGCACCCCGTTCGAAGTCTTCGAAAAGAAGGTTTACGCCGAAAACGTGACCGAGATCACCGTCGATATGAAATACGGCGAAACCAAGATGTTCAGTTTGCACGGAGAATGGTAAAGGAAATTGACAGCGGCCGGGATACGGATTGACGCGTCGCATTAAAAATGCTCCTCGCAATGACATAATATGGGGTGTTAATAAAAGTAATCCATTTTTGAAAAACGCATTATTTGTCATTGCGAGCGAGTTCCAACGGAACGAATGTGGCAATCCGTACTTTTCCGAGACGACCACAGGTCGCCGATACGGGTAGCGTGCTAATTTTTACTACGCCGTCATTATCCCGCATCATACAACAATTCAAAGGATTTGCGAATACAGCCAAAACAATCCGTTTCGTTGGACAGAAAATGGTTATTTTTAGTTGAAATTGAAAGAAAGGAAGACCAACATGATTGCAAAAGTCGAAAAATACCACGGCGAGCCGGCGGTAATGATCAACGGTGTGGCGTACCCGCCGATGACCATTATCCCGAATATCAAATTCCGCCCGGAACACGTCAAAAAATACGCTCAGGCGGGCATGAAACTCTACTTTCCCTGCGCCGTTACCAACTGGGGCTTTCCCGAAGGCGACTACATCGATGACGACGGTCATCCCTACCACCGTCTGAGTGGCGTGGAGCAGTTCAAACTCGACGCCGAGGAGATCTTTGCGCAGGTGCCGGACGCTTACATCATGCTCCGACTCTCACTCGATCCCCCGAACGAATGGTTCGACTCCCACCCCGACGATCTCATCCGCTACAACGACGGCAAAACCCGTCCCGTCGTCCTCGAAGGCTACTCCCGCCGTGACGTCATTCCCGGAATGTACTCGCTTTGCAGTGAAAACTTCCGCAACGACGCCGAAAAAGCACTCAAAGAATACCTTGAAATGTTCAAAGACTGGAAGTACGCCGACCGCATTGCGGGCTTCTTCCTCTGTGCGGGCGGTACAATGGAATGGTACTACCCCGAAGGAAACCTGCTGACCGACTTCGAACAGGGCATCTACGGCGACTTCTCCCCCGCTTTCCGTGCCGAATTCGGCAGAATTCTGCGTGAAAAATACGGAACGGTCGAAAAACTGCGCAAGGCTTGGAACGATCCGACCGCGACCTTCGAAAATCCGAAGATCCCGGATCTCGAAGAACGCCGCTATACCGTCATCGACGGCGGAATTCAGGAAGCCATGCTTATGGCGGAAAGCGCACGCCGTCTGGTCGGAAAAAAGATCGAACTGAACCCCAAGGGCGACGGCTTCCGTGGCGTCTTCCTTGACGCGAACACCAGCCAGCACGTCGCGGACTTCTTTAACGCATGGCACCGCGGCACGGCAAACACCATCACCCGACTTGCCAAAGTCATCAAGGATCGCTACCCGGATATGCTCGTCGGCGCATTTTACGGCGCATTCGGCACCACCGACTACTATCAGTTCGGCACGGCGGAAGGCACGGTACAGATCCTCGACTCCGGCTACATCGACTTCCTCGGAAGCGCGGGCAGTTACAACAACCGTGAGCCGGGCGGCTACACCGCCCAGCGTGAAATGCAGGACTCCTTCCGTCTGCGCAACGAGATCTACTTTATCGAAGCCGACAACCGCACCCACCAAGTCAACGACTTTTACCGCAACGGCTTCGGCGTGTATAACTACCGCGACACCGAAACCACGATCAAACGCGACCTCGGTCGCGTGATCTGCGAAGACGTTCAGGGCTGGTACGGCGATTTTTCGTGTCCTTATCCGGACGATCCGAATTCGGACTGGTGCGAAAAGGAAGGCTTCTACGATCTGCTGATCCGTCAGGGCGAGATCACAAAGTTCGCCTATTCCCTCGATCGAACCAAGAAAAACGAGATCGCGTTGCTTTACGACACCGAAAGCATCCACTATGTTTCGCAGATCACGGACGCGATGTTCTGTGACATCTATCGTTCGACGGATCTCGGCAGGATCGGCGCCCCGGTGGACTACTATTTCCACAACGACGTTGCACGCGACAATATGCCCGACTACAAGGTCTACATTGCCATCAACCTGTTCCATCTGACCGACAAAGAGCGCGAAGCGATCAAGGCGAAGGCAAGAAAAAATCACGCGAGCGTCATCTGGCTGTACGCGCCGGGCTTTATCAACCCCGATGCGGATACGATTATGGCGGAAAAGAACATTTCGAGCCTTGTCGGCATGGAGGTCGGCTCGGTCGAGGACACCACCTATCCGTGGTTCAAACTCACCGAAGAGGGCGCGAAACTCATAAAATACGCCGACCGCGCACAGAAATACGGCTACATCGACCGTCACATCAACTCCGGCGTTTGGCTCGGCTCCATTTTCCCGCCCCCGAACTACCGTCCGCTTCCGCAGGCGTTCGCAAACCCGGGTTTCTATATCGAAGAAGGCAACGCAAAGGTGCTTGGACGCTTCCTCGTCAACGGTAAAGCGGCGTTTGCCGTCACCGAGGAGGACGGGTACAAGAGTTATTATTCGGCGGCTCCGTTCCTCAGAAGCGAGATCCTGCAATCCATTGCGGAGGACGCGGGCGTACACCTTTACGTCAAAACCGACGACCATATTTGCGCGAACGAGAACTTCGTCATGATCCACGCGGGATTTTCCGGCAAGAGAACGGTGTATTTCAAGGAAAAATGCAGTCCGTTCGAGGTTTACGAAAAGAAGTACTACGGTAAGGACGTGACCGAAATCGAGGTCGATATGGACCTCGGCGACACGCTGATGTTCAGTCTCAGAGGGGAATGCTGAGAAATTTAGGTTAAGACAGGGGTACGGATTGCCACGTCGCTTCGCTCCTCGCAATGACGGTTAAATGGGATTGATATATTTTATGTGTCATTGCGATCGAGTTCCATAGCAACGAGCGCGGCAATCCGTACTTTCCGGACAACCATAGGACGTCTCCTACGGGTGCGGAAGTAATTTCCGCAGTTCCCCTTCTACCACAATGCAATCGACGATTTTTCATCAGGAAGGGAAAAATATGATCGCAAGAGTACAGCCTCACCACGGGGAGCCGGCGATCATGGTCGACGGGCAGGTATTTCCGCCGATGATGATGACGGTACAGCCGGATCGCCCCGAATATCTTAAAAAACTGCGCGATGCAGGCATCCGCATCTTCTTTCTCTCGTCGTCCACGCGCTGGATCCGTCCCGGCGGAACGACCGATCCCGACACCTTTGCCACTTGGCAGCCCGAAGGCTTCGGCGAGCCGAAGATCGAGCCGGACGGGATCACAAAAACCGTTTCGGACATCGAAAAACTCTTATCCGCCGTTCCCGACGCCTATATCGTCCTGCGGCTGAACACCTCGCCGCCGAAGGAATGGATCAATTCTCACCCCGACGACATGGTCACCTACAACGACGGCTCGCACCGTCCCCTGACCTGCTCGTCGGTCGGAATTCACCCCATCCACGGGATGCACTCGATTTGCAGTGAGGCATGGCGGCATGACGGCGATGAGGCTTTGAAACAGTACTGCGACGAGATCCGACGCAGTCCTCACTTCGACCGCGTGATCGGCTTTTTTCTCTGTGCCGCGGGTACCTGTGAATGGTACTACCCCGACGAAAACCCGATTACCGACTACGAAAACGGCAAATACGCCGACTGTTCGCCCGCTTTTCGTGCCGAATTCGGCAGAATTCTGCGTGAAAAATACGGAACGGTCGAAAAACTGCGCAAGGCTTGGAACGATCCGACCGCAACCTTCGATCATCCGAAAATCCCCGATCTCGAAGAACGCCGCTTCACCGAGATCGACGAGGTCATCCTCGATTATTTATTGAAATTCGAGTCCCTCGGTCACAACTATCTGGTCGAGGTCGACCGTGATGCGAAGGCGCCGACCAACCTCGGCGTATTTCTCAACGCCAACGATTACCGCCATGTCGCGGATTTTTACAGTGCGCTTCACGAGGGCATCGCAAACACCATCGTCCATTTTGCGGGAACGATCAAGTCACAGTTCCCCAACCTGCTCTGCGGCGCATTTTACGGCTCGCTCGGTTGCACGAAATACTTCCAGTACGGCACTGCTACCGGGACGCTTCCCATTCTCGACTGCCCCGACGTCGACTTTTTGGCGGCTCCGGGCAACTATGTCGACCGCGTTCCCGGCGGCGTGACCGCCCAGCGGGAAATGCAGGACTCCTTCCGTCTGCGCAATATGATCTTCATCGTCGAGGACGATTCGCGCACACACCGTGTGGTGGACTTTTACCGCGATTCGATGGGGTTATATGACAAGCGCGACACCGCTGTCACCCTGAAACGCGATTTTGCACGCGATCTTTGCGACGAAATTCAGGGCTGGTGGTTTGATATGTGCCCGGGCGGCGGCTGGTACGAGGACGACGAAACACTCGAACTTTTCAGGCGTCAGCAGGATGTCGCAAGGTACGCGTACTCGCTTGACCGCAAAAAGCACAACGAGATCGCCGTGATCTGTGACACCGACAGTGTGCATTATGTTTCGCAGAATACAAGCGAACTCGTGCTCGACCTTTACCGCGTCAGCGACCTGCACCGCATCGGAGCCCCCGTGGACTGGTACTTCCACGACGATCTGGCGCGGGACGATATGCCCGATTACAAGATGTATCTGATGCTCAATCTGTTCTGTTTGAGCGAATGCGACCGTGAGGCGATCAAGCGCAAGGCACGCAAAAACAACGCGACCGTGGTATGGCTGTATGCGCCGGGATTTATTGATCCCGACAGCGAGAGAGCCATGCGCAACGAAAACATCACGGCGACAACGGGCATCAAGGTCGCAAGAATTGACGAAACAAAGCCGCCGAGATTTCGCATTTCGGGCGATCACCCTGCCGTTGCAAATGCCGATCCCGACGCACTGTACGGTTTTATCGACCGATATATGCACCACAATTACTGGCTTTCGAACTCGGTCGTGCGCCCGCCGTTTGCAAATCCGTATTTCTTTATCGACGACGAGGACGCCGAAGTTTTGGGGCGCTATGTCATGGACGGGCGACCGGCTCTTGCGGTCAAGGACGACGGCGGGTACCAAAGCGTGTACTGTTGTGCCCATGTCATGCGTTGGGATCTGTTGGCTTCGATTGCCGCATGGTCGGGGGTGCATTTATTCGCCGATCACGGGGACGTCCTTTACGCGAACGAAAATTTCGTTGCGATCCACGCCGACGGCAGGGGCAAAAGGACGATCCGATTTAAGAAAAAATGCTCTCCGTTCGAGGTGTACGAGAAACAGTATTACGGGCAGGGCGTGAATTCGATTGAGGTCGAAATGCGTCACGGCGACACGCTGATGTTCAGTTTGAACGGCGAGTGCTGAGAAATTTAGGTTAAGACAGGGGTACGGATTGCCACGTCGCTTCGCTCCTCGCAATGACAGTTTGATTGGTGCGTTGCGGATTGCCACGTCGCTTCGCTCCTCGCAATGACGGTTTGATTGGTGCGTTGCGGTTTGCCACGTCGCTTCGCTCCTCGCAATGACGGTTAAATGGGATTGCATTTATTTATAGGTCATTGCGAGCGAGTTCCATAGGAACGAGCGCGGCAATCCGTACTTTCCGGGCGACCACAGGTCGCCCCTACGGGAATGATTTTTACAAATCCGCATCAACCCGTACGGGAAAGATTTCACACGATCTTACGGTTTTTCGGGCGATGTTGACTATATTCCCGCCCGAACAAGCGATATAATGAACCAAAAACCGACAAAACCAAGAAAGGTGGAACATTATGGCTATTGCGAAAATCGAAAATCACAACGGCGAGCCCGCCCTCGTCATCAACGGAAAGGCATTTCCGCCCTGGACGTATTGCGTCGGCAACCACGTCACCTCCACGCTCTACACCAAGGAAGAATACGCTGAACATCTGCGTCTTCGCTATCTTGCGGGCGACCGTCTTTTCCAACTTTTCTGGGACTTTTCGGACGGTGTTCAGCCGGAAATCGAGGGCGCCGACTCCCTCTCGTACGACTCTGTTATTCAAAAATGCAAATTCATCCTCGACAGTATTCCCGGTGACGATGTGTACTTCACCGTCATGATCAACCTCAACCCGCCGCGTGAATGGTTTGACGCGCACCCCGATGAACTCATCAAATACTCCGACGGAGCCTCTCACCCGATGATCCTTTCGGGCGTCGGCGAAGTCCCCGGAATGTACTCGATCTGCTCCGACGTTTTCCGCAAAGACGCGGGCGAACGCATCCGCAACCTGATGTCCCAAATCGACGCGGCGCCCTTTGCCGACAAGATCGTTGGCGTCGTCATCTGCGGCGGCGGCACCGCCGAATGGTACTACCCGGAAGGCAACGAATTCACCGACTACGCAAGCGGGACATGGGCGGACTATTCCGAGCCTTTCCGCATCAATTTCGGACGCTATTTGAAGAAAAAATACGGCACTGTGGAAGAATTGCGCCGTGTTTGGAAGGATCCCGAAGCGACCTTCGAACACCCCAAGATCCCCGATATGGGCGACCGCGAATACATCAACATCGACGAAGCCATCCTTGACGCGATGGCAACCTATGAAAGCCACGACCGACAGATCGGCAAGTCCATCAACATGGACGGCGTGGCGAAATCCAACGTCGGCGTCTTTTTGAACGCGAACGATTTTCAGTTCGTCGCCGACTTCTTTCAAGCCCTCTGCTGGGGCACCGCCGAAACACTTTCCTATTTCGGCTCGATTGTCAAAGAACACTCTCCCGACCGTATCGTGATCACATTTTACGGTGCGCTCGGATGCTGTAACTACTATAATTTCGGAACTTCTTCGGCAATTCTGGAACTTTTGGACTCCGGAAACGTCGATATGCTTGCAAGTGCCGCCTCCTACAATAACCGTGAGCCGGGCGGCTACCTTGCCCACCGCGAAATGCAGGACTCGTTCCTGCTTCGCAACCGCATTTTCAACAATGAGGGCGACTCGCGCACCCATTACACGATCCCCTTCTACCGCGAACACCACCGCCTTTACGATGTGAAAGACACCGTGAACACCTTCAAACGCGAATTTGCACAGGAACTTTGCGACGGAATTCAGTCGTGGAAATACAATCTCAACCCGAAATTCGTCGAAGACGGACTGTGGGATCTCGTTAAGCGGATGAAGGAAGTTGCGGAATTTGTGTTCAAAAACGACCGCACAAAGTCCAAAAATCACGATATTGCGGTGATTTCCGACACCGAAAGCATTCATTATGTTTCCAACGACACCGACGCGATGCTTTTGGAATTCTACCGCGTTTCCGACCTCGGTCGCATCGGCACCCCGCCGGATTACTATTTTCACAACGATATGGCGCTGGACAATATGCCCGATTACAAGATGTATATCATGCTGAACGTCTTCTGCCTGACCGACGAAGAACGCGAAGCGATCAAGGCAAAGGCGAGAAAAAATCACGCGCTTGTGCTTTGGCTGTACGCGCCGGGTTACATTAACACGGGTGCGGAAAAGATCATGGACAAAGCAAATATCGAGGCGACGACGGGTTTCAGTGTAAGAGAACACTTCGGCACGATGAGTCCGCGTTTCCGCATTGTCGAAAGCGGTCATCCGGCACTCAGATACGCCGATCCCGATCAGTATTACGGCTACATCGACCGTGACATCCACTCGGTATTTTGGCCGGGCTCGATTTATCCCACCCCGAAGATCAAGGCGCAACCGCCTGCATTCGCAAATCCTGGCTTTATCATTGAGCCGCAGGACGGCATTGAAGTGTTGGGGCGGTACTGCCTTGACAAAGAGATCGCCATGGCGATGAAGGACGACGGCGGCTACACCAGCGTGTACTGTTGCAGCCATGTCGTGAGAAGCGAACTGCTCAAAAGCCTCGCCGCCTATGCCGGCGCGCATATTTATATGGAAAACGACGATATTTTCTTCTGCGACGGCACGCTTGTCACCGTTCACGCGAAGAATTCGGGCAAGAGAACGATCCGTTTCAGGGAAAAATGCTCTCCGTTCGAGGTGTACGAGAAACAGTATTACGGCTACGACGTCGACTCGATCGAGGTCGAAATGCGCCTCGGCGAAACCAAGACATTCAGCGTCAAGGGACGGTGTTGAGATGGTTCACCTTCTCCTTCAACAAGGAGAAGGTG
>DCHG01000021.1:1181-5847 GCA_002315595.1 Clostridiales bacterium UBA1758 | reverse complement strand
TCCCCCGCCGCGTAAGTTCCGGTGCAGTGTTACGCGTCAAAGCCGGGCGACCAAAGGTCGCCCCTACGGAACAGTAAAATCTCCAACAACCCCGTAGGGGACGATGCCCACATCGTCCCCTACGAAATCATATAATTATCCCCCCGCCCCCATAATCGCCGTTGCACCCCATCTTCGCCATTGTGGATAATTCCGCCGCGAAAAACTTTGTAAAATAAAGCAGAATTTATGTGGAATATTGGTTTTGATTGTGCTATAATCATCCGCGGAAGAATGTGAATCGGGTGAAATCATGCAAAACGACCTGCAACCAAATCATACCGCAACCTATGCAAGACTGCCCTCGGCGGTCCTGCTTTCTTTGCTGCTCACTTTTTCACTCGAAGCCCTCGGTCGACGCTCCGGGATCGCCGCATTGGAATTCGTCCTGCGTCATCCCGATTATTTCGTCTGCAACCTGCTCATCGTCCTCTCTACGGTCAGTTTCACGATGTTTTTCCGACGCAGGATCTTCGTTTTCACGTTGATCAGCACCATTTGGCTCGGTTGCGGGATCGCAAACTACGTCATTCTTCTCTGCCGAAATTCGCCGCTTTCCGGCATTGATTTTCAACTGATCCGATTTGCGCTCGCCATTTCCGACAAATACATCAGTTGGTACCTCATCGTGCTGATGGCACTTGCGGTCATTGCGATTGTTGCGTTGATGGTCTTTTTGTATCTGCGCGACCGGAAACTTCGCCCCTTCCGTATCTTTCCGTCCGCGACGGTCGTGGTCACAATGGTCATTCTTGCAATCCTTTTACCCGAATTTTCCATTCACGCCCACGCCGAGCCCGGTGAGTTTGCCGATATGAAAGGCTCCTACGAAAAATACGGCTTTGCGTTCTGTTTCACCTCGACCATCGTTGATTCGGGTATCGACAAGCCCGAAAAATACTCCGAATCCGAACTTCAACAGATCGCCCGAAAGATCAATTCCTCGTCCCATGTGAACTCCGCCAAGCCGAATATCATCATTATTCAACTCGAATCCTTCATTGATCCGAAACTCATCAACGGCGTCACCTTTAATGAGGATCCGATCCCGAATATCACGAAACTCAAAAATGAAAATCCGTCGGGCTGGCTTTCCGTCCCCGGTATCGGTGGCGGAACCGCAAACACTGAATTTGAGGTGCTAACCGGTTTCAGTTTGGACTACTTCGGTCCCGGTGAGTATCCGTACCAGACGATCCTGCGGGATCAGCCCTGTGAAAGTATTGCCTATGTTCTCAAAGAGATCGGCTATTCCACCCATGCCATGCACAATCACGACGGCTCGTTTTACGACCGCGACACGATCTACCCCATGCTCGGCTTTGATACCTTCACCGCCGCAGAAGATATGGAAGGCATTGAATACACGCCGGAAGGTTGGGAAAAAGATAAAATTTTAGAAAAATACATCCTTGAAGCGATGAAATCGACCGAAAACCGTGATTTTGTTTTCGCCGTTTCCGTTCAGGGACACGGCGGCTACCCCGATGATTTCGAGGTCGACGACATCTCCGAAACCAATGGCGTCCCGTTTGACGAAGATGCGTTCTCGCAGTTCGGCTATTACGTCAGCCAAATCTCCGAAATGGACGCCTTCATCGGCGATCTTGTGGACGACCTTTCGGATTACGACGAACCCGTGCTTTTGGCGGTCTACGGCGACCACCTGCCCGCTTTGAACCTCACCGAGGATATGTATCATGCGCCGAGTATTTTTAATACGGAATTCTTTATTTGGAACAATTACGGCGCGAAACTATCCACATGGGGCGATACCCTTGCCGCATATCAGTTAAGCGCAAACCTGTTGGAGGATGCAGGCATTTACGAGGGTATGGTCTCCGGTTTTCATCGGAATTTCCACCGTGAAAGCGACTACCAAAACCTGCTTGAACAACTTGAATACGACACGCTCTACGGTGATATGATCGTCTACGGCGGTCAGTCGCCTTTCCGCAAAACTGAAATCGTCAAGGGCGATTTTGAACAAAGCGCGCGATAAAAACGAATAAAAACCTCCCTTTAGTGCAGAATAATCCACATCGAAGGGAGGTTATTTTATGCCGAAAAAGAAAAAAGTCACGCCCGTCCCGATGGAGGACGGCGGATCGATTGCATCTTCGACGGAGGCAACCGGCATCACCCCGACGCCACCCGCCGATCCCGAACAGTTGCAGTCGTATTCGAGCCTTTACGGCGCGCCGTTGGGCAAGGACGCGGATCCGAAGAAAAAGTAAATTATCGCAAAATGAGCCGTGAGGTCATCCCCCACGGCTCGTTTTTATTCCCCCGGAATTTCGACGATTTCAAGCGTTCCCGCCTTGACGGAGTCGATATAGTCCTGCACGGACGCAAACCTCTTTTGCGCTTTGACGGCGCAATAACGCTTTTGCACACCGTAGTGATTATCGGAGCCACCGACCATCGGAAGCGCATAATTTTCAGCGTACTGTCGGGCGAGCAGATTTTCAAAATCCTTGCGGTTGGCGTTCAAAATCTCGACGGCGTCGACCTTGCGCGGTACAAGGCGGATCATGTCGATATAGCCCGCCTCACGGAACGGGTGCGCATGAACGACAAAACCGCCGTTTTCATGGACGAGATCGCAGTATTCGTTGATACCCGCACGCATCACGGCGTCCATTTCGGGGTGTTCCGCAAGCCATTCCCAACTCAATCCGTACGTCAGAAAATCGTTGCCGTGGAAGCCGTACTCCCATCCGTAGAAGACCTGCAAGCCGACACGGTCGCCCTCATCCTTGGCAATCTTCCAACTTTCGCTGCAACGCTCGGCGCGTTGTTTCCACTGTTTTGCGTCGGAAATAACCTCCTCAGTCGGCGTCAGATGCTCGGTGATGATCACGCCGTCAAAGCCGAGTTTTTTATAAAATCTCACCTGCTCACGCGCAGGATTACGGGCGCACCCGCTTCCTTCTGCCGTGTGCATATGTGTTTCAAAAAGAAATCCTTCCATTTTATCCTCCGTTGTACTCGTTTCGCTCTTCCCCCATTATACCGCATTTTTCGTGTTTTGTCACGATAAAACGCAGTGGAATGCTCCACTGCGTCGCAATTATTTATTCAGTATCATGCCCACCCGCTTGTAAAGGATGGCGGAAATCAGCGTAATCGCCGTGCCTTTGAGGATGTTGAACCCGATGACCGCGGGAAGCGTCAAAAGCAGTTCGTCATACGGCATAAACGCCGAATACAGGCGGAAAATGACGAATTTGTTGATAAAATATGCCGCGACCGTCATCGCCGAAGTTCCGAGAAGTCCCCAAACCGCAATGCCGATCCGTTCACGCTTCATCGGGACGAAACGGTACAGTGTCGAAAGCGAAAGCACCATAATACTTCCGTAGATAAAATTGGCAAGTTCGCCGATACCGCCCGATGTTGTCCATGTGAGAGCGACGAGATTTTTGATCAAAACCACCGTCACGCCGTACACAGGTCCCATCGGCCAGAATGCCATCGCAACCATGACCGCCGGAACATCCGCAAAATCGAGTTTCAAAAATCCCGTTCCAAACAGAGCCGGCGTCTGCAAAAACGCAAGCACAACGCTCATCGCACTGAGCAGCCCAACGCGAGCCATCATTTTAACTTTATTATTCTGCATGGTGCCCTCCGTTCAGGATCCGAAAACAAGCAAAGATATTGAAAAAGAAAGGCTGCCCCGAAGGGCAGCCTTTGAGTCGCATAATTAGGCGTTGATCTTGGTAACAACACCGGAGCCGACGGTACGGCCGCCTTCACGGATAGCGAAGCGGAGGCCTTCCTCGATAGCGATCGGGGTGATCAGTTCGACATCCATAACGACGTTGTCGCCAGGCATGCACATCTCGGTGCCTTCCGGAAGGGAGATGGTGCCGGTAACGTCAGTGGTACGGAAGTAGAACTGCGGACGATAGTTGTTAAAGAACGGGGTGTGACGGCCGCCTTCTTCCTTGGAAAGGACATAGACCTGGCCGGAGAACTTGGTGTGCGGATGGATGGAGCCCGGTTTCGCAAGAACCTGACCACGTTCGATGTCGGTCTTGTTGATACCACGGAGAAGAGTACCGATGTTGTCGCCGGCTTCCGCGTAGTCAAGAAGTTTACGGAACATTTCGATACCGGTGACAACGGTCTTCTTCGGAGCGTCCATCAAACCGACGATCTCAATTTCTTCGCTGAGTTTCAACTGGCCACGCTCAACTCTACCGGTAGCGACGGTGCCACGGCCGGTGATGGTGAAGACGTCTTCAACAGGCATAAGGAAGGGCTGGTCGGCCTTACGGTCCGGAGTCGGAATGTAGGAGTCAACAGCAGCCATGAGTTCGATGATCGGGGCATAAGCCGGATCGGACGGATCGGTGCTGGCACATTCGAGAACGGCAAGAGCAGAGCCCTTGATGACCGGGATTTCATCGCCCGGGAATTCGTAGCTGGAAAGGGTGTCACGGACTTCTTCTTCGACGAGTTCGAGAAGTTCCGGATCGTCGACCTGGTCAACCTTGTTCAGGAAGACAACGATCGCCGGAACACCAACCTGACGGGCAAGAAGGATGTGCTCACGAGTCTGAGCCATCGGGCCGTCGGAAGCAGCGATAACAAGGATAGCACCGTCCATCTGAGCAGC
>DCHG01000021.1:0-1116 GCA_002315595.1 Clostridiales bacterium UBA1758 | reverse complement strand
CAACGTGAGCATAGTGGCGGTTAGCGGTCTGATACTCAACGTGGGAAGTGTTGATCGTGATACCACGAGCTCTTTCTTCCGGAGCCTTATCGATGTTTTCATAAGCGGTGAAGGTAGCGGAAGTCGGGTCGGAAAGGGAAAGAACCTTGGTGATCGCAGCGGTAAGAGTGGTCTTGCCGTGGTCAACGTGGCCGATGGTGCCAATGTTTACGTGGGGCTTGGTACGTTCAAATTTTGCCTTAGCCATTGGTAAATAACCTCCTGAAAATTTCAATCATTTATTTTTGTTTTTCGGACATTGAAATGTCCATGTTTTAACTTATTTTACCCTATTCGGGAAAAATATGCAATAGTAATTTCTATTTTTCGTAAAAATTACTTCGCTTTACCCGCAACGAGTGCTTCCTGAATGTTCTTCGGAAGTTGGACGTAGTGGGACGGTTCCATGGAGTACTGTCCACGGCCCTGCGTCTTGGAGCGAAGGTCGGTCGCATAACCGAACATTTCGGCAAGCGGTACATACGCATCGATCTGCTGGATACCGTTTCTGGGCTCGAAACTCTGGATCTGTCCACGGCGGGAGTTCAGATCGCCGATAACATCGCCCATGTACTCATCCGGGACGAGGACAACGACCTTCATGATCGGCTCAAGCAGGACGGGATCGGCCTTTTCCATTGCTTCCTTGAAAGCCATGGAGCCGGCGATCTTAAACGCCATTTCGGAGGAGTCGACTTCATGATAAGATCCGTCGTACAGCGTAACTTTGACGTCGACGACATTGTAACCGGCAAGAACACCGGACTGCAACGCACCGCGGATACCCTGTTCGACCGCAGGAATGTATTCCTTCGGGATCGAACCGCCGACGACCTTGTTGATAAATTCAAATCCCTTGCCGGATTCATTCGGTTCGAGAATGATCTTAACATGACCGTACTGGCCTTTACCGCCGGACTGACGCTTATAAAGTTTATCGACGTCAGCGGTCTTGCGGCAGGTTTCCTTGTAAGCGACCTGCGGCTTACCGATGTTCGCTTCGACTTTGAACTCACGGAGGAGTCGGTCAACGATGATTTCAAGGTGGAGTTCACCCATACCGGCGATGATGGTCTG
>DCHG01000044.1:5213-5445 GCA_002315595.1 Clostridiales bacterium UBA1758 | reverse complement strand
GAGGTATCCATTCCGTCGATCAGCACATGACCTTTTGTCGGGGTGAGAATGGCGTTAAGGTGCTTGGCAAGGGTGGATTTACCCGATCCGTTATGTCCGAGGATCGCAACAAATTCACCGGGGGCAACGGTAAGCGAAACATCGTCAAGGACATTTTCGTCCTCTGCCGCACCCGGGTAGCGATATATCAAATTGTCGATTTCAATAATGTTCATTCAATCACTACTTTGCG
>DCHG01000044.1:0-5186 GCA_002315595.1 Clostridiales bacterium UBA1758 | reverse complement strand
TTGATCGTTATTTGACGGGCGTCCAGCGTCCTGCGGCTCCTGCGGGCAAAACCTGCCCCGAAACCGTAACGGGCAGACCGAGTTCTTCGGATTCGGTGCGTCCTTTGAAACGTGCGCCGAAAGTGGAATTCGCCATATAAGTCAGCACTGACGGAGAAAGCCCGGTGGTGTAGGAGTTGATGATGACAAACAACGGACGATCGGAAAGAAGTTTCGCCGTCAGTGTGAGAAGCGGCCAAAGATTTTGTTCGATCTTCCAAACTTCGCCGGAAGGACCGCGGCCGTACGACGGGGGATCCATGATGATCGCATCATAGAAGTGACCGCGTTTGAGTTCGCGTTCACAGAATTTCACGCAATCGTCTACGATATAACGGATCGGGGCGGATTCCAGCCCGGAGGATTTCGCGTTATCCTTCGCCCATGCAACCATACCGCGTGCGGCGTCCACATGGCACACCTTTGCACCTGCGGCGGCGGCAGCCACCGTCGCACCGCCCGTATAGGCAAACAAATTCAGCACCGAGATCTCACGACCGGCATTTTTGATTTTGTCGGTGATGTAGTCCCAGTTTGCCGCTTGTTCGGGGAAGATGCCGGTGTGTTTGAAATTCATCGGCTTGACGTTGAAGGTGAGATTTCCATAGTGAACTTGCCATGATTCGGGAAGATTTTTGATCTGCCACGCACCGCCGCCGGATGACGAACGGGAGTAGGACGCGTTGCTTTTGAGCCAGCGCGGATCCTTTTTTTCCGTTTCCCAAATCACCTGCGGATCGGGACGGACAAGGGTGTATTTGCCCCAGCGTTCCAATTTTTCACCGCCGGATGTGTCGATCACTTCATAATCACGCCAGTTTCGGGCAATCCACATTTTCGTTCCTCCGAAAAAATTTTACTTTATCAGTTTATTTTATCACAATACAATAAACTAGTCAATGAATAATACCTTATAAAAAAGAAAATTGGGACGGCAAAAGGAAGGATTTGGTGAAAATGATTGTGCCGGAACGATGCGGGTATCGTATATGATAAAAAACCTCCCCGGTGGTGGGGAGGTAGGAAAGATGAAATTTACAGTTCGGTGATACCCGACAAAATCTTTTTGCCGATCGTTCCTGCGGGAGCGTCGACAAAGCCGGTGGTGACATTGTCGCACACGACATTGTTTGCAATCAGCCGACCGACCTTGTGGCCTTCGGTGACCTTGACAAAATCTTCGGTATTTTTAACATATGCGTCGGCGATCGATAGTGTGTCGCATCCGCCGTTGAAGGGGAAACTGACCACGGAGCCTGCGGGCGTCCCTTCGCGGAAAATATTGATGTCACGCAGGACGATATGATCCGTTTTTTCATAGAAGATGAAGTAATCCGCACCGGGTGCGTCCACATCTTCAAGCACGGTGAAGCCGTCGACTTCGAAATACTTGAACTTCGGTAGATTGTCTTTCGGCAGGTCGATGTACTTTTCAAGGAAGGGAACGCCGATTTCAAAATACGGACGGGAGTCGACCGTACCCGAAACGCGGACATTTTTGAAAATAACACTGTCGAAATTGCCGCCGAACCAACAGAACATCTGCGGCGTATAGTCATGCAGTGCGGGGAGTTGACGGACGTCGATGTTTTCGAAATAAAGCGAGCCGAAATTGCCGTAATACTCGTTCGGCACCCATGAGTTGATGCTGAACGCAAAGGTGTGATAGGTGCCGGTGACATTTTTGACGGTCACGCGGTCAAGGCGACCTTGATCGCGGGAGAGCATACGGATGCCCTGCTTGGCATTTTCAAAGAACACTCCGTCGATAAGAACATCGGTAATCGAGGACTTGCCGTCGTGTTCATCCGGACCGATGTTGATAATATCGTCACCGCCGGTACCACGCAGATCGCGGATGGTCAGGAATTGTCCCGGACCGAAGAAATGCAAACCATCCTGGTGTGAGGCGAACATAAAGTTCGGCAGTTCCATGACGACGCCTTCCATTACGATGTTTTTCCAGTTGGCGGCAAGAAGGGCATAGGTGCGTTCGTCTCGGATATGAACATCGCGCATATAGAGGTTTTCAACGCCGTAGAACTCAAATTCCATGACGTCGTCGAAAACGGAGTCGAAGGTGGGTGCGTCGCCGACCTTTTTCGGATCTTTTTTGAAATACTGGTTCATGCAGTTCTGGTTATAGGTACCGCCGATGAGGTGAATATCGTGATCTTCGATCGGCCCGTACATATGAAAATGCGCATTGCGGATCAGGCAGTTATTGGCGAGGTCGCTCATGAAAAAACCGCACTGTGCCGTGGGACATTCGATGACGGTATTCGAATAAAGGACGAGCCCGCTGACGAGTGCTGCACCGTCCATGATGAGGTGGACATCGCCACCGTTGAGGACGGCTTGCAGTTCGGCGGTGACATCGGTACCACCGCCCGTATGAACGTTACTGTCGAGTTTTGCAATCGAAGAAGCGTAAATGGTTTTCATAGTTTCCTCCCATTATATCAATGATGTTTGTTAAAGTCGAAAATGTCAAGCGCCGAAATGATTGATTGATAAACATTATATCTTGAAAACAGGCCTTCGTCAATAAAAGATAACGCACTTTTCAACGATTTATTTTGCTTTTCAGGTACGCCGTCAGCATATCGACGACTTCTTCCGTCGGGCGGTCGCCGTTGATGATAACGGAAGCATAGGCACGCGTGTATTCGAAGTTCCGCATTTCCCCAAAGCGGGCGGATTCGACATAGTAATCGCCGATCTCATGCAAAGAACTGCCCCATTCGAGATTGCGGCGGATGCGGCGGTAAAGGCGGGTTTCAACGCTTGCGTCGACATAGACGACGGTGTCGGCGAGTTTGCGGATATTATCAAAACAAAGCACGGAGATACCTTCGACGATGACGATGTCGACCGCCTGCGAAAGCATATCGCGGACGGAGTGATAAAGCGCGTCACTGTCAATGGAGTCGGGGCTGTTGCAGTCGTCAAACTGCCTTCCGCTAATCGGGGAGGTCATCACGGGAAGTTCGTCACGGAAGAATTTATCACCGCCGATGATCGCCGTCGAGATGTCGAGGTTGTTCAGTTTTTCGGCAAGTGTCCCCGCAAGCGTGGATTTTCCACTTGCCGACATTCCGCCGATCATCAGACAATATGGCTTTTTCATTCAAAATCCTCCGTTACAGTTCGTTGACATTGTGGAGTATCTGCTTTTTGACCGTATCGTTCGGAGCATTGACCAGTCCGTTCGGGATATTTTCAAGTATCACGTTGCTTGCGATCAGTCGTTCGATCGAATGACCTTTTTCGGCATAGATCGTATTTTCAAGCCCCTTTACATGGACATCCGACATCGAAAGTGTGTCGCAGGCGCCTTCAAACGGGAGCGTCACAAGCGAGCCGTACGGCGTTCCTTCGCGAAATACATGGATGTCACGAAGCACGACATGGTCGATTTTTTCATGCAAATTGACGTATTCCGTGCCGGAATTCGGCGAATTTTCGATGACCGTGAAGCCGTTCAGTTCGAAATACTTAAAACGCGGTTTATGTTCGGGAAGGGGCAGAAAAGTTTCCATATACGGAACGCCGAGTTCGAAATACGGGCGGTGATCGGTTGTGTTCGTCACTCGGACATTACGGAAGGTGACACTGTCGATATCGCCGCCGAACCAGCAAAACATCTGCGGCGTGAAGTCGTGCAACGGCGGAAGCATACGCACATCGATGTTTTCAAAATCAAGCGAACCGAAATTGCCGTAGTTTCCGTTCGGGTACCACGCGTTCACGCTGAAAACGAAGGTGTGGAAATTGCCCGTGACATTTCGAACGGTTACACGGTCGATCGGACCGGATCCGGATTTGCCGTTGTTGAGCATACGGATGCCCTGACGCGCGTCATGAAAGAACACGCCGTCAATGAGGACATCGGTATTTTCACCACCCAGCGATAAAATATCGTCGCCGGAGGTGCCCTGAAAATCGCGAATGATGAGATTTCGGCAGAAGCCGATATTGAAACCGTCCTGATGTCCGCTGAAAATGAAGTCCGGCAGTTCCAGACGAAGCCCTTCAAACACTGTGTTGACCATCCAACGGGCAAGCATCGCCATGGCGCGGAAGTTGCGGATATGCACATCCTTCATCGTGAGATTGTAAGTGCCGTTGAAAAGAAATTCGGTGTTGAACAAAAACTGTTCGTTTGCGCCTTCGCCGAGTTGATTCATACAGTTATGGTTGTAGGTACCGCCGAGTAGGATCATATCGTGGTCGATGATATCCCAACTCATGACCTGATTGGCGTTTCGGAGGATCGGACCGAAATGGTAATCATCCATGAAAAAGCCGCAGGACGCGGTGGGACATTCAATGACGGTATTCGAATAGATCACGAGTCCGTGGACAAGTGCCGCACCGTCAACGATGAGATGCACGTTTCCGCCGTCGAGAACGGATTGTAACGCATCGGTGACATCGGTACCGCCGCCGTGATACACATCACTGTCAAGGGTTGCGACCGAAGAGGCGTAAACAGTTCGCATGAATTTATTCCTCCGATAATACACATAAAAACACAAATAAATTATAGCGAATGAATTCGCCGTTGTAAAGGAGAATTGCATGAAAATTACGGTGGAGCAATTGCGTGCCAAGGAGGTCATCAATCTGCGAAACGGCGCAAGACTCGGCTTTATCGAGGACGTCGAGTTCGACACCGAATCGGGAAAAGTCGAACGGATGGTACTTCCGGGAAAAAAGGCACTGTCAAGGCTGGTCGGAAAAGGGGAGGATGTAAGGCTTGAATGGAACAAGATCCGCCGAATCGGTGACGATATCGTGCTTGTCGACAGTGAAGATACGGGCGATTTAGCCAAAAATGACCGCGGGTGGCTCGAATGAGGGGCATTTTCTACAAAAATGCAAAAATGGGTGTTTATTTTGAGATTTTTTGAAATTTTTCCTTGCATATTTTGACGCGTTGTGCTATGATAGTTAGGCGCGTGAAAGCGCATTACACACATTCGACCGATTTCGCACGGTGTCACGAAATCCGTGATCGCGAAAAATGCGGCGGTTGGGTGGAGGGTAAAACCAAAAGGAGGAAATAAAAATGTCCCAAGTCGTATCCATGAAGCAACTGCTCGAAGCAGGCGTCCATTTCGGTCACCAGACCAGAAGATGGA
>DCHG01000051.1:16019-16651 GCA_002315595.1 Clostridiales bacterium UBA1758 | reverse complement strand
ACCAGCTCCATAAACCGCTCGGACATCTCTCCATATCGGCTTAAATATATTAGCACATTTGATCGGTAGATGTCAATCTTTTTTTTCGAAAAAGAGAGCGAAATTACAACCGTCGCCGATTTTTGTCGCAATATTTGAAAACCGAATGCGTCCGGCGGACATTGATGCCAAGTTCCGTCGGACGCATTCATTTCACGCAATATTCAGCGTTTTATTTCAGATATAGTTCGATGACGCAGTTTTTCACATCGTCCGTGCCGACATACAGCCGTTTGCCGTCGCCGCTGACCGCCACCGTAGTCGGATGCGTGGCCAGTGCCGTTTCACCGATCATATTCCGCTGATCCGCCACTCTGACAAAGCCGAGTTGAACAATTCCGTTGCGGTCGTCATAGGTGAATAGCATTCCGATGTCTTCTTCTGCACAGGCAACGCCATAGACCTTTTTGCCGTCTGCCGTGACCGTCAGGTCGTGTACGGGACCAAACGCGCCCACCGCACCTAATGCAAAAACCGCATCTCCGTCGACAATTCCGCAAAGTCCATCCTGCGTGCCGATAAAAACACGCCCGTCGGCGAGTGTCACGGCGGCGCTCACATTGGCAAGCCACCTGCGACCGGCCGCCGCAGGC
>DCHG01000051.1:15774-15978 GCA_002315595.1 Clostridiales bacterium UBA1758 | reverse complement strand
AGGAAGCCGCAATTGATTGAGTTCCACGGGAAGCGGCTTCGCCGTCCACTCCGTCACCGGCTCACGGGAAAGCACCTCGCCCTTGCAAATCACGAGTTTGGTGAACCGATCCTCGCCGCAAATCGCCGTGCAAGTACCATCATTGTTGGCGATCAGTTCCCGTACTGCGGAATTTTCGTAACCCAAAATGCGCCACGGCTTCGA
>DCHG01000051.1:14874-15753 GCA_002315595.1 Clostridiales bacterium UBA1758 | reverse complement strand
TCGTCACAAATCCCTCAGAATATTGGTTGAAACTCTCTTCCGCCTTCATCTCATTGTATTTTGCCGTGCGACCCTTTTCCGAATCGACCATTTCATAAAGCGGCGCGGCATCAACACCGAGGTCGCCCTCATAAACATCCGCCCCTTTTTCGAAACGGGTATAATGATAGGCGTCACGTGTCAAAGGCCCGCGAATTCCCGTCGCGTAATCGGCTTTGAGTTTTTTGAGATCCACGCAGAACATGGATGTCGGATCATAGAAATGATTGGTGTCCGCACCGATGAATTTTCCGTCGGTGATATGTGCCTCGCTGAACACAAGTACACGGCGTTTTTCCGTACCCATCAGCCCGTAATTGACGGGCTTTCCGCCATGCAAAAAATCCCAACTGCAAAGGAAAAACGCAATCTCGTTGTTGATATGTCTGCTCGCTTTGGTCGGGCGAGTTTCCATACCGTACCAAAGTGTGCCGTCCTCATCGAAATCGTAACCGTAGATCATGCCGACATGGGGGTATTTTTTGAGATCCTCCGGCATGATCGAACCGATCGCTTCAATCGTATTCGTCTTCGGATCATATGCCTGAAGTGTTTCACAAAATCTTGCGCCGATATATAACCTGCCGTCCGGCCCGTTTAAACCGTACATCATCTGCATATTGTTCCGTTCCATATCGGGCGCCATAATCAATTTCACACCGAGATCCTCATATTTCAGCGTTTCGGTGTTGATGCGCATAAGATCGCCGTTATCCGAGGCGAAGTAGACATTTTCATCCGGCCCGACCTTGATACAACAGGAGGCCTGCTCCGTCAAATTCCCGTAATCCGTCACATGGCGGTCTTTCAGGTCAAAGCGATACACATGGCCGTTCATCA
>DCHG01000051.1:0-14854 GCA_002315595.1 Clostridiales bacterium UBA1758 | reverse complement strand
AGTGGAGAAAAAGGCGTTTGCACGCTCACTGTAAACACCGCCGTAAAGGCTTTCGTGGCGTACCGGGATACCGAGATCCTCTACATGGTTGGTCTTCGGATCCCAAATCATCAAGTTGCTTCCGGGAAAGCCCTCCCACATATGATTGCGGTAGGCGAGTGGCATCCAAATCGGATGACCGGGTGCGGCGGCGGTGGTATGGCTCTGAAAAATCACACGTCCGTCCGGCATGGAACAGAGTGAGGTGTGGATCTTACTGCCCCGAATGGCTTTCGGATAATGAGTGATCGTATCATCAAAGCGGAAGATTTCCTTGACGTCGTTCGTTTCCGGGAAATATTCGTACAACGAAAAGCCTTCCGAAAAATCGCCTTCCGCGCAAAGACTGAACAAATGACGTTTGTCCGGGGTGACATAGTAATCCCAAATGGCATTGTGACGGTCTCCGTCTGGGAAGATATACTGTTGAACGCCGCTTTGCGGGATCACACGGTGATCGTCCCGGTCAAGGGCTTCAAAGGATGTATGCGCGTCGATATATGCTTTGTCATAACGGTTTGCCATATTGCACCTCCGATAGTTTTCTTATCATACGACCTTTGGCGTCATTGTACCATTATTTTATTTGAAATTCAATATTTCAACAAAAATAACCTTTTGGGAGCGGAGAAAGGGTATTGTAAATATTGCCGTGGAATATTGCAAGTATCTTGCTTCCAAAGGAAACGCTGATTTCATGTTGTTTTCTGCGAAAATCCGATTGTTTCGGCTTATTCTTCATGATATTTTCGCTGAACGGTAAGCGTCATGCTGATTCCTCGGTGCTTATTTTCAAAACATTGACAGGGATAATATATAATGATATCATATGCTGAAAAGCAAAGAGAAAATCCCGTTTTCCCAAAAAAGAAAAACAAACGATCAGCAAAAAGGAGTTGGATGCGATATGAATCCGTTATTTGATTTGTCTTATCACATTCCCGACGGCGAGGCACACGTCATGCCGGACGGGCGGCTGTATGTTTACGGTTCTTGGGATAAACCGCCGTTTGCCGCGTTTTGCAGTGATGAATATACCGTGTTTTCTACGGATGATATGGTACACTGGAAAAATCACGGAAAATCCTTTGACGGTCACTCGATTCCGTGGTGCAAGGACGGTTGTCTGTATGCTCCGGATTGCACGGAAAAAGACGGTAAATATTATCTTTTTTTCTGTATGAACGATGCTTCGGAGGGCTTTGCCGTCAGCGATACACCCAGCGGCCCTTTTCTGCATCCGACGAAAATCGATACTCTCGGTTATGCGGGTATTGATCCTGCCGTCTTCCGTGATGATGACGGCACCGTCTATTATTTGTGGGGACAGTTTGCTTTGCATGGCGCGATTCTGAAAGATGATATGTCGGGGTTATGCGAGGCTTCCGTCACGCACAATCTTTTGACCGAATGGGAACACGGGTTTCATGAAGGTTCCTCTCTGCGCAAACGAAACGGAATATACTACCTTATTTTTACGGATATCTCAAGAGGAAGTGCTTCCTGTCTGTCCTACGCAACATCAGACCATCCCCTCGGTCCGTATACAAAACGCGGTGTTATTATCGACAATATCGGCTGTGACCCTTCTGATTGGAACAATCACGGAAGTATCGAATGCTTCAACGGGCAATGGTATGTCTTTTATCATCGCACAACGCATAACTGTATGTCTGCCCGCAGACTTTGTGCCGAGCCGATTTTCTTTGATGAAAACGGGTTGATTTCCGAGGTTCGGATGACGGTCAACGGCAGTGAACCGCCCCTCTCCTGCTCCGAATGGATTCCGGCTTCTCTCGCCAGCAGAATGTTCGGCGGAATGTATATCACCGATGATGAATCGGGAGAATATATCACCGACTGTCAGATGAAAAAATGGGAATATGCTTGGGCGGAATATCGGGGGTTGAAGTTCTCCGCATCGCCTGCGCACTGTTATATCACACTTCGCGGAAAGGGTTCCGTTTTCCTTCTGACAGAAGGCAGTCAACTCATCGGCAAGGCTGATTTTTCATCGAAGTGCTTTGAATGCATTGAAATTCCAGTTACCGTTCCCGATCATGCATCATCTCTATGGATCCAGTTCCGTGGCGATCCTGATAGCCGGATTGATTTCCGTCGGTTCCGAATTCTGTAATAGCACCATGAATCACCAAAAAAGGGGATTGTAAATATTTAGTCGAAATGTTATGATAATACCATCTTGAAAAAAGGATGGATCCATATGCAGGGTTATATTTATCTGGTAATCGCCGTCTTATGTTATTCGTTCCAAAACATCTTCGTTCGATCCTACCAAAAGCAGGTTGATGAAACCATGGAAGGTACCGCGACATTTATGTTTTTGTCGGGTGCTTTCGGGATTCTTTTCCTTCTCATCGTCAACACGATCACAAGCGGTGGCGTTAAATTTGGCTTTTCGCTGATTCCGTTCTTTCTCGCAGTCATTTACGGAATCGCGTATTCATCCTGCGCCCTTGCCGGATTTAAGGCAATGCGCACCGGAAAGACCTCAATCTACAATATGTTTTCCAACCTCGGTGGCGTATTTCTTCCGTTCCTGTTCGGCATTTTCTGGTTGAACGAAGGACTTACGGTGATGAAAGTCATCGCAATGCTCCTTTTCTGCGGAACGCTTCTGCCCGATCTGCTTGCCTCCCGCGGGGGCAACAAAGCGGCACTCGTCTTCTTCGTGATGTGTATGATCTCGCTGATCACGAACGGATCAACGGGAATTCTCGTAAAAATCCACACCATGTCCGAAAAACCGCTTTCCGAAGCGATGTTCCTCATCTACGGAATGATCGTAATGACCTTGGTTGCCGTCGTGATCCTCGCATTCAAAAAAGTCACGCCGAAAAAGGCTCTGTCCATCATCCCGAAAAGGGGCGGATGGTTGGTGTTGATCTACACCTCACTGAATAATCTCGGTTCGATCTTTTCGTTGAAAGCCGCCCTCACCGTGCCCGCATCCATCGAATACCCGATCATCAACGGCGGTTGTATTTTTGTTTCCACGATCCTTTATATGCTCGTTTTTCGTGAAAGACCGACAAAAATCAACTTTGCGTGCATCGCAATGTCGCTTGCAAGCGTCATTTTAATCAATATTTAACGGAGGAATACCTCATGAAAAAAGATATGCTCATACTCTTTCAAGGCGACTCGATCACTGATTCCGAGCGCAAAAAAGACAATGATAATTACAACGGTCACGGATATATGACCATGGTCGCAGGCGAACTCGGCGCAAAATACGCCAAATACACCCCGAAATTCATGAATCGTGCCTACGGCGGCGACCGCAGTGTCGATATGCTCGCCCGTTGGAAAAAAGATTGCGTCAACCTCAAACCTGATATTCTCAGCATCATGATCGGCATCAACGACGTCGGTCATCATTTCCTGTTTGATAACGGCGTCACCACCGATCGTCTTCCCGTATATCTCGATATGATGGTCGCCGATATTCGTGAAGTCAACCCCGACGTCAAACTCGTTTTCTGCGGACAGATGTTTGTGCCGGAAATGGACGCCAACGGAAAACCGTATGAGTGGAAAGCCGAAATCGACCGCCGTACCGAAATCGTCCGTGAAGCCGCAGAACGCCACGGAGCGATCTTTGTTCCGATTCAGGAACGCGTCGACGAAGCCCTCAAAATTGCGCCCCCATCCTATTGGTCGATCGATGGCGTACACCCGACCGCCGCAGGTCACAGACTTTACGCCGATGCGTGGATCGAAGCCACCAAAGAACTGTTTGAATGATCAAAACCCCCAGAATCAAAAGATTCCGGGGGTTTTCGCTTTTGCTTATTTCAGTTTTCTGCCGTTGAGTACGACATACTCGTTCGCCGGATGATTGTTCACACGGACCAGCCCGGTAAAGCCGCCGTTTGCGAAACTCAAACGGAAATTCTGACCATACGGCGTACGGTCGTAAACCACTTCGATCTCGAACACATTGTGATCCCATGCCGCCGCACAAGAGAACTGTGGGAACGGCAGATCTCCGAACGGGACGGAATCCTTGTGAAAACCGAGATCGGTGCCAACCCATTCACCGTAGCCGAACGGCACCTTGACGGTATCGCCGTGAATGACGACGATGATCTCGCGGTTTTCAAAATCAAAGCCAAGTTTTGTGATCTTCATCGGGTTATCTGCGACAAAGTATTCGCCCGCCGCATCCGCGGGAGCGGTCGCACCGCCCATCGGCTTGCGAATGGTGAAGTTTTTTTCCATTTCGCGGACTTCGGCGAGGGCTTCCGGCTTCTCCAATGCGCCGTCATAAAGTCCCGGAACAAGAACATTCCTGACGGTGTCAAGAATTCTCTGGTGCTGAATACTGCTCGCCGTGATGGCGACAACAGTGTCCTGATCGGGCATTACGATGCAGAACTGTCCAAATGCGCCGTCGGCGCGATAGGCATTTTCAAGTTCGGTACGCCAGAACTGATATCCGTAACCGACCGACCACGGATTGACCTCCGGCTCGCGGTGCTCGGTGGAAACCGACCACGCGGTCGCTTCGTCGATCCATGCGGAATCGAGAAGTTGTTTCCCTTCCCACATACCGCGCTGAAGCCAGAACTTTCCAAGACGCAAAATTTCTTCGGTGGTGATATTCAACCCCCAACCGCCGACGCAAACGCCATTCGGACATTTTTCCCACCAATATTGATCAATTCCAAGCGGATCAAACAGACGCGGTTTCAGATATTCATCGATTGACATTCCCGTGAGTTTTGTCACGATCGCGGAACACATATAAGTATCAAGACTATGATAAAAGAACGGTGCGCCCGGGTCCATTTCCGGCTCAGTGGCAAGGAAGGTATGTACCCAGTTGTGATTATCGCTTCGGAGAACTTCCTGCGATTGGTGTCCGGCACTCATGGTGAGCAGGTGGCGGACGGTCATTTTCTTGATACGCGGGGAGGGTTCATAATCAAGTTCGTCCGCAAAAAACTTCCAAACAAGATCGTCGACCTTGAGAAGACCTTCCTGTACGGCAAATCCGACGGCGGTGGAGGTAACGCTCTTGCTTAGCGAGTACATGATGTGCATCTTTTCGGCGGAATACGGCGCAAAATAAGTTTCGGCAACGATCTTCCCGTGACGCATCAAAATAAAGGAGTTTAAGCCGATGTCCGGCACACTGATTTTTTGATAAAAATCGAGCAAAACCTCGGCATCAACGCCGGCTTCATGGGGCAAAGCATGGGGAATGATAGTTTTTTTCATGGAAATCCCTCTTTCTGTTTGAAAAATCTCGCAAAAACCGTTATAATATAAATACTTGCTATTTTGTTTTCATTATATCATATTCCGAAAGGAAATAAAAGACTTATGCAGTATATAAAACTTGCGATCGAAACCACTTCCGAAGCCGTCGAACCCCTTTGCGGTGCGCTCATGGATCTCGGACTCGGCGGATTCGAAATCGAGGATCGTGCCGATTTTCTTGAATTTCTCGAAAACCACAAACATCTCTACGATTACATTGACGAAGAACTGATGAATCGCGTGGCAAACGCCGTGCGCGTCATCGTCTATATCTCCGACACTGCCGAGGGCATGGAAACCGTAAATCGGCTCAAAGATATTCTCGCCGAACTCCGCAAAAATCCTCTCTACGGCTCACTCGAACTCTCTTCCTCCACGCTCAATGAGGAGGATTGGTCGGAAAGTTGGAAAAAATACTTCCACCCCACGCCCATCGGCGAAAAGATTCTCGTCGTCCCGGTTTGGGAAACCGAATACGACCGCAACGGACGCATCGAGTTCCGCATCGATCCGGGAATGGTCTTCGGCACCGGCACACATGAATCGACGAGAATGTGCATCGAAGCCGCCGAACGCGTGGTTACCTCCGACTGCACCGTCGCCGATGTCGGTTGCGGAAGCGGAATTCTGTCGATCGTTTCACTTCTTCTCGGTGCAAAAACTGCCGTCGGACTCGACATTGATCCGAATGCGGAACATATTGCCATGGAAAACGCCGCGCTCAATGCGCAGGAAGCAAAATATCGCGTCTATACCGGTAACGCTGTAACCGATATGGATCTTCGCAAAAATTTCGGAAGCGGCTACGATGTCGTTTACGCAAATATCGTCGCCGATGTCATTATGGCTCTTACGCCGTGGATGTATGACATCGTCAACGAAGGCGGAAAACTTGTCACAAGCGGAATTATCGACGAACGCGCCGATGAGGTAAGAAAAAATCTGGAACAAAACGGTTTTGAAATCGTCGAAAAAAATACCTGCCGCGGTTGGGTTTGTTATGTTGCGACGAAAAACGGAAAATAACGATGATTAAAACAAGTTATATCTATCCATATCGCCACCTCCGCGACCGACTGATCTCCCGTGCTCTCGGAAAACGAAAAATCAACATTGCGATGGTCGTTCTGTACTTTGTCTTTGAGGTCATGCTCTATATGACCAAGGGCCAATTCGGCGTAGCAGGCGTCTACGACCTGATTATCTACCCGTGTTTGATTGGATTTGCCGCTTATCCGGTGGTCGACGCTTACCTTCGTGCTAAAAAACTCAACGGTCGAATGAAGGTTAATATCAATTTTGACACGGATCATCTCGATGTCGAAATGGGTGAAGAAGGTCGTATGCTTTCCTCGACACGCCCGTATCGCAAGTTGAAAATCGGGCTAATCGGTACAGATTTGAAAATCATGGGGCGCAATTTTTGCATTGTTGTGCCGGAAGATACACTGACTGATAAACAACGTGTGGAAATTATTCGCAGATTTGCTCACGCATATGGACGCAAAACACTGGACAAATAGTGAAATTTTTGGTAAAATAACAGTTGTACTTAAATATGTGCTGATTTTGAATTAAACTACGGCGATCCCGCCGCATGGAGTGTTGACATTTGAACAAGAAAGATCAACAGAAATACAAAGATTTTGTAACCAATAAGGTGTTGCTTGCCTTTACCGTCGGAGTGGCGATGATTATGATTTTGCTGAATATCTTCCGCATGATGAGCAAAATCCTGACCTTCTCCTCCGCACGCACGGCGACCGATGTATTGTTCATCGCATCGTGTGTTGTCGCAGGTCTCGGCATGATTAAATTCATCGTTGAAAAGTCTCTGCACCGTGATGTGGAATTCAAATTATTTACGGGTGCAACGCTGATCGTCATCGGTCTGTTCTGTGCGGCGTGCTTTGGTGTGCTCAGCCTAAGATTCGATCCTTCAACGTTTACGATGTTGTACGGCGGTATTCCTGCCGCGGTTATGCTGTATATCATTTATTATAGTTTCGATCCCGCGTTTTTCATCGTTTCGCTTCTCTGTGTCGTGGGCAGTTGTTCCGCATGGTTGATCTATAAGGCAATTCAGAGTGTGATGAAGGTTTGGTTTGCGATCCCGATCGGTGTCGCATTCATCCTTTTGCTGACACTCGTTTTGATCGGCGTGATCGCATCCTTCAAAAGGCGTCCGATCCATCTGCTCGGCTATAATATCGAATTTCTTCCGTCGAAAAATAACAACGGCGTCATCATCGGCGCAATGATCGTCGCACTTTTCAATGTTTGTGCGACAGTTTGGCTCGCTTATTCCGATTATCTATTCGATCCCATCTATTTGCTGATGGTTCCTGCCGCGTATTTCGTCATTTCGATGATCTACTTTGCCATTGTCGGAATCGCGCATAAAAATTAATTTCATTAAAAACAAGAAAAAACAGCCGAAGGATTTCGTCCTCCGGCTGTTTCTTTTTTCGTTTCGATTACAAAATGATCGCACCGAGTCCGGCGAGTCTTTCACGGACTTCCGCAACCGGGATATCACGAGCGATATAACCACCCTTGACGGCGATCGCGGCGGCAACACCGGCGGCTTCGCCGACCTGGTTGGCGTTAACCATCACGCGCATTGCACTGAACGCCTCTTCCTCGGCATCAATACAACGACCGACGCTCAGGATGTTGCAGATCTTATGATCCGGCACAAGGCAACGGAACGGGATCTGGTAATAAGTCGGGGCATTCTTGTCCTCGTCCTTCCATCTGCCCTCGGTATAGACGCCGTCGGTGCCGATGGTACCCGTCGTGCCATCAAGGCGTTTGATGGTGACCGAGCCGTCCGGGTTATGGACATCGACCGGGTACGATCCGTTGGCGATCGCATCCTTGAACTTTGTACCGCCGAGAATTTCACGGTCCTTAACACGGTGCAGGCTCTTGACATGGAAGGTTTCGCGCACACCGATACTGGCGGGCAGAGAAACGAGTTGAACCTTATCGCCACCCTTGAGGTACTTGCGAAGAATTTTCAAATAATTGTCGATCATTTCACGACCGTCAAGTTCCGCCGCGGTATGTTGTGCGGCAAAGGAAACATCATAGCCCATGACATGTCCTTCGTTGTGAACGGTGAGTTTGGCGAAGCCCGGAACGGCATTGTCACCGCGCCAGACGGGTTTCATGCCGAATTCTTCACCGTGTTCGGCAACAATTTTGGCGATTTCCGCATTTTTACCGTCAATTCCGGCAAAAACGCCGCAAATCGTGGGCGGCTGCATATTCGCGACCTTATAATAGGAAAGCAGGACGCGGCGGCAAAGGGCGGCATCTCCGGAAGCATCGACGAAGAATTTCGCCTTGATGACGCCACGACCGTCCGCATTTTCGACGACGGCGCAGGAAACACCGGTGTTAACGCCCGCAAATTCAACAACGGCGCTGGATGCGGCGGAATCGCCGACAAATGCGGTGCAGAAGCGGGTACCGAGGTGTGCCTCAATCTTATTCTTTTTGATAAGGTTGTCAAGCACTAGTTTAAGTTCCTCGGTGTTGACGGTGGTAAAGCCCGCCGACTGCTGATATTGTGCGGCTCCGCGTGCTTTGAGTTCTTCCAGAACTTCTTCGGTCAAGCCGGAAACGATCTTTTTCTTCCCGGTGGTATCGTACATCGAGAACCACGCGTTGACATTGCCGGCGGTCGCAATTCCGCCGAAGAAATCGTTCTTTTCGATGATGGCGACTTTCATTCCGAGTTGGGAAGCACGAACGGCGGCAAACACGCCTGCCATTCCGCCTCCAACAACACAAACATCGACAGTGCTGATAATCGGTAAGCGTCTTTCGGGTTCAACAACAGTTTCCATGTTTTTTCTTCCTTTCAGTATTTCAATACATCAACGACGGCGGCGCTTTCGTCTACCGCTTCGATCGAATTGATTTTCAGTTCTTTCAGCACCCCGATCCACCGGTCGTGCATATCCGGCGCATAGAGCAACGGGCGAAATCCGAGATCGAGGTAGGTTTTGATTGCGGGAAGTCGCCATTCATCGGTTGAAAGCCACACGACGTCCCGACCTTGTTCGATGCTGTATCTCACGGGGACGGCACTCATCGGCTTGGAAAGTCCTTTTCCGCGGAATTCTTCGTCAATGCCGACCATATGGAGGAACCCGACATCTGAATCCGGGCGCATCTGCGCCGTTGCGGTGCCGGCAATACGACCGTCGGGAGCGATCAAAAAATAGATCTCGCCTGCCGCTACACCCGGATCACCCAGCATTCTATCCAAAAATTCCTGTTCCGTCCACTCCCCAAGCGGTCCATTACAGATCTTTACCCATGTTTTTTCATCGCCTTGCCGATAAGTGCGAATCGAATAACCCGCGGGCAGAGGAAAATCGGCGAGAGGGCTTGCGGGACGAACCATTTTGAGTTGTTTCATTGTCATCTTCCTTTCTGGGAAATGTCACCAAGGTTGATCGATCAAATACCGTGGCCACCGTTCGAAAATCCGTTTCACTCTTTTCTTTGTTTCTTATCCGGAAGTTCCGCAAGCACGATCGCGGTAAACATCAACACGCTTCCGAACAATTCACGCGTCGAAAGGTTTTCGTTCAACACGACCCATCCTGCAAGGGCGGCAAAAACGGATTCAAGGCTCATAATCAACGCCGCAAGCGAAGGAGATGCGTCACGCTGACCGAGGATTTGGAATGTATACGCGATCCCGCTTGAAAGCACGCCCGCGTAAAGGATTGAGCCTGCGGCGGAAAGGATCGCGGAAAAATCGGGGGTTTCTGCGGCAAACATGACAATGCCACTCAATACCGCCGTCACGGCAAACTGAATACAGGACAACACCACGCCGTCCACATAGGGCGAAAAGAGGTCAACCACCGTGATGTGCATCGCAAAAAGCAGTGCGCAGGCAAGAAGCGGAAGATCCTCTTTTGCAATCGAAAAGCCCTCTTTGACGCAGAGAAGATACAATCCCGCCAATGCGATCAACGCCGCAAGCCAAACGACGGGCTTCGGGCGGCGACGGAAAAGCAGACCGAGGATCGGAACAAGCACCACATACATTGCCGTCATAAACCCGGCTTTTCCCGCGCCCGAATAGACCAATCCGACCTGCTGTGCCGATGTCGCCAAAAACAAAATCAGTCCACAAATCGCACCCGCAACCACCGTCTTTTTACGGCGAACGGATTTCGGAATTTTGTCGTGACGCTCGGTTTGACCGAGATGATTTCGAACAAGGATGACGGGGACGAGGAAAATCGAACCGACGACGGATCGAACCGCATTGAATGTAAACGGGCCGATGACTTCAAGCCCTTTTCGTTGTGCGACAAATGCAGTTCCCCAAATAAAAGCGGCAAAAAACAACAACAGATTGCCGCGCAAATTCCGACGGTTGATGAATATTCCCCCTCCATATAGATACAATCAAATTTTATCGCAAAATCGGGGTTTCGTCAACAAGAAATCTCCTTGATTTGCCGCAAAATGCTTTAATGAAAACGGAGTGTTCGTTTTGAACACCCCGTCACATTGATTATGTTATTGCTCCACCTTTTCAAAAACGGTAGTTTCGCAACGGCCCTCTTCCAAACGGACCTCTTGTTCCTATACATCCAGTTCCGGCGGTACATCGATCTCCTCACCGACGTATTTGCCGTTTTTTTTGCGCTGTCGCACACATTCGCTCAAAAGGTACTCGATCTGTCCGTTGACGCTTCTGAAATCATCCTCTGCCCATGCGGCAATGGCTTGATACAGTTTCGGCGAAAGACGGAGAGGTACCTGCTTTTTTGCGTTGTCGTTCATCAATACAGACTACCGGAATTGACGATCGGCTGTGCATCACGATTGCCGCAGAGCACAACGAGGAGATTGGACACCATTGCGGCCTTACGTTCTTCGTCAAGTTCAACCATTCCACCGGTTTTCAAGCGGTCAAGTGCCATTTCGACCATGCCGACGGCACCGTCGACGATCATTTTTCTCGCGTCAATGATGGCGGATGCCTGTTGGCGTTGGAGCATCACGGCGGCGATCTCCGGCGCGTAGGCAAGATAGGTAATACGTGCTTCAATGATCTCAAGTCCCGCTTCGGTCACGCGCGACTGAATTTCGTCACGGATCCGTTGTGCCACGACTTCGCTCGATCCGCGAAGGCTGCCTTCGTCGGCAATTCCGTCGCCCGTGGTGTCGACATTCGGCGCAACATCATACGGATAGTTGCGAACGATATTGCGAAGTGCGGTATCGCATTGCAACGAAAGATACTCTTTGTAGTTATCGACATTAAAGACCGCCTTTGCCGTGTCCACAACACGCCACATGACCGCAATACCGATCTCGACGGGGTTACCGAGGCAGTCATTGATCTTCTGTCGGTTGTTGTTGAGCGTCATAATCTTCAACGAGACGCGCATATTCATCGGGGCATTGATACTGATCTGACCGGTCTGCGCATTGAGAACGAGATTCGGCTTGGTGTTGTCGACATCCCCGCTTTGATTGAGTTTTGTTTTTGCCGCCGGATTGACCGCCGTACAAAACGGGTTCACCCAATAAAAGCCCTCACCCTTGATCGTGCCGACATATTTGCCGAACAAGGTCAAAACCAACGCCTCCTGCGGTTTGAGAATCCGAAGACCGGGATAAACAAACACAATACCGCACATCAAAAGCGCACAAAGAATGATGACCGCTGGCATTGCCGCAACACACCCAACAACAAACCCGGCAATGCTCGCAAGATGTGCAAAGATCGCAAGCATTAGTGCCGACATTCCGTTGGCACGTTTTATATATATTTTCTCCGTCATATTGAACTCTCCTTTCATATGATATCAAAATAATATCATGCCGTCGAAAAAAAGTCAAGAATAACAGATTGTAAAAAAAAACAAATTTTGGTATAATAACTTATCAAAAAGGATGTGAATCAATGAAAATCAAAACGATCAAAGCCGATATTGACGAAGCAATGGCGCACCTTCGCACTGAACGAAAACGCCCCAAAAAACCGAATTTGTTTTTTCGCACACTTGTGCGAATGGCGGCAATCCCCGACTTGAAACAGACGAATTTCCGCTTCACAAAGGAAAATATGGATGCCGCAGGTCAGGGACCGTGGATGATTTTGATGAATCATTCCAGTTTTATCGACCTTGAAATCGTTTCGCGTTTGATGTACCCGAAACCGTATTGCATCGTCTGTACCTCCGACGGTTTTGTCGGAAAAGAATGGCTGATGCGCGAACTCGGATGTATTCCGACCGAAAAATTCGTCACCGATCTTGCGATGATCGGCGATATCAAATATGCACTGACGAAACTCTCCGCAAGCGTACTGATGTACCCCGAAGCGAGTTATTCCTTTGACGGGCGTGCCACGGCACTCCCGCGCAGACTCGGCGTGCTTTTCAAGCGGCTCGGTGTGCCGATCGTGATGGTCACGACAAAGGGGGCTTTCGCCCGCGATCCGCTTTACAACGGTCTGCAAAAGCGCAAAGTCAACGTCAGTGCGGAAATGCGTTGCCTTCTTTCCGCGGACGATCTCAATCAAAAAAGCGTCGCCGAAATCGATGAAATACTCGACGGGGCGTTCTCGTTTGACAATTTCGACTGGCAACGCAAAAATAAAATCGAGATCAACGAGCCGTTTCGTGCCGACGGATTGAACCGCATCTTGTATAAATGCGCATCCTGCGGGGTTGAAGGGCAAATGGAGGGGAAAGGCGAATATCTTGTTTGCCATGCCTGCGGAAAAAAATATCATCTGACGACGCTCGGCGAACTACACGCCGAAAGTGGCGAAACCGAATTTTCACACATCCCCGACTGGTATCAATGGGAGCGTGATGAAGTCCGTCGGGAGTTGAAAAACGGCTCATATTCGCTTGATGTGGGTGTCGATGTCGGCGTGTTGACCGACTTCACGGCAATTCGCATGGTCGGTGAAGGCCGCCTGACGCACACGACCGACGGTTTCACCCTCAACGCTTGTGACGGAAGACTTGATTACCACCAGTCACCGACCTCATCATACGGACTGTATTCTGATTATTATTGGTATGAAATCGGCGATATGATCTGTATCGGCAATAAAAAGGTTCTGTATTACTGCTTTCCGCATTCCGGCGACATCGTGGCAAAAACACGGATCGCCGCAGAAGAATTATATAAACTGAAAAAACAGTCCTCTACGGAGGAATGAAAAGAACGAGTGCAATAAAAAAGTCATTGTGAATCGGCATTCATACCGATTTACAATGACTTTTTTCATTTTTTATTATAATGCGAATATCCGTATCTTTTATAAGATTTTCTCAATCGAAATAACAACTTTTTCTCCGAAGGATACCATATGCGGATAGCATTTATCCGCGATTTTATTCAATCCTTTTTCAACTGTCTTTTGGAATACTATACTAATTAAAATTGACGCACAAAAAATCAATACCGAAAAAACAAACACCCACGCAACAATGTGATTGTAGCCATATGTTTGATATAACCAACGAAATAACATCGGTCTGTAAAATTGCCTCAATAACAAGTTTTCATGAATCACATATATCAATAATGATAATCCCGATATTTTGTTGATCAAATTACTATGGAATGTCATACAATTTGCAATCAGCAGCGATCCAATCGCCATCAAAATTATAAAAAGATTATAGTTTCCATTCCATCGCAAAAGTGATTTCGATAAATAATCCATTCTCAGACCTAAATAATTCACAGCAAGTGTCATTCCAACAAAACCCACGAATCCGAATAATGTTAAAACGATACCGTATCGTATGCTATGTTGAAGTTTTGGCACATAACGCTTCAAATATGCAATCCAAAAATAGATGATACACCACAAAACCAAATTATTTATCTGAAACGGGGAAGCCTCTTGCATAACCACAAACTTAATTGCGCTAAGGATCAGCGTAACAAGATTGATCGACAACAATATTTTTTGATCTATTCGATCCAAGATAATATTCAAAAGAGGTACAACCAAACAAAATATCATGTAGCCTGATATGTACCAGGTATTATCAAAAATCGTCGGCAAAATACATTTTACAATCATCGATCCGCCAAGGTGAACATCACCGAAGAAATAAACGCAGACAAGAACGAACAGCGAAATCGTCCACACTTTCAACCACATCCGAAAAATCTTTTTGGGACGAAATTGCTTCATATCCACAAGGAACCACGCCGAACAAACAAAAAAGATCGAGTTCCCAAATGAACCCGAATGCCTCAATATTGCCAGTATCAAATGCTTTATATTCACAGTCGCTTCATTTATATCGATCGAATATTCCCCCGCATTTTCGTGCAGTGTTTGCACCACGTGACTGAGGACAACAAGAAAAATAGCCAGTATTTTCAGAAGTTCAACGCCTGATTTTCTTGTCTGTCTGTCTGTCTGTCTGTCTGTCTGTCTGTCTGGAAGATTCTGTACGGTCTTTTCCATGATGTCAACCTAAACTGTACCCATAAAAATGGA
>DCHG01000009.1:1529-3346 GCA_002315595.1 Clostridiales bacterium UBA1758 | reverse complement strand
TATTTAAGGAGAAGGTTACGGGGGTACGGATTGCCACGGAGCATTCAAAATGCTCCTCGCAATGACGGGGGGACGAAGGACGGGGGAACGGATTGCCACGTCGGGCGTTCGCCCTCCTCGCAATGACGGTGGGTATCATAACCTCATCCGTCATTGCGGGACGATCACAGATCGTCCCCTACGGGGGGCGTTTTTCACTTCACCTTTACGGTGACGATTTCGAAGGGGTTCAGCGTCAACTCGATTTGGCGGTTTTGGATCTTCAACGGGGCGATCTCGTTTTCGAGCATATCGCAGAGAACTGCGGAATTTGCGTCGAAGCCGAGGGTGACGGTCGTCTTTGTGCGGGCGTTGGACGACTCATAGGCGCGGATGACGGTCGCGTCGGAGTCATACGCCTGCTTGACTGCCTCGACAATGACGTTTTCCCGATCGACGCTGACAAGCGAATACTCATCGGGCAGGCTTCCGTCGCCGCCGTTGACGGGTGCGGTGATCGCAGGCAAATTGAGAAGATAACTCTGCTTCACGGTATCGCCCACACGGACATTGCCCTTGTGCGGATAGACGGAATACACGAACTTGTGATGTCCTTGATCCGCCTGCGTATTCGGGTAAGTCCCGCACTTGATCAGCGTCAGTTTCAGGGTACTGCCTTCGGCAGAATAGCCGTACTTACAGTCGTTGAGGACGGACACGCCGTAGCCGTTATCCGACAGATCCGCCCATTTTTGGGCGCAGATTTCGAATTTTGCCGCGTCCCAACTTGTATTTTCGTGCGTCGGACGCTCCACCGAGCCATACTGCACCTCGCAGGTGACGGTGTTGGTGTTGAGGTCGGTCGGGAATGCGGCTTTGAGCAGGATATGCTGTTCATGCCAGTCGGCAGTTGTTTCGATGTCGATCCGGTCGATACGGCTGTAAAGCCATATGCGCTGTGTCAAGGTCGAACGCGAGAAGGTGTAGACGACCTCGAAGCCCGCACGGTCACCGTCGGTGATCGGTTTGATGCTTTTCACGGTCGGGCGCCACATCTTGTCCTTATAATAATTCGTGATCTCCCAGTCGTCGTAGGCACGCGGGAAGTCCTCATACGCTTCGAGGACATTGCCCGATTTGCCCTCGGCAAAGACCGATCGGGCATTGCGCTTGTCATAAATTTTCAGTCCGCCGCCGGGCTCCACAGTGAGCGTGAAAAATTCGTTTTCCGCGGTGTTCCCGTGGATTTCGACCGCCTTTTCGTCCGAAAAGTTCGAAAATACCTTCCAACCGAGTGCGGGAACGCCACGGGCAATGCGGGTGACGCCGTCTATGCGGACGGGGAGGTCGGCGGCAAACGAGGTCGGGTTATAGACGAGGGTTCCCTTGCCCGCGATCCGGCGGGTGAGAGAGGCGAGTTTGCCCGCGATAATGCGTGCGCCACGCTCGGAAAGGGCGGCGTACTGCTTGTCGGAGTCCTCGTAGACCTCGAAAATCGACGAGCCCGGAATAATGTCGTGGAACTGATTGAGAAGAATGGTCGTCCATGCGTCGTAAATTTCCTCCGCCGGATAAGTTCCGCCGTTCAAAAGACGGTCGGTGACGGCGAGTTTTTCGGCGTTTTCGAACAAAAATTCCGACTTGCGGTTGTTGCGTTTGTTTTTGCCGATCGAGGTGTAGGTGCCACGGTGGAGTTCGAGGTAGAGTTCGCCCGACCAACGCGGGGTGTGCCCGGTCAGACGGCAGTTATCGTCGAAATTTTTGCGGACACGGGCGAGGAAATCGCCCGCTTTTTCCATTTTTGTCGCGGGAAAGCCGGGAAGCCCGGTACGCATACC
>DCHG01000009.1:0-1491 GCA_002315595.1 Clostridiales bacterium UBA1758 | reverse complement strand
CGCGGGTGGGGCCGCCGCCGCCGTCGCCGTAGCCGAAGGTGATCACGGTGTCGCGGTTGTAGTCCTTATTCTGAAAACGCTCGTAGGTGCCAAGCACCATTGCGGGCGTGATATCGCCGTTGTAGGTGACGATAAACCCCTTGAAATCGGCGCCGTTATCGCGTGCGGTCAGGAAGTAGGCAAAGACCTCGCTTCCGTCGACGCCACGCCAGAGGAAGGCGTCGTTCGGCATTTGGTTGAACTCGTTCCAACTGATTTTGCTGGTGACAAAGGTGTCGACGCCGGTCTTTTTGAGGATCTGCGGCAGAGCCACGGAGTAACCGAAAACATCGGGAAGCCACAGAATATGGCTGTCCGTGTCGAAAAATTGTTTCATAAAACGCTTTCCGTGGACGATTTGACGGATGAGGCTTTCGCCCGATGTGAGGTTGCAGTCGGCTTCGAGCCACATCGCACCCTCGACCTCCCATTTGCCCGCCTTCGCCGCCGCCTGGATTTCGGCAAACAGTTCGGGGTTGGACTGACGCACGAATTCGTAAAGTTGGGGCTGAGAGGACATAAAAATGTATTCGGGGAATTCCTTTTGCAGGTTCAGTACGGTCGAAAAACTGCGCTGGGCTTTTTCACGCGTCTGCGCAAGCGTCCAAAGCCACGCCACGTCGATATGCGTATGTCCGACGGTCGAGACGGTTGCGGGGAATTTGCCGCAGACCGCGGGATTTTCGTAAAATTCCTTTTTCAGAAATTCGCGGGCGGAACGCAGACCGGCGTAGAATTCGGGCGAATAGGCATTTCGCAGGTCAAGCATTCGTTCGGCGTAGTTGAGGTATTTCAAAATTTCGGCACGGTTGACGTCGTCTTCGTCGAGCACCTGAGCCGCCATGGCGGGAACTTTGAAATCATAGTAGGCGGCGTCGATTTCCGCGTCGATTTCATACAGACAGGGCAAAAAGGACGCGGCTTCGCCCGTCATGCCGGTATAATAGTAAGCCTCGACCTCGAAATGCGTATTCGGCTCCACGGGGAATTCGGTATGATTGGTGTCAAGCCCCTGCACGAGTTTTCCGTTGAAGTAGACCGTGATCTGCGGATTGGTCGCGTCCCATGTGCCTTCCCGACCGGTGGCAACCGCAAACCGCAGGATCTTGCCCGGTTCGACGGCGGGGGCGTCGAAGCAGAAGCGGAACCGATAGTGCGCGTCCCGACCTTTCACACGCGTCGAAGTGTCAAATGGACGGTAGGCGGAGTCGTCGGGTTTGCCGACCTCCGCAAGATAGCCCGAAGGGGCATAGGTGATCGCGGTGATGTCGAAGAGTTTTTTGCGGGAGAGCCGTTTCAGTTCCTCCGCGATGACGAGGATCTTTTCGTCGATGAATTTCATCATGGTGGGAAGTCCTTTCATATTTTATTGGGGACGCTTTTTGTGTATTCCATTTTGGGGAAGTCGGGGGATGAGTAACGCTCGTTTTTCATAACCTCATCCGTCATTGC
>DCHG01000003.1:845-28737 GCA_002315595.1 Clostridiales bacterium UBA1758 | reverse complement strand
ATCGCAATTCGTGTTGTCAAGGCATTTGTCCGACGTGATTACGAAAATGAAAAATTTGTCGAAGCCGCATCCGACGTCTGCGAAGCACAAAAGCGTGCCGAAAAACTCATCGTCTGCGCCATGCCGATGATGATGCTTGCAATGTACGCCTGTATGATTGCGGTTGCATGGTTCGGCGGTCACTACATCATTCAAGGCACCATGTTCACGGGCGAACTTGTCAGTTTCCTCAGTTATATCACGCAGATCCTTTCTTCGCTGATGATGGTCTCGTTCGCGTTTGTCAGCCTTGTCATTTCCAAGGCAAGCGTCAATCGTATCGTTGAAATCATCGAAGAAAAAGTCGACATCAGCGATGTCGGCGCCGATCGCAATCTCAAAGTCGCAAATGGCGATATCGTATTTGATCACGTCAATTTTTCCTATGCACGCGATCCCGAAAATCTCACGCTTGAAGATGTCAACCTTACCATCAAATCCGGCGAAACCGTTGGTATCATCGGCGGTACGGGATCGGCAAAAAGCACGCTTGTTTCCCTAATTCCGCGTCTTTACGATGTTTATTCCGGCTCCGTCAAGGTCGGCGGTCACGATGTGCGCGAGTATGGCTTGACGGAACTTCGTGACTCCGTTGCAATGGTGCTTCAAAAGAACGTTCTGTTCTCCGGCACAATCCGCGATAACTTAAAATGGGGCAATGCCGACGCCACGGACGAAGAAATTGCCGCTGCTTGCCGTGCGGCCCAGGCGGATGAATTCATCCGTTCCTTCCCCGACGGCTATGACACCGACCTCGGTCAGGGCGGCGTCAATGTTTCGGGCGGTCAGAAACAGCGTCTTTGCATTGCACGTGCACTCTTAAAGCACCCGAAAATCATCATTCTCGACGACAGTACGAGTGCCGTTGATACCGCAACCGACGCAAAAATCCGCGATTGCTTCAAATCCGATCTCGGCGATACAACGACCATTATCATCGCTCAGCGTGTTGCCTCCGTCAAGGAGGCGGACAAGATCATCGTCCTTGAAGACGGCAAGATCAACGCCGTCGGTACACACGAAGAACTTCTCGCGTCAAACGAAATCTATCGTGAGGTCTATCAGTCGCAGAATAAGGAGGTGGCATAATGGATCGCAAACCGCAAAAAACCACCGGTCCCGGTCCGGGCGGTCCCGGTGGACACGGCCACGGCAGAGGTGGCTTTGAAAAGCCGAAGGATGTCAAAGGCTCGTTTAAGTTCATTCTCTCCTATCTCGGCGGCTTCAAATTTCAACTTGTCGTCATTGTATTCTGCCTTTTCGTGAGTGCCCTCGCCGGTGTTGCAGGCACCTACCTGCTCAAACCGATGATCAATAACCTGACGCAGTTCATCGGCGTTGAAAATCCCGATCTGTCCGGCTTTATCGGAACACTTGCGATCATGGCGTGCGTTTATATCTTCGGTTCCGCGGCATCGTTTTTGCAAAACAGGTTGATGCTGAACATCTCCACGGGCGTCCTCAAACGCATCCGTATCGATATGTTCCGTCATATGCAAAATCTGCCGATCCGATATTTCGATTCTCGTACCCACGGCGAAATCATGAGCCGTTTCACCAACGATACCGACACTCTTCGTGAAATGATCTCCATGAGCATCCCGCAATTGATTTCAACTACTGTTTCGGTTGTCGGCGTCTTTGTGATGATGCTGATTTTGAGTTGGAAACTGACGATCCTCGTTCTCATTATGCTTGCAAGTGTGCTTCTCATCGTCAAAAAGGTCGGCGGTAAGAGTGCGGGATACTTCATCCGTCAGCAAAAAGCAATCGGTCAGGTCAACGGCTATATCGAAGAAATGATAGAAGGACAAAAGGTCGTCAAGGTATTCAACCATGAGGATCAGGTAAAGCGGGATTTTGATGCACTCAACGAAGAACTCTGCAACAGCGCCTGCAACGCCATGACCTTCGGCAGTATTCTGATGCCGATCATGAATAACCTCTCCTATGTCCACTACGCGCTCACAGCGGCAATCGGCGGATGGCTCGCCATCCGAAGCGGCAACCCGGTCGCTCAACTCGGAACACTCGCCGCATTTTTGCAATACACGCGCTCGTTCTCGCAACCGATCACGCAAATCTCCCAACAGATTACTTCCATCCTTTCCGCCCTTGCGGGTGCCGAAAGAATTCGCGCAATGATCGGCGAAAAGGTCGAAGAAGATGACGGCAAAGTCCGCCTTGTCAATGTCGAAAGAATGGGTAACGTACTCGTCGAAGTCAGCCACCGTACCAAACTTTGGGCATGGAAGCGTCCGCTTGACGACGGATCAACGGAACTTATCGAACTCAAAGGCGATATGAAACTCAAAGATGTCGTCTTCGGCTATGTGCCGGAAAAAACAATCCTTCACGGGATCAGCCTTTATGCCAAGCCCGGTCAAAAAATCGCATTTGTCGGCTCCACAGGTGCGGGCAAGACCACGATCACCAATCTGATCAACCGCTTTTACGACATCGACTCCGGCTCTATCACCTACGACGGAATCGACATCAAGGACATCCGAAAAGACGACCTGCGCCGTTCCTTCGGCATGGTGCTTCAAGATACGCATCTTTTCACCGGCACGGTCAAGGACAACATCCGCTACGGTCGTTTGGATGCCACCGACGATGAGATCGTTGCGGCGGCGAAACTTGCAAACGCACATTTCTTCATTTCCCACCTTCCGAACGGATACGATACGATGCTGACCGCCGATGGTGCAAACCTCAGTCAGGGGCAGCGTCAATTGATCGCGATTGCGCGTGCCGCGGTCGCCGATCCTCCGGTATTGATCCTCGACGAAGCCACAAGTTCCATCGACACCCGTACCGAGTCGTTGATCGAACGCGGTATGGATAAATTGATGCAAAACCGAACGGTTTTCGTCATCGCCCACCGTCTTTCGACCGTCCGCAACTCAAACGCCATTATGGTACTTGAAAACGGCGAGATTATCGAACGTGGCGACCACGACGACCTGCTTGGTCAGCACGGCAAATATTATCAACTATACACCGGAATGTTTGAACTTTCCTGATCGGAGGATAAAATGGTTACTCATATCGTCATGTGGAATCTCAAAGAAGGCGCACTCGGTCATTCAAAGACTGAAAACGCGCTTGAAATGAAGCAAAAACTCGAAGGACTCGTCGGAAAGATCGACGGTCTGATCTCTGCCGAAGTCGGCGTCAATTACAATCCAAAGGGCATGGATGTCTGTCTTCTTTCAAAATTCGTTGACGCCGCCGCACAGGATGCTTATCAGGTGCATCCGTTGCACCTTGCCGTGCGTGAATTCGTTCATCAGGTCATCGAAAGCCGAGTTGTCGTGGATTACGAGTCTTGACAGATCCCCCATAATATGATACATTTTCGTTATTCTATTACGGAGGACTTGAAATGAAACAACAGATCGTTGAATTTGTCGATACTCATAAAATCATTGCGATCGTTCGTAAACTCGATACCGATTTGCTTCTTCCCACCGCGGAAGCCGTTTATGCCGGCGGAATTCGATTGATGGAGATCACTTTTGATCCCGCAGGTGAATTTCCGGAAGAAAAGACCGCCGAACAGATCGCCCTGCTCAACAAGCATTTCGATGGCAGGATGCTGATCGGTGCGGGTACCGTTCTATCCCCGCATCAGGTCGAGATCGCGGCAAAAGCGGGCGCTAAATACATTATTTCCCCGAATGTCGACAAATCCGTGATCAAGCGCACGCGTGAACTCGGTCTTGTTTCAATGCCTGGCGCGATGACGCCGACCGAAATGCAGGCGGCACATGTAGCAGGCGCGGATTTTATAAAAATCTTTCCGAGTGACACGCTCGGGATCGGCTATATCAAAGCCGTGCTTGCCCCGCTTTCGCATATCAAGGCACTCGCCGTCGGCGGTGTGAACGAAACGAACATCAAAGATTACCTCGCCGCAGGTGTGAAAGGTGTCGGGATCGGAAGCAACATCATCAAAAAGAAACTCATCGAAGCGGGCAAATTCGACGAAATTACGGCACTTGCCAAACTTTACACCGATCAAATCTAGTCCCATATATGCCGAGAGCAGTACCATGATCATTCAAGGTACTGCTCTTATTTTCGACTAATAATCAATCCTGCGTAGGTGCTTCGGTGGTTTGAAACGACGCAGTCGCCTTAAAAAGATCTCCGTCGATCATCAAATTCAGTTTGCCGTGTTGAAGTTCCGTCAGACTTTTTGCAATCGACAAGCCAAGCCCGCTTCCTTCTTCGTTGCGTGATTCATCACCTCGTGCAAAGCGTTCCAAAAGTTCCTCTGCTGGTATATTCAGCATCTTTTTGGAGATGTTTTTTACCGAAATACTTTCATATTCCGTATCACTCGTTTCCAAAAAATACACCCTTGTTCCCTTGGCGGAATACTTAAAGGCATTTGCAAGCAGATTGTCGATCACGCGCCACAAATATCGCCCGTCCGCCATGACATAACGCTTTTCGTCCGGGATGACGCAGACGAATTCCAGATCGGCTTTTGCAAACCTTTCCTCATACTCCCCCGCCGCTTGACGAGCAAGTTCGCAAATATCGACCGGCGACAGATGTACCTCCAACGAACCCGAAGACGCTTTCGACGCTTCGACGATGTCCTCGGTCAATTTCTTTAACCGCATTGACTGACGGTCGATGACCGACGCATACTCGCGCTGTTTTTGGTCAAGATCGGTTTCACAAAGCAAGCGCGCATAGGAAACAATGGATGTGACGGGCGTTTTGATATCGTGCGAAACATTCGTGATCAATTCCGTTTTCATGCGTTCGCTTTTCATCTGTTTTTCGACCGCCGCATGAATTCCGTCACCGATGCCGTTGATCGTTTCGGCGATCAATTTCAGTTCCTCCGTCATTCCCGCGGAAAAAATTCTGTAATTCGAATCCCCCGAACGAATCCGCAATACGCCTTGTTTGACCTCATTTGCCTGCTTTGAGATGCGGAAAATGCGAATAAATGTCCATCCGTTCAGCGAAATCAGTCCCATTATCCCGATCAAAGCCGACCATTTGCCCTGTATCACCAAAAAAACAAAAACAGATTTACGACCTGAATTCCCAAAAACGCGACCGCCCATTTTGCCGTTCCGCCGAAATTCATCAAAACATCGGTAATTCCCGCACCAATTCGGTAAATAACCGTATTTTTGAAAAAGGTACGCAATTTGATTCTTGCGGCGATTGTAAGAATTCCCGCAAGACAAATGAGAGCGCTTCCCATGATTGTTGCGGCACCAATCGGAAGAAGCCAGATCAGTTGAGGTGCGCTGAATGTCACACCGACGCTCCATACATCGGCGTAGTCGTAGTAAAGCGAGAAAATGTCCTCTATCGCGGTATATCCGACGCTGACGACAAACACCAACGCCACAATCGCCATTCCGAAATAAAGATCGGTCGGGATATGATCCTGCAAATTCGGCAGAATTTCATCCGTTCCCGTGCGGTGACCTTCGACGCAGACCAAATAAACCATCAAAATCAGCATGATCAACGGCGAAACGATCACCGTCGGAACAAAGAGACTTTTGAATTCATGCAATCCCCAATACATCCCACCATCCATTCCCGGCTCAGGGACCACATAACGTTCGCAAACAGACATATATTGCCAGCCGACCACGGTCAATCCGAGAATTGCAGCAAATGCCGCAAACAAAAAGATCGCTGTGATCTTCACCGCAAGATTTTTCGTCATTTCACACCTCCGTGCCACGGTTTTTTATGTTCTCAAATTTGTACCCCTGTCCCCAAACCACCTTGATATAACGAGGCTCCGCAGGATCCGCTTCGATCTTTTCACGAATATGACGGATATGTACGGCAACCGTTCCGTCTGCACCGTAGGCGGGATCGTTCCAAACCGCTTCATAGATCTGCGTCGTGGAAAAAACTTTTCCGGCATTAGTCATGAGGTATTTTAACAAATTGAATTCGATCGGCGTCAGCATTGCGGGGATCCCGTCAACTTCCACGGTCTTTGCCTGATCATCGAGGACGACTCCGCCGATGATCAGCCGCCCCGTTTCCTTTTGCACACCTCCGAGAGAGGTGTATCTGCGAAGTTGACTACGCACACGCGCAAGAAGTACCGCAGGGCTGAACGGTTTTGTGATATAATCGTCCGCGCCCATATCAAGACCGAGGATTTTGTCCGCATCCTCCGCCTTTGCCGTCAACAATATAACTGGTGCGTTACATTCCTCTCTCAAATGCACCATCGCCGAAATCCCATCAAGTTCCGGCATCATAATGTCCAACAGGATAAGTTGGACTTCGGTCTGCTTTGCCAATTCAATCGCTTCAAGCCCGTTGGAAGCCGTGACGACTTCGTAGCCTTCCGCCTCCAAATATATCTTCAATGCCGAAACAATATCCGCTTCGTCGTCACATACAAGAATTCGATACATAAAAATCCTCCCACGATTGATACATAAATTCTAACATATTTTCGGGAAAAATCCACTGTTTTACCTTTAAGTTTTGATTAAAACCGTATTGCTTTTCGGATCGGGCGGTGTTAGAATAAAGTCAAATTAGGTTGAAAGGATGAAAAACATGAAAAAACTTCGAGTTGCCGTCATTGGTTACGGTCGAAGCGGACGCGATATCCATTGTGCCCACCTCAAAAACGACGACCGATTTGAACTTGTCGCAGTCGTGGACGAATTGGAGTACCGTCGTGCGCTAGCCGCCTCCGAACACGGTTGTGAAACCCTCTGTGATTACCGTGAACTATTCGGCAGAAACGATATTGATTTCGTCGTAAACGCGTCCTATTCCCAATTTCATGCCCCGATCTCTTTTGATCTGCTCCGTCATGACTTCAACGTGCTATCCGAAAAGCCGATTGCACCGAATACGGAAGTTTTCAACCAACTTGTCAAAGCCGACGCGGAATCCAATGGCGATTTAATGCCGTTCCTGCAATCCCGCTATCGTGCGCAGTTCCAAAAGGTGTTGGAAATTGCACGCAGTGGCGTTTTGGGACGAATCGTCAATGTCAAGGTCGCCGTCAACGGATATGCACGCCGTTGGGACTGGCAGACGCTTCAATGCAATACTGCGGGCAGTCTTTACAATACCGGTCCGCATCCAGTCGGTCACGCACTCGAATTCTTCGGCGATTACGATGAAGTGCCGAATGTTTTTTGCAAAATGGATTGCGTCAACACCTTTGGTGACGCGGAAGACTATGTTCTTCTCATCCTGACTCGACCGAATAAGCCCGTTGTTGAGGTCGAAATCTCCTCCTGCAACGCTTTCTGTGGCTATTCGTTCCAGGTACACGGCGACCGCGGTTCCCTTTCCGCCGATCAAAAGACCGTCCGTTGGAAGTATTTCGATGAAAAGGAAGCCCCGCAACAACATCTGACGCGGGAATCCCTCCGTTTTGAGGACGGCTCACCCCGATATTGCGGCGAACAACTTCCTTGGCATGAGGAAAGTTGGGATGTTGTCAATGTCATGGACAATGTGTTCTCCGCCGATACCTATTGCCTTTATACCGACATTTACAACCACCTCGCCAACGGCGAGCCTTTGCGTGTTACGCTCAAACAACTCGGCGTTCAGGTCGCCGTTATGGAAGAAGCGCACCGTCAAAATCCGTTGCCCGTCAAATACTGATAAAAAACGCCTATCCCCGGTTTTGGGGATAGGCGAACTTTTCATATGCTAGATAAGTTTTCGAACCTCAATATTTGTGTCGATCAGGCTTTCAAACAAATCTGCATCCTCTTTTGAGCCGATAATGGATCCGTAGTGCATCGGGATTGCAACCTTCGGACGGAGAAAATTGACCAATTCCGCCGCATCTCTGGCGTCCATTGTGTATTTTCCCCCGATCGGCAGAATTGCAACATCGCAGTGAACATTCCGAATTTCCGGCGTCAATTCGGTATCGCCCGCAAAATAGACCTTTTTGTCCAAATTAACGACATATCCAACCCATTCGTTGTGACGCGGATGAAAGGTTTTCGCAATATTGTACGCGGCAACGGTCGAAAAATGAATTCCCACCGTCTCATATTTTTGTTCCGGCTCAACAAAAACGATCTCGTGATCCGAATAATCGGTCATTTCCTCCTTCATCGACTTCGGGGCAACGAAAACCGTGGTCTGTTTAACGATCTTTTCAATCGCTTCCGGTGAAAAATGATCGTAATGAGAATGTGAAATGAAGATGACATCCGCATCATGCATAGCCTCTTCGATCAAATACGGATCGAAATAGACAGTTTTTGATGATGTGATTTTTACGCTCGCATGGGCGTTAATCGTAATTTTTTCCATAATTTCCTCGATTTTGGGTGATAAAATGGCTTTATTGGACACTATTAAATTAAATCTTGCACTGAAAAATATCGCTCGTTATTTCCCGAATGAAACAAAAGAACTGACGAAAAACCTAAACGACCTGCGAAGCACCTGCATCGCATCCTTATTTTTTGATTCTTTTCGGGGTGCAATTCAGATCCTTCAAAAATTGTCGACGGAAAAATCCGCTTCCACCCGGTTTGTCCGCGAAATGCTTTCCTCTTTGGAAAACGAACGCGACGGACTCGTCAAATCTTTCATCGACCGTTGTGCGGAAACGGGTACACTTGACAAAATTGAAAATGAACTCGACACATACAAGGACTTTGTCAGCGATGAAAACCGTGCATATCTGGACGGAATGAAAGGTTCTCCCCGTCAAACCGGCAAATATATTTATTGCAGTATCAGTTTCGGCGACGGACGGACATATTATTACCGCACAACCGATCCGACATACACAAAAGGCGACCGAGTCGTCGTTCCGACCTATTCCTCAAAGTTGGAAAGCATAGGTTATATTGTCAAGGTAGAACACTTTACGCTCGAAGAATTACCCGTTCCGTTGAACAGAACGAAGCGTATTCTTCGATTGGCTGAAAGTGACAAAAAATAGATTGTATGTTTTATTTTTGGTATATTTAATTTGAAAAAATGCAAAATAATTCGTAGGCTGTTCATACATCCGGATCGTTGAAACGCCAGTTCAGAATTCATTCTAATGCAAAGTGTACTACCTTTACATCGTTTTGAATGATTTCCCGATGTTTTCTCATGAACCCATCATCGGTTCGCCTTCAATTTCACAAGAATTTCTTCATCCGCAGGGCAAAATTCGTAGTTGTCGATCTCGTCTACGGTGATCCATCGAAGGTCGTTATGCTCGTTCAACTGCGGTATGCCGCTTTTGATCGTCGCGTTAAAGAGCGTCAACCGAACCGTCAAATCCGGGTATTCGTGAACCAGTTGCATATACAGATCCCCAACGTCGATTTCGACGGATAATTCTTCCATACACTCGCGTTTGAGTGCCTGCTGCATGGTTTCACCCGGCTCAACTTTTCCGCCGACAAATTCCCACTTTAAGCCGCGTGCCTTGTATTCCGGCCGTTGACACGCCATAAAACGGTCACCGTTCCAAATCAATGCCGCAACGACTTCGGTTATCTTCTTTTCCACCGGTCGACCGTCCTTCCGCACAAAAAATCAAATTCAGCGAAATACCGTTCGGGATCAATATCATGACTGATATAGTCGAGCAACAGTTCCGCACAAGCGTGCGTATCGCTCCCAGCCCGATGATGGTCTAGTTCAATACCGACGCGATCACAAAGGGTGTCAAGTCGATGGTCATTCAACCCCGGATAACACACCCGACCAAGCCGAACGGTGCAGACGTACTTCACCGTTGTCTTCCATTGGATGCCATACGCGTGCAGGCATTTGCAAAGCACCCCCAAATCAAACGGCGCGTTGTGTGCCACGAGTACCGAGTCCTCAAACAAAGGGGCGATTTCATTCCAAACCTCCGGGAAAGTTGGCGATTTTTTCGCCATTTCGGGGGTGATCCCGGTCAGTTCGATATGAAACGGTTCAAAAAATGTCATCGGATCGACGATGGTGTCGTATTCTTGAACGATCATACCGTCCTCGATCAAGGCAACACCAATGGCACTCATTCGGTCGTTTTTTTGATTTGGTGTTTCGACATCAAACGCAGTATAACGCATCACTTTCCCCCGATAAACAACATACCGCCGGTCGGAACGGTAATTTTTTCAATTTCCGCATTAAAGGATCCGAACGCGATCTCATCGCCCATACAGTTCACAATATGGTAACTTTTTCCTTCGCAATGCTGAATATAAAGCCCGCTTTCGCCGGAAATATTCACGATCACCGCCGATTTTGTCGTCACATCGACAAGTTTTTCAGCATAGGAAACAATCACGCTTCGATCGCCGAGAATGGAACGTGCAAGCGTGTACTGACATTCGGGATGATCGGCGATGAGTTTACCGTCGAGGAGTACATCACGATGTGCTTTCCAGAAATCCAAATAATATTTGATCATTTTTCGATGAGTTTCGGGCATTCTGTCAACGCGAACGGAAATTTGCGGTACACCGAACAACGCACTTGCAATTTGAATTGACGCGTTTTCCGCGGAATCCTCCGGGCTCCACATCATCATATCCGAATGGATCGCAGTCACGCCGGAAGTCATGCGCATATTGATGATATTAGCGTGGTTGCAGACGGCGTCCGACGCACAGTCGCCAACGCGGAACATATTGCCGAATTTACGAATGGACGGTCCGACGTAACTCATACGGAATTCGATCATAATTTCGGGATTGACCTTGGAAAGAGCCTCGATCACCCCGGTCATCAACGCGTCAACGCCGTCTTCCAACGAGGAATAGTCACGACGCGGATCGGGTTGCAACGACTTGCCCTTGAGTTCAAACGAATCAATAAAATCAAGTTTCAATCCGTCTAGATTCCAATTTTTTACCGCCGCCGTATAGGTACCGATGAGATAGTCGCGCACCTTTTTATAGCGAGGATCGAGGGCGAAAAACGTTTCTTTGTCCCCTGTTTGGTCGAGAAAATAATCCTTGAATTCTTCGTATTTTTGCGAATGAATCCCGACAAACGGAATACTGTACCAAAGGATAACCTTCATGCCGACATCGTGGATCTTTCCAACCAATTCCGCCATATTCCCGACCTTTTTGCGGGAAGGTTGCCAGTCGCCGCAGTATGCAAATCCGCCGCTACTGTCATCGGTCTGCCAGCCGTCATCGATGATGACGGATTCCATACCGAGTTTCACGCTTTCTTTGCATTCGTTCACGACTTCATCCGGGTTCAGCGACTGATGAAAACTATACCAAAGTGAATCCATTGGTTTTTTCGCCGAATCCGGGACATAGGCGGACGGATAACCACATTCCTTTTCCCACCAATCGGAAACATCGTAAACACTTTCGTAATACGGAACATCGCGCATATCAATGCGGATCGTCGCCGAATATTCCTTCAACGGTGCCGTTGGCATGGTGAAAAAGATCGCCGCGCAGGCAAAATTTCCGTCAAATTCGCAAACGCCGGTCTGTAATTTCGTCGGAGTTTTTGCGTCGGAAATTGCCATGGTGATACAGTTTTTTCCACTCAAAGACGCAATCTGGTGAAGCGGCATATTGCTTGACAAGCGTGAAGAAGTAAATCTTCGGCGCCAGTGCATACACATCGAATGATCGCGGTAATCCTCCGGCGTCAGCGTCGCATATCCGCCGAGATCGGGAATACTCCACTCCACGGTAAATGTTTCGGGGATTTCTTCCGATTTCAGTTTCATGCGGACATCCACAAAAAGTATGCCGCCGCACTCACGCTCGTTCAACGTGATATTTGCGCCTTGGTTGCCGCCACTTACGGTAAATTTCATATGTTTTCCTCCGCTCTATTTGATGTTGTTTTCCCTCATAAAATAAAAAATATATTGTTGCGCCATTCCCGCGTTCTCGCCGAAAACCGCGTTTGCGTCAAAATCTTTTCCGCCGAAATATTTGTCGACCGCACGCTTCATCCACACATCGACGGGAAACGCATCCGTTCGGTGTAACCCGAATAGCATTGTGCAGGACGCGACTTTCGGTCCGACGCCTTGCAAATTACAGAGTGTTTGAATTACATTTTCACTGTCCATTGTCGCGAAATCGTCAAAATTCAGCCGTCCGTCCGCGATCTCACGGGCGGCATTCAGCAAAGATTTCGCACGGTACCCCGCCCGTAAGCAATCTAGGTCGGAAATATTCAAACCCGCAATCGTTTCGGGTGTGGGAAAACTGTAAAGCACCTTGCCTTCACATTCAATTGCCGTTCCGTAGTATTCGCACAATCGTGCGATGATCCCCTTGATCCTTGTGATATGATTACATTGCGAAAGGATAAACGAACATAACGATTCCCACGGATCTTGTTGTAAAATTCGAATTCCTCGTCCGATTTCGCAGGCTTTTCGCATAAAATCATTCACGGAAACAGATTTTCGAATTATCGAATAATCGCGGTCGAGATCAAAATATTGATGCCACATTTCAAGGTCGGAATGATCGCTGTAAAGTAGTATTCCTTTACGTTCTTGTCTGACAATTCCGACTTTTCCCCGGACGACGCCGAGATAGGAATTCTCGTCAAACGGCTCCCATCGGAAGCATTGTCCACATTCAAAGGTTTTTTTCAAATCAAAATCCGTCGTGTCGGATGTCAAAATTACCGGCTTTTGTTCAAAGATACGCATTTTCGTCATTTCAATCCGTATTGTTATTTTGATAGAATGGTGCTATAATGGAATAAATCAAAGGGATATGCGTATTATAGCATATTTTGTCGGAGGTCACAATATGAAAGAAACCATTTATACGATTCCGATCAACGAGGCTTTTGACCGAAAGCACGGTTGCCCGATCTGCAAACTCATCGGTGATCTCGAAAAATCCTCGCTTGAATATGTGATGGGTGCCGCCATGATGGAACCCGACGTCCGCATCGAAACCAACCGTCTTGGCTTTTGTTCCAAGCACCTGAACGCAATGTTTGAAATGAACAATCGGCTCGGTCTTGCACTGATTTTGGAAAGCCACCTCGGTGAACTTTGCGACAAACTCTATGAACTTCCGGACAGGCCGAACGCGGACAAGACCGCAAAATCATTTGACGAATTAAAGAATTCCTGCTTTGTCTGCTCACGCATTGAAACGCAGGCGCAAAAAATGCTCAATAACATTGTCTATCTTTGGCAAAGTTCGACGGAATTCCGCGAAAAAATGCGTGAACAACCCTTCTACTGTCCGACACATCTTGCAATGCTTGCCGCCACGGCAAAATCGGAACTCAATCGAAAGGATGCCTCCGCGTTTATTTACAGTACCACTTCCGTTACCCGCAACTATGTCGACGCAATTCGCTATGAAGTCAGCGGTTTTGTCAAAAGTTTCGACCACAGAAATGCAGGTGTTGCGTTGGATGAACGCACCAAAACCTCCGTTGAACGCGCTGTTTCGTTTTTGAACGGCAAATATATTCCCGACGAAAAGTAAGTCGATTGCAAAGGAATGATCACAATGGATGCAAACAACAAAAAATTCGATGTACGCCGAATGGTGCGTCTTGCCGTTCTTGCGGCAATCATCGTGCTGATGGCTTTCACGCCGCTTGGTTTTTTCAAAACCGCCGGTGTTGAGATCACATTTATTCAGATACCCGTTGTCGTCGGTGCCATCATCATGGGACCGAGTGCGGGTGCAATCCTGGGCGCATTTTTCGGTGCAGTGAGTTTTATACAGTGCTTTGGGATGAGCGCCTTCGGCGCAGTTCTTCTCGCCACCAATCCACTCGGTACCTTTTTGACCTGCATGACCGGCAGAATTTATATGGGTTGGCTTGCGGGCTTGCTTTTCAAAAAACTCAACGCCATCGATCGCACGAAACTCGTCAGTTACGGCATTACCGGTATCGCGGGACCTTTGATGAATACCGTATTTTTTCTCGGTTATCTTGTCGCCTGCTTCAATGACACGATGCTCGGTTGGGCGAATGATGCGGGAAAGAGTCTTTTCCCGTTTCTCATCTCTTTTGTCGGTATCAACGGTTTGATCGAAGCCTGCGTCTGCTTTGTCGCATCAACGGCAATTGCAAAGGCACTTGATCACTTTATGAACAAAAACTGATGGACAAAATAATGCGCTTTTTCAATAGAGCCGAAAAGGCTTTGAGCCCTCAGGTGACGGTCATTCTGCCTGCGGCGGGATCCTCGACAAGAATGAAGGGCGTCGACAAAATGCTTGAAGATCTCGGTGGCGCACCCGTCGTCATCCGTACATTACAGGCTTGCGAAAGTGCGGGATCCGTGGATCACATCGTCATCGTCACAAGGCAGGAAAAAATCAAAATTTTCCGTGAACTTTGCCAAAAATACAGCATCAAAAAGGTCACCGCAATCGTCGAAGGCGGCAACAGCCGAGCAGAATCCGTTCAGTGCGGACTGCGTGCCATGCCGAAGAATTCCGAATTCGTCGCTGTACACGACGCCGCACGCCCACTTGTCACGGCGGAACTGATCGACAATGTCGTTGGCGTAGCCAAACAAACAAACGCGGCAATTCTCGCCATTCCCGTCAGTGACACACTCAAACGCGTCGTAGACGGCAACATCACCCGCACCGTCAAGCGTACGGGTATATGGCGTGCGCAGACGCCACAGGTTTTTGACGCGGATTTGCTCCGTTGTGCGTTGGAAAACGCCCGCAAAAACGGTGTTGAAATGACGGACGACGCGTCCGCACTGGAAGCCATGGGTGTTAAAGTCAGCATCGTCGACGGTTCCCCGATCAATTTGAAAATCACGACCACCGATGACCTCACATTGGCACGGATCATTTATCAACAAATCGGAGGAAATCAATGAGAATTGGTCATGGATATGATGTTCACCGGCTGGTGGAAGGGCGAAAACTCATCCTCGGCGGTGTGGTAATTCCCCATACGGTCGGTCTTCTTGGTCACAGTGACGCGGATGTGATGCTTCACGCGGTCATGGATGCCTTGCTCGGTGCCGCCGCCCTGGGTGACATCGGCAAACTTTTCCCGGATAGCGACGACGCATATTTGGGCATTTCAAGCATTAAATTACTCGAAAATGTTGCAAAGCAAGTGGAAAAATCCGGCTATCGCGTCGGAAATATTGATGTGACCATTATTGCGCAGGCGCCGAAATTAGCCCCGTTCATCCCGAAAATGCGTGAAAATATTGCCGCGGTCCTGAAAACCGATCTGTCAAATATCAACATCAAGGCAACCACGGAAGAACACCTCGGCTTCACGGGAAGCGGCGAAGGCATTGCCGCACACGCCGTGTGCCTGATCGAAAACAAATAAAAATATCAGCGTGGAAGAATTTTTCTTCCACGCTGTTTATTACCCTGCCTTTACGCCCAAGATCCCGTCGATCGTTTTCGTGACCTCATCAAATCCCAATTGTTTTGAAAGCATAAATTCGGAAACGATGATCTGTCTTGCGGTGTAGAGCATTTTGCGTTCCCCCGTCGACAGTCCCTTTGTCGCATCGCGATGAGCAAGTCCCTTGATAACGCTTGCGACCTCCAAAATATTACCGCTTTTGATGTGCATTACATTCTCGCGGTAGCGTTTGTTCCAGTTGCTCGTTTGAACTCCATCGACATTCTGCATTTTCACCAACATTTCATCCGCCGTTTCCGGCGAGATTACAGGACGCATCCCGACCTCGTCACAGTGATCCACAGGCACTTTGACAAGCATTTCGCCAATCGGAATGCTGATCACATAGTACCGAATTATTTCGCCGCCGATCTTGGCTTCTTCAATATCCGTAATTACGCCTGCCCCGTGCATCGGATGCACGACTGCTTCCCCGATGTTATACAAAACGTCTCCCGCCTTTCAGGTAAAAATGCACAAAGAACGTCTTTTGATTGTTTTCATTATACTCCACTTTTTACAACAATGCAATAGTTTTTCACTTTTTGTTCCCGAAAACCGAAGTTTTTGCGTTTTTTTCGATTTCTTATTGACTTTCTTTTGAAAAAGCGGTATAATGACATATATTCAATGACAGAAATAAACGATGACCGAGAAAAGTAATCGGCTGAATCCGTCCATAGAGAGTCGTTGGTGCTGGAAAAACGATGTCGGATGGTCTGATGAAGTTCCCTCGTGAGTTTGGGCCTCAACGGTTTTCCCAGTAGGGTTCCACGGTTCCCACCGTTATCGGGCACCATGTGACAGCATGGTTAAGGCGGCTTCTGCCGCGAATTCGGGTGGTACCGCGGGGTTTCCTCGTCCCAGTTGTTGGGATGGGGTTTTTTTATTTTTGTCGTAAAGTTCATTCAATTCGGGTAAAAATTATGTATAGGAGAGTTTGCCATGATGAAAGACCAAATAGAGCAAATCAGGCTTGCCGCCGTTGACGCTCTGAAAAACGCAACAAACCTTTCCGATTTGGAAAATATTCGTGTTTCTTTTCTCGGCAAAAAAGGTCAACTCACTTCCCTGCTCAAACAGATGGGCTCCCTTTCTGCCGATCTCCGTCCTGCAATGGGACAACTCGCCAACGACGTCCGTGCCTATCTTGAAGGCGAGATCTCGAAGGCGGCGACCGCTTTACAGTCCGCGGAACTCAATCACCGTCTTTCCCGTGAAACCATTGACGTCACCATGCCCGGCGAAGACGTCTGCATCGGTCACAAACACCCGATGAGCATCGTTCTCGATGAAACCAAACAAATCTTCCTCGGAATGGGCTTCTCCGTCGCCGACGGCCCGGAAGTTGAATATGACTATTACAACTTTGAAGCACTTAACATTCCGAAAGATCACCCCGCCCGTGACACGCAGGACACCTTTTATATTTCCGAAAATGTCCTTCTTCGCACCCAAACTTCGAGTTGTCAGATCCGATATATGGAAAATCACAAGCCTCCGATCCGTATCATTGCGCCGGGGCGCGTTTACCGCAGTGACGCTCTCGACGCCACTCATAGCCCGATGTTTCACCAAATCGAAGGTCTTGTCGTCGACGAAGGCATCAGCATGGCGGACCTGAAAGGCACGCTCGAAGTCTTTGCAAAACGCCTTTATGGTGAAGATGTCGTCTGCCGCTTCCGTCCCCACCACTTCCCGTTCACCGAACCGAGCGCGGAAATGGACATTCAGTGCTTTAACTGTCACGGAAAAGGATGCCGTCTGTGCAAAAACGAAGGTTGGATCGAACTGCTCGGTGCCGGAATGGTTCACCCGAGAGTCCTTGAAACCTGCAACATCGATCCGAATAAGTATTCGGGCTACGCCTTCGGCATCGGTCTGGAACGCATTACCATGCGCCGTTATCAGATCGGTGACCTGCGTATGTTCTTCGAAAATGATACCCGTTTCCTCGGGCAGTTTTAAGAAAGGAGCCGAAAACAATGAAACTTCCTATGAGTTGGATGACCTCCTATTCCGGCATCGAGGTTGATCCGCATCAATTTATCGCAGATATGACTATGTCCGGCTCCAAAGTCGAAAGTATGGAATATCTTGGCGAAGAAATTCAAAATGTTGTCGTCGGCAAAGTTCTTTCCGTCGACCGTCATCCCGACGCCGATAAACTCGTCATCTGTCAGATCGATGTCGGCGACAGGCAGTTGCAGATCGTCACCGGCGCCGACAATGTCGTCCCCGGCGCACTTGTCCCGGTCGCCCTTGACGGCAGTCTTCTGCCCGGTGGCAAAAAGATCAAGACCGGCAAACTCCGTGGTGTGGAATCCCAGGGAATGCTTTGCTCCATCGGTGAATTAAATCTGACGGTCAACGATGTTCCGTATGCAAACCCGAACGGAATTCTTTTGATCGAAGAAGAATGTGAACTCGGCGAAGATATTCGCAAAGTTTACCGTCTTGACGACTATGTTGTGGACTTCGAAATCACCTCTAACCGTCCGGACTGCCTGTCCGCCATCGGTCTCGGTCGTGAAGCCGCCGCAACCTACGGAAAGACCGCCGATTTCGGCAAACTTCCCGTTTATGCCGACAGCGACGAAATCAAAAAGTATCTCTCCGTTTCCGTTGATGAACCGAAACTTTGCCCGCGTTACACCGCGAAAATGATTAAGGATGTTAAGATCGCCCCTTCCCCGCTGTGGCTCCGTGCGCGCCTTTATGCAAGCGGTGTTCGTCCGATCAACAATATCGTCGATATCACCAACTACGTGATGCTCGAATACGGTCAGCCGATGCACGCATTTGACTACGCCTGCCTGACAAGCGGTCATATCAATGTCCGCCGTGCAAACAAAGGCGAAGTCATCTCCACCCTCGATGACGCTGACCGCAAACTCGACGAAACCATGCTCGTCATCGCCGACGAAACCCGTCCAGTCGCCGTCGCCGGCGTAATGGGTGGTGCAAACAGTGAAATCACCGACGCAACGAAGACCATCGTTTTTGAAAGTGCGAACTTCTTCGGTGCTTCTATCCGTATTACCGCACAAAAACTCGGAATGCGCACGGAATCCTCCGGCCGTTTCGAAAAAGGACTCGATTCCAGAAACACGATGCCCGCTCTACTTCGTGCCTGCCAACTTGTCGAACAACTCGGTGCGGGTACTGTTGTCGGCGGATTGATCGACATCGACAATGCAGGCTATGAGCCGAAAAAGATCAAACTCGACGTTGCCTACATCAATCGTCTGCTTGGTACCGATCTCGACGAAGCCGAAATGATCCGTATTCTCAAACTGTTTGAGTTCAAGGTCAACGACGGCATCATCACCGTTCCTTCATGGCGTACCGATGTCGAATGCGGCGCGGACATCGCCGAAGAAATCGCAAGACTGCACGGTTATAACACCATTCCGTCCACGCTTCCGAAGGGCAAAACACCGCAGGGTGCTTATACGCTTGCACAACTCAAACAGAGTGCCGCAATCGACGCCTGCCGTGCCGTCGGATACAGTGAAGCGCAGACCTATTCCTTCGTCGATCCGAAATACCTCGATATGATCTCCATTCCTGCGGATTCCGAACTCCGCAAAGTCGTCCGCATTACCAACCCGCTTGGTGCGGAAACCAGCGTTATGCGTACAGTCCTTCTGCCGTCGATGCTCGACGCTCTTGCAAGAAACTTCAATTACCGCAATCCGTCCGCCGCACTTTGTGAACTCGGCAACATCTATGTCCCCGTGCTGACGCAATCCGGCGAAGTCGATCCGACCAAACTTCCCGATGAACGCCCCGTTCTTATTATGGGCAGTTATAACTGCGGTGACTTTTTCCAAATCAAGGGCGACCTGATCGCGGTAATGAAAGCCGTCGGTGCAAAGCCGCTTTCCTTCGTCGCAAACACCACCCACCCGTCCTATCACCCCGGTCGAACCGCCGACGTATACTGCGATGATGTCAAGGTCGGCATCATCGGTCAGGTTCATCCGCTGGTCACCGATACTTTCGGTCTCGGTGCGGACGCATATGTCGCCGAAATCGACTTTGCTCTCATTCTTGAAAATCTCGCCCCGGAATCTCAGTATGTTCCGTTGCCGAAGTTCCCGGCTGTTTCGCGTGACATCGCCGTCATTTGCGACCGTGCCATCCCGGTTGCCGAACTTGAAAAGACAATCCGTCAGTACGCCGGCAACGCATTGGAAGCGTTGAAACTGTTTGATGTTTACACCGGCGAACAGATCTCTGCCGACAAAAAGAGCGTCGCCTACTCGCTGACACTTCGTGCCGCCGACCGCACCTTAACCGATGACGAAACCAACACCATTATGACGAAAGTCCTCAAAAATCTCGAACGCCTGCACAACGCGGTTTTGAGATAAGCAAAAATAACCCTTTACTTTTTGACGAAATTGCGGTATGCTTATTTAACAAGGAGGAGCTTATTATGGATAATACAAGAAAATTCAAATTTGACTTCAATAACGCTGACGAGATGAAGCTCATCCTCACTCAGGTGTATGACGCGTTAAAAGACAAGGGTTATAATCCGATCAACCAAATTGTCGGTTACATTCTTTCCGAGGATCCGACATATATTACCAATCATAACAACGCACGTAGCCTGATTCGAAAGATTGACCGTGACGAACTCTTGCAGGAACTTGTCAAGAGTTATCTTGCCGATTGACGAAAGGAGCGCATATGGCCGCTGATAAGAAACAGAATGTCTTGATGTATAAGGGAAAACCCCTTGTTCGCAAGGATAATATGCTTTACTATGGCGATCCGAACGAAAAGCACATCATTATGTTGCAGGTTTTGGAAAGTCAGAAGCAGGGCGATTTGGATGTCGCAACCAAAGTCGCCGTTATGCTTGCTTTGACCGATCCGACGATTCGTGCGAAAGATCGTATCATCAAGCGCAGTGAAAAAGCCGGTCTTTATCCTGCAATGGATCTTGGATCCATTTGGATCGAACGAGCAAATTCCGCGAAATAAAAACAATTCAACCCCCGTTTTGTGAAACGGGGGTTATCTTTTACAAAAAACGCCCCTGCCGATTTGGCAGAGGCGTTGATCATTTATCTTCTCTTTTGTCGCCGAGGGCGTCGAATTGAACGGATAGTTCTTCGAGAATTGTCCCAATTCCACGCATTTGATCGCGGATCTTATCCATTTCAAACACAACATTCGTGCGCATGGCATCCGCATTCTTTTTGACTGTTGCGAAACGATATTTCGCATCAGAAACCGCCGTGTCGACCTCCGAACGGATCCTTCGAAGTTCGTCGATCTCATTGGCTTCGATCTGTTCGGCATGTTTTCTTGCCGCTTCTTCAATGGCTTCGGCACTGGCAAATTTCGCACGATACGTGTCCAATTGTTCGACCAGTTTGTCGTTTTCGTCCTTTAAGGACTGATTTTCGCATTCCAGACTTTGAATCTTTGTATCGTTGTCGACAATCTTCGCCTCATATTTTTCGACAATGATCCGTTTTGTTTCCATCGCCTCTACGGAAAGTTTTTCTTCGTTTTCCTTTTTCGTCGCTTCCAGTTCTTCCTTCAACCGATCAATCTCCGTATTCAGTTGAGTAATCTCACTGCGATACTCACGGGAAAAAGAATCGAGATATTTCAAAACATCACTTTTATTAAATCCGCCGAACATTTTGCTACGGAATGCTTTTTCGTTCATTTTCAACCCACCCATTGATTTGATAATTCATTCTACCATATTTCAAACAAAAATGCCAGTAAAATCTAAATTATTTCACATAAAGCATAAAATACAGCAATTTTGCGGTTTCTGCACGCGTGACATCCTTTTGCGGGTTGAGTTTTCCATCGGAACCGCTGACCATTCCAAGTGTCACAAGCGACGACATCGTATCGACGGCATATTCCGAAATATACGATCTGTCCGTGAATTGGTCAAGTAAACTGCGATCCGCCGATGGCACACTCATCCCCATGCAGACCATATATCTTGCGATGAACGCAAATGCCTGCTCGCGTTTGACGGTGGTTTTCGGCTGAAAACCACCCTTTCCGTCACCGAGGGTGATACCCTTTTCCGCCGCCCACGAAACGGCATTGCAGTAATAATCGCTTTCCGAAACATCGGTAAATTTGGTTGACGACGACGTCGGACTGCCAGCCGCCTTCCAAAGCATCATAACAAAATCGCAACGCTTGATACCGTTATTCGGTCCGAATTTATTATCGCCGATCCCGCTGATCACGCCGTTATTGAAAAGTTTATCGATGTATTCATTTGCCCAGTGTCCGACCGTATCGGTAAAATACATCCCGATCTTCACCGTGAGATGCTTTTCCACCCCGCCGAATTTGACAATGATCGTACCATCGGCACCCGGCGCACCGTTTGCCACAAAAAGTCCGTCCTCTGTGATGATCCCGACATCGCCTTCAACGAAAAATTCGGGCTTCAAACCCGTGGTGACAACATTTATCCCGAGATAGTTCAGCCTTGCTTCGATGGCGATCTCGTCGCCGTTTTTCAGTCCCGTCGTGAGGGGCGTCTTGCCCGTATTCCGATCAATGAGATCCATAGAATCCCCCGCCACGGTCACATGAATCGTCCCGAATCCGGAAACGCCCGACCACATATCGAGGATCCCGATGCGGTCATCGCCCGTGCGATCCCCGGCGATGTATTGATTACCGCTGATCGTGCCGTAGTTATTTCTCGATGAGAAAACAATGTTTTTCGGAAGTTCCGACGGGACAATTCCCGCATCGGAAGCCAATGCGTTCAATTCAATGCTTGCTCCCGACAGAATCATCGTTCCGCTTTCTTTCAAATAAAGGCGTTTTGTAATCCCGTCGCTTTCTGTATTCGTCACAAAAAGAATAAATGTCGAGCATACACGTTCACTGCCCGATGACGGCGTGTTCAGGATCGTGCAGGCGGAATAGCCGGGCTTTCGGATCGCCATCGTACTGGAACCGCCACCGTCAAAATTGACCGCCGTCACGCATCCGGCATCCAAAAGATCCTGCGACAGTTGTTTTAATGTCGCGCCGTTGGAATGATTGATCGTTCTACCGTCGACAACACAAAAAACATATGTACCATCCGCTTTCACACCGACCGCCGTTCTCGGATTGGCGGAAGCGATCGACTGATCCCATTTGGCGGAATCAGTGATCGCACCATTTTCGATCAAAATATCGCCGCAACCGGTCGCCCATTCCGCGGCTTCCAGTTCGGGACAATTGGTCGTCACGGAAAGTTTCACACGGTCGCCGACGGCAAAGCAATCAAGAGCCGCCTCACATCCTGCGTCCGCCGTCGCCGTCAGCACAAGATTATCCTTTCCGATCGTAAATGCAGTCCCCGACGGAATGATTTCGGTCACTTCCAGTTCCGCGGACTCTCCGACGGACAGTCTTCCCTCTTTGATTTGGAAGCGAACCGCCCACCCTTGTGCGGATGTTCTTGTAGAAACCGTAGAAAACGCCTCGGAATAAAGATACAACCCGCCCGAAGCATAACGCATCTTATTAAAGTGAGATACCTTTACAGACTTTCCCTGGTTGGTCACAATATCAGGTCCAAGCAAACTGCCGGTAATCGGATCAAAATCTTCCGATTTTCCGTTATTTTTAAGGTTTATCGTGATATTTGGTGTCGTTTTTACAACGGCAGAATTTGATGTAAAGGCAAATACATTTTCACCTTCCGGGCTTGATTTATAAATTCCTTCCTCAATGACCGCCCCGATCGGCGTCTTACTTTCCGACCAAAAGAAATCGGAATTTATCCCGCCGAGGACATTATACCCTAATTCGGTGGCATATTTGATCACGCGGCTAAGTGTCATTCCTCCATAGATCGTATCACAGGCGACAACAATCGGTTTTACTTCACTGTCCGGCGAAATTTCGACCGAATAGGTTTCGACACGCTTGCCGTTTTGGTTGAACGAAACATCATCGCGGTACGAAAAGCCCTCCGTCAGTTCCGTGGTGTCGGAATACTGAACGGAGCCCGTCCCTGTTCCCGCCGCAGAAGCAACGGAAATACTACCGAAAAGCATTGTTGCCGCCAACACCAACGCCGCCGCTTTTTTCATCATTTTTTTCATCTGTTTCAATGCGTTTCTCCTTTATTTTTTGCCGAATAACAATGTGAGATTACACAACATATAATAGTGCTTTTTGTCGAATTTGTCAATTTTCTTTTCAAATCTTTTTCTTTCGAATTCATGGTAAATTTTGTTACATTTTAACTCGACAATCGTTGAAAAAAGGGTATAATAGTATTGATTTCATCTTTCGTCGTCTTTTGTCTTTTGGGGAGGCTTACATGAAGATCTGTCTTTGTTCCGACTCTTTTTTACCCGTGGTTGACGGTGTCGGCAGAGTCGTATATCAGTATGCCGATGTTCTTTCTTCGCACGGACATGAGTGCAGTGTTGTCTGTCCGTTTATGGACTTCGGCTTCCGCGGAAAATATCCGTTTGAGGTCATTGATTTCAGTTCTGTCAAAACGCCCTCCGCGCCACAGTATCGAACGGGAATTGCAATGCTCGATTCGCATTATGCCGAACGGATCGCTTCATTGCGTCCCGACATTATTCACGCACATACGCCGAGTTTTGCAGGACTTGAAGCAATGCGGCTTGCCTCCAAACTGGACGTTCCGCTGATCGGCACCTTTCACTCGCAGTACTACGACGATTTCAAGCGCGTGACACATTCCGACCTGCTTGCGACACTCGGCGTCAAATTCGTCGTCAATTTTTATGAAAACTGCGATGAGGTCTGGACGGTCAGCAATTACGCCGCAGGAATTCTCGAATCATACGGTTATCGTGGCGAGATCAAGATCGTCCCCAATGGCAGTGATATTCGTAAAGCGGATCCCGAAAATGAATTGACGGCACGCGCACGATTTCACCTCGACGAGCGACCGATCCTGCTCTATGTCGGACAGATCGACAACAAGAAAAACCTGCCCCATGTGATTGAAGCCTGCCACCTTCTTTCGCGCCGTGGAATTGAATATCAACTTGTCTTTGTCGGTCAGGGACGCGACCAAACATCGTTGCGGGAATTGTCCGATACCCTCGGTGTGGACACGATCTTTACCGGACATATCGGCGATACCGATCTGCTTGACGGGTTATATCAAGCCGCCTCCTTGTTTATGTTCCCCTCGTTATACGATACCGCAGGTCTTGTCGTACGGGAAGCAGCCGTTATGGGAACGGCTTCTTTGGTCGCAAAAAACAGTGCGCCCGCGGAATGTATTCAAAACGGCATCAACGGCCTTGTCTGCGAGGACGATCCCGAATCCATCTGCGATACCGCATTTCACTATCTCGTTGAAATGAGTGACCGTGAAAAAAACGATCTCCGTTACAACGCCAAGCGGGATATTCCCCTTGCATGGGACGGCGTTATTTACGATGTCGAACGCAGATATAAGTATTTAGCCGAACATTTCACGCCAATAAAGCGTAATTTTTTCCACTGATTTTCAATTAGAAAGAGGTATTTTATGAAAGTTTCCACCCAAACGCAGGTTTTTTGTGAAACATACGGAATTGAAGATGGCTTGATTCGCCTTTGTGACGCAGGCTACGACGCCCTTGATCTTTCGCTTTACAATGAGCAATCCATGTCTTCCGAACTGTTTGGATCAAATTGGATCGGGTATGCCGAGAAACTTCGAAATCTCGTCGAAGATCGAGGTCTGCGTTTTAATCAGGCGCACGCCCCGATGATTTCGCATATGGATGAACGGATCAAGCAAGCAATTCGTGTTGCGGGCGTACTCGGCGTCGACGACATCGTTGTTCATCCCCTCTTTGTCAAAGAAAACAATATAGAGGAAAATATAGCCTTTTACGATGAATTGGAGCCGATCGCAGTAGAATACGGCATCAAGATCGCCGTGGAAAATATGTTCGGCTGGGACGATCTGAAAAATGTACCGAAGCCCGCAGTTTTGAGTGTACCGAAGGAATTCAACGCCGTTGTCGATCGTTTGAGCGATCATTTCGTCGCCTGTCTTGACATCGGTCATGCGGCACTGACCTATTGCCGCCCCGACCTCTTTATCCGCGAGATCACACCCGGTCGTCTTCACGCCCTGCATATTCACGACAACGATCGCCGCTATGACTGTCATACGATGCCGTACACCGGCGTGTTCGACTGGGATCTCATCACGCAAGCACTTGCCGATATCGACTACGACGGCTACCTCACCCTCGAATCCGACAATACCCTTTTGCAGTCGCCCGTCTGCGTTTACCCCGATCTCGCAAAGGTCATGTGCGGTACGGCAAGACATCTTGCAAAACTGATCGAAGATAAGAAATGATTTGGAAGATCGTTCTGTTTTTCGAACAAAATACCCTATTCATCCTTTGATAAAACGGATATAATGAGAGAAAAAATCGGAGGTGTACGATGGATTACGAAGTAAAAATCAGCGAAATGAAAACCCTATTTTGTGCCGAACGCAGTCCCGCGGTCGATAAATGGGGAACGTATTGTCTGCCGACGATGAATCGAACGGTCGACGGCGATCTTTTGATTCGCGTCAACGGACACGGCGACAACGAATTGCCCGATCAGGATTGTCCCGACATCTTTTTCCTTTCGCGTGACAATGCCAAAACCTGGCATCAGATCAATCAAAATAACGACGAAAAAGAAGGCAACCGCGGCAGTATTTTTTCCGATCGGTTTGTGGTTTTGCCGAACGGCAATATGCACACCATCGCCCGCGATCAAAGCAGGATCAAACCGCTTGAAAATGCAGAGCCGATCAAAAAGTTTGAAAACATCAATCACGATGCAGTTTTGAGTATTTTCCGTCTTTCCGATTTGCCGGATTCCTGTATCGCATTTGACTTTATCTCCGTCGTCGACGGCACAGTAACCCGTCAGCCGATGACTATTGAAGACGAGCAACTCGAGGTGATCATTCCCAGTGAAGGCGCGGATCACGATAAAAACATCTATGTCCCAATCCCCCTTTATTGGAAATACCGCCCTATGTATTCGCTTTGTAAGGCTCCTTCAGGTTGCTGGCTTGCCGTCTGTGCAGGGCAGATCCCCGATGTGAAGGATTATCTGTGTACGGGCGCGTATTTACTGGAATCCGCTGACGGAATCCATTGGAAGCGTCGAAGCATCATCACCGAACGCCACGATTCCATGCTTCCCTTCGGTGTGGACGAATTCTGCGAATTCAGTATCGCATTTGCCGATAACGGCACACTGATCTGCGTTATGCGGACGGATAAATGTATGGATCTTGAAACTTCTCCAACCTGCGGAACGCTTTGTTGTGTGTCATACGATGAGGGCTTGACATGGACGGCTCCCGTTGAGATCGCCGATTCCAGCACCACCCCGGTCCTGACCAAACTTCCCAACGGATTGATCGTATTCACATATGGTCGCCCGGGCGTTCATATGATGATTACCGAGGATGGCGAGCATTGGAGCCGTATCTATCCCATTCTCGGCAAAACATTGAAAGAAAATTTAGCGGAAGGACGCGATTTTCTCGATTGTAAGTTCTACCATACCATCAGTTACAGTAATATCTATCCCGTAGTTACCGGCGAAAACAGTCTGTCACTTTGCACAACCTATCAGGTGTACGCCGAAGGCGAAGATATTCCGACAAAAAACACGGTTATTTTTGATGTTACAGTGGATAGAAAAGCGAATCATTCCGATTTTTCATAATTCACCTCGTTTCAACGATGTTTGTTATGAAAATGATTTGATCATGGCTTCTTGCTTTATGATAAATCCGGCTTTTCTCATTTCGCGTAAAAATATCTTGACATTTCAAAGATAGTCATATATAATTAAAAAGCTGGTTAAAGCAAAAGTCAATATGCGGGTATGGCGGAATTGGCAGACGCGCTAGATTCAGGTTCTAGTGGGGGCAACTTCGTGGAGGTTCAAGTCCTCTTACCCGCACCATTACGAGTGTTCTTACAGCATTTGAAAGTTGCTGTAAGAACACTCGCTTTTTATGTAAAAAAGCGAGGTCAAACTGAACATTTATGGCAGAGAGTTTCTTTCGGGACTCTCTGCTTTTTCTTTTTCCGAAGGTTCGTCCGCTATACAGCCACGGTATTCGGCGCATAATTCACAACAACACCTTTCCGTGTATTGACGGCAACCTCGGTATTGGGGATCGGCAGAATGTCAGGGATGTCGATAACGCCTACGCAGTTATAGTGAATGATGATTCTCTGTTCCCATACACCATCAATCTTTTCTGCCTGATGTACCTCAATATACTGAATCAGCTCGTTCACCATTTTCGGGGTGAGCGTCTTGGCACGGGTGTATTTGCGGACGGTGGCAATGAACATATCGGCGGTCACGGATTGACTGTTGGATTTATCCAGCGCGGATTTTGCGTCCTTGATCTTCTCCGTGATCTCTGCCTGTTCCGCTTCATACTTCTTGGACATTCGGGCGAAAC
>DCHG01000003.1:391-716 GCA_002315595.1 Clostridiales bacterium UBA1758 | reverse complement strand
GCTCGATCACGGCGTTCTTTTGAGAATGTCCCATCACCGCTTCTGCAAACAAATCCTCATACTTGCTCGCAAACTTCGTCAGTCTGCGGATTTCACCGAGGACAACCTTCTCCAAAAAGTCAACACGGATGTAATGCGTCGAAGTGCAAGTCCCGCGATTGCCTTTATAGTTGGAGCAGTTGAAATACTTGATTTCGGGATTGCCCTGATTGAAATGGTAGTGAAGATTGCTTCCGCAGTCCGCACAAACCAGCAAGCCGGAAAACATACTGACATCGCCATCGTTCTTCTTGCGTTTCCGCATCTTGCCGCGCCGTTCCTGTAT
>DCHG01000003.1:0-376 GCA_002315595.1 Clostridiales bacterium UBA1758 | reverse complement strand
GTTTCCCATACGGCACGATCCACGATAGGCTCATGCACATCCTTGAAAATCACCCAATTTTCTCGGTCATTGTCGAGGCGTTTTTTGAGCTTGTACGACTTGGAATAAGTCTTGAAATTCACGATGTCTCCGCAATACTCCTGCAAGGAAAGTATCTTGCAGATGGACGAGCTGTTCCAATGCGTAGGTGAAACCTGCTTGCCCTTTCCGGGGCGTTTTACGCCCTTTTGGAGCCAGTAAGCGCGAGGGGTGAGTATTTCATCCTCTTCCAGCTTTGCCGCGATCTGCTCGGTTCCCATGCCTGCAAGAGACATATCATAGATGCGCTTGACTACGGCTGCCGCCTCTGCATCGATGATCCAATGCTTGGGGTTCT
>DCHG01000065.1 GCA_002315595.1 Clostridiales bacterium UBA1758 | reverse complement strand
GAGATTTGCACCGTATCGGTAGGGGGCGACCTGCGGTCGCACCGGTGTAACAACTTCCACCGTACCCTACCGGCGCAATGTACCATCCAAAAAGCGGAGCAGAAATTAATTCTGCCCCGCTTTCTCTTATTTCTCTCATCTATCCACGATCAGTTCATGACCGCGATGACGACATGGTCGATTGCGCTGATGTCCTGCTCGAAGCGTTCGATGGTTTCGTTTTGCGTATTGATATTGACCGTCAGCCCGATATGTCCCGCAACACCGCTTTTGGCGGGAAACAGGTCAAACCCGTGCGCCGACGGATAATTCACGCGCAGTTTGCTGATGATTTCGGTCGCCTTCGTGTGGTCGTCCAACTCGATATAAAACGAAATATCGCGCTTTTGCTTGACCTCGAACACGGTCAAAAGCGTCGTCGTCAGGGTGATGATGAACGCCGTCAGCACGCCGCCCGCATAGTATCCCGCACCGACTGCAAGTCCGACGGAAGCCGTCGCCCAAAGTCCTGCGGCGGTGGTCAACCCCGTGACGTGCGAGTTGTTTTTGACCAAAATCATGCCCGCACCGAGAAAGCCGATGCCCGACACAACGCCGGATGCGATCCTCGTCGGATCGCCCATATTCAGATAGGTGCAAAGATAGATCCCGGTCAATGACGTCAATGCGGCGCCGACGCAGACAAGCACATGGGTGCGAAGTCCGGCGGCTCTGCCGTGTTTTCCGCGTTCAAAGCCGACCACACCGCCCAAAATCACCGCAAGAAGAATGCGAAATGCGGTCGAAACCTCGTTCAATTCACTGAGAATGCCGAAATCAAACAAACGTATCACTCACTTCAAATGATTTCAAGGGTATCTTTATCGGGAAGCGCCGGGAACTTTTCCGCAGGAAGCGTCTGATACCAGTACGCAACCGACGAAATATCGTCCTGCAAGGGCAGATATTTGTCACCCGAACGCCAACCGAGTGCCTGAATGGTGACTTTCAGGTCGTTTTCAAAACGGATCGGATCCATAATATGCCAGCGGTACATCGAAAATCTCTGTTGTGCGAAGTACAGTCCGTCGGGGCGTGTGACCTTGGAAAGTCCCGCGTACGGCGTGGTGTATTCGACATATTTGCCTTCGACGTCGAAGTCGTACGAACCGCAGAAGTAATCCTCCGTTCCCGTCCCGCAGATCGTCGGAAAATCACCGTCACCGTCGAGGTAGAACTTGATCTCGCCTTCGCCCCACCAGCCGTTGTTGTTCACACCCCAAAGGATGTGCGTGCCGACATACTGCCCCTTACCGCGGACATTGTCGAGAATGGTGTACGGCGTTTTGTACGGCAAAGGATTGACACGGCGGAACTGCGCATGGAAGTATGCGGCATCCTCCGGCACCTCGGTCAGGGTGTAGTCGATCTGATAAAACAGTGTCAGCGGATCGTCGCCGATATTTTCAATGGTGATGCGTGCGCTCTTGCGGAAGGGCATTTCCCAATAGCAATTCATACCGCTTCGCGGATTGACGCAGACGGGCAGTGAATTGATCGGCGCAAAGGGCTTTTCGATCGGATTTGCAAAAAAATCGCAAAGCGGACATTCAACGCTCGGATTTTCACAACCGTCCCAGTAAAAGCGTAAAATCTGCCAGCGGAGGTCTTTGCCGCCGTAGGTCATCCAAATATGCTGGATCGCGCCCGGTCCTTCGATTTCCGCCAAAGTTGCGGTCGAATGTGGCTCGACGACGATAAAGGGCGAAACCTTCCAACCCTGACCGAGATCACGCGAACAATGCGCCCCCGTGCCCTCGGTCGCCATACCGCCCCTGCCCTTTTCGCCCTTGAAGTTTTCGGCGGAAATGGAACGCGTCTTTGCATCGGAAAGTCGTGAAAGATTGCCGAGGTTCATACCGAGTCCGTTAAACATATGAAAATCCTCCGAAGATGATCTTATTTTGTTTTGATGTAATGATCGATTGCTGCCGCGGCACGCTTGCCCGCGCCCATGGCGAGAATGACGGTGGCGGAACCCGTGACGGCGTCGCCGCCCGCAAAGACCGCATCACGGCTGGTTTTGCCGGTTTCGTCACTTTCGACGACGATACAACCGCGTTTGTTGGTTTCAAGACCGGGCGTGGTGGTGCGGATCAGCGGGTTCGGCGTGGTGCCGATGGCGGGGATGACGCAGTCGACCTCGATCTCATGCTCGGTGCCCTCTTTGGCGACCGGGCGGCGGCGACCGGAGGCGTCCGGCTCACCGAGTTCCATTTCCACACAACGCAGTGCGCGTACCCAACCGTTTTCGTCGCCGATGACTTCGACCGGTGCGGTGAGAAGTTTGAATTCCACGCCCTCCTGCTTGGCATGATGCACTTCTTCGGCTCTTGCGGGAAGTTCTTCTTCCCCACGGCGGTAGACGATATACACCTTTTCGGCGCCAAGACGAAGCGCGCTTCTTGCGGCGTCCATGGCGACATTGCCGCCGCCGACGACGGCGACCTTTTTGGCGTGCTTGATCGGCGTGTCGTAATCGTCACGGTACGCCTTCATCAGGTTGATACGGGTGAGGAATTCGTTGGCGGAATAAACGCCGTTGAGGTTTTCACCCGGAACATTCATGAAACTCGGCAATCCCGCGCCGCTTCCGATGAAGACGGCTTCGTATCCGCGCTCAAAGAGTTCGTCGACCGAGCAGGTCTTGCCGACGACGAAGTCGGTGCGGATTTCCACACCGAGTTTGCCGAGTCCCTCGATCTCACGACGGACGATTTCCTTCGGCAGACGGAATTCCGGGATACCGTAGACGAGGACGCCGCCCGCAACATGGAAGGCTTCGAACACGGTGACCTGATAGCCGAGTCGGGCGAGGTCGCCCGCGCAGGTCAGTCCCGAAGGTCCTGCGCCGACAACCGCGACACGGTGACCGTTGAATTCGGGCTTGACGGGTTCGGAGTGGTCGTTTTCCATATTCCAGTCGGCGACAAAGCGTTCCAGTCTGCCGATCGAAACACTTTCGCCCTTGATACCGCGCACGCAGAATTTTTCGCACTGGCTCTCCTGCGGGCAGACGCGTCCGCAGACGGCGGGAAGCGAACTCGACTCTTTGATCTTTGCGCACGCACCCGCAAAATCACCCTTGGCGATGAGTTCGATAAAGCGCGGGATCTGAATATTGACGGGGCAGCCCTGAACGCAGGGCATATTTTTACAATTCAGGCAACGCTGTGCTTCCTCCATTGCGAGGTCGGCGGTGTAGCCGAGGGAAACTTCATCAAAATTACGCGCCCTGACGATCGGATCCTGTTCCGGCATGGGCGTCTTTTTCGGATTCATATTAGGCATTTGCGTTTCCTCCCATCATGCGGCATTCATGCTCTTCGACTGCCTTGCGTTCTTCGGGACGGTACATTGCACTGCGGCGGATGGCTTCGTCGAAGTCGACGAGATGTCCGTCAAATTCCGGCCCGTCGACGCAGGCGAACTTGGTTTCGCCGCCGACGGTCAGGCGGCAGCCACCGCACATTCCCGTGCCGTCGATCATGATGGGATTCATGCTGACGACGGTCTTCACACCGTAGGGTTTGGTGGTGAGGCAGACGAATTTCATCATGACAAGCGGACCGATGGCGATAACGACGTCATACTTGTTGCCCGCATCAAGAAGTGCTTTGAGTGCGTCGGTAACAAGACCTTTGTTGCCGTTCGATCCGTCGTCGGTCATAACCGTCAGTGAGTCGGAATTTGCGCGCATTTCGTCTTCGAGGAAAATGAGGTCGGTGTTGCGGAAGCCCGCGATCATATCGACCTTTGCGCCGCGTGCATGAAGATATTTTGCCTGCGGATAGGCAATCGCGCAACCAAGACCGCCGCCGATAATGCAGGCAGACTTGACTTCGTCGAGTTCGGAGGCACGACCGAGAGGTCCGACGAAATCGAGGATCGTGTCGCCTTCTTCAAGCGTTCCGAGAAGTTTGGTGGTCTTGCCGACCTCCTGGAAGATGATGGTGACGGTTCCCTTTTCGCGGTCGTAATCAGCGATCGTAAGCGGGATGCGCTCACCGTTTTCGCAGACGCGAAGGATGATAAATTGACCGGGGAGTGCCTTTGCGGCAATGTCCGGCGCTTCAATTTCCATCAACTTGACCTGCGGATTGAAAACTTTTTTTCGAATAATTTTAAACAAAGAGATTCCCCCTGTTATGTAAATTGCAAGTTTTCGGCTTGTGTTATGCAAATTATTATACAGAATTTTGCGCAATAACGCAAGAGAATTCACCGAATTTTCATTTGAATTTGAAAATGTACCCGTGTTGCAACTTCCTCCGCACCGCACCCGTAGGGGACGATCT
>DCHG01000074.1:13182-55587 GCA_002315595.1 Clostridiales bacterium UBA1758 | reverse complement strand
CGCACCACCCGCGGACTGTCCGAAGATCGTCACGCGTTCGGGATCCCCACCGAACGCCGAAATGTTGTCGCGCACCCAATTTAACGCACAGACAAGATCGGTCAAGCCGTAATTTCCGCTTGTTCCGTCGCGTGCGGTCAATTCAGGATGTGCCAGAAAACCGAAAATGCCGAGGCGGTAACTCGTAGTAACTAAAATGCAGTCTCGGCGACAAAATACTTCGCCGTCGAATTCCTTTTCAAACGAATATCCGCCTGAAAACGCACCGCCGTGGATCCAAAAAAGGACCGGCAACCGCTTGTTTTTGTTGACTTCGGGCGTCCAGATATTCAGCGCGAGACTATCCTCTCCCATTTTCTCCTGCCGCGGATAAAATTCTTTTTGGTAAAAAGATCCCGCGACCTGTTCACCCTGCACACAGATTTTCGGCCATTGATCCGCGAAAAATCGCCCCTTCCACGCCGGTGCGGATACCGCGGGCTTCCACCGAAGTTCCCCAACGGGATCCGCGGCATAGGGAATTCCGCGAAACACGGTAAATGTCGGATCTCCTGCGGGAATTCCCTCGACCTCTCCCTGCGAGATCACTGCGACGCGATTGATTTTTTCGAGCATTGTCACGATCCTCCTTGCAAAAACACCCCGGGCAATGGTTAATGCCCGAGGTGTCGGTTTTATTGCTTTTGTTCGCCGTTCTGATTTTGTGGTTTCTGATCGCCGCTTTCGTTGTTTTTGTGGTGGAAACGGCTTCTTCCTCCGCGATGTCCGCGATGTTGATGATTGTGTTCCTTGTTCGGATGATTTTCGCCGGAATTTTCATTCGTCTGCGATACGGCATTCGGATTTTCCTGCTTTTCCGGCTTTTCCTGCTTTTCGGGACGCGGTTTGCGATCAAAGCGTTGACGCTGACCGTTTTCCGAACGCTCGCCGTCGAATTTTCGTTCCGGGCGAGGCGGTCGCTGGCCGTTTTCCGAGCGTTCACCGTCAAATTTGCGTTCACGGCGTTCAAAGGTACGGTGCGGCTTTTCTTCCTGCTCGATGATCGCATTGCCCTCGGCGGCTTCAAGTTCCGCGGCTTCCGCCTTTTCCCGCTTGGTTTTCGGCGGACGGAGAAGAGAAATTTCCTCAACCGTAAAATCCTTTGGTGCGGCATCACCGTTTTCCGACAGAACTTTCAGTTTTCCGCGGAGCAAATTGACATCTACGACCGTTCCGGGACCTTGTGGCGTCTGAACGGTTGATTCGAGTCTCGGCGTGTTCTTCAAAAGATCCTCGTACGCTTCCTGCTCATATTTCAAGCAGCACATCAATCTTCCGCAGGTGCCGGAAATTTTTGTCGGATTCAGGGACAGGCCCTGCTCCTTCGCCATTTTTATCGAAACCGGGGCGAAATCATCCAAAAAACTCGCGCAACAGAACGGACGGCCGCAAATGCCGAGTCCGCCGAGCATTTTTGCTTCGTCACGGACGCCGACCTGACGCAATTCGATCCTCGTTTTGAAAATTCCCGCGAGGTCGCGGACAAGTTCGCGGAAGTCGACTCTGCCATCGGCGGTGAAGTAGAATACGATCTTGCTTCCGTCGAAGGTATATTCAACCTCCATGATTCTCATATCGAGTTTATGTTCATTGATCTTGCGTTGGCAAACCTCCCACGCGCGCTTTTGTTTTTGGCGGTTTGCTTCGACGATCTTGAAATCGTCATTGGTCATGATGCGGATGACCGGGCGAAGCGGGGCGACGACAAAGCGGTCGTCGACCGACTGATTGCCCTCGGCGACTTCGCCGAATTCCGTACCGCGGGATGTTTCAACAAGGACATATTCGCCCTTTTTTATCGTCAAATCACGGGGATCAAAGTAATATGCTTTTCCGCCCGGCTTGAATCGAACGCTGATCACATTTGTCAATGTATTGCCTCCCAAACGCCGGCGGAGAGCATTCCCATGATATGCGCTTGTCCGACATTATATCTTAAATATTCGCCGCAACGGCGAACAACCTTAATTATCGCAAAAATTTGCGTTTTTGTCAACTTTTCGGCGACCATTCTATCATCCGGGGTGATTTGCTCCCCCGTCACGCCGTTTTGCAAGGTTAAACAGGCGATCAAACGGGCGTCGACCGCATCCAAAAGTGACCTGCACTCCTGCCGATTGATTTTTTCAAGCCCCGTCGTACATTCGGCAAGCGAAAGTTCGTCACCCTTTGACAGTGCCGCCATATAGGCGTCGGCAAGTTTGTCGGTATTTGCTTCTTCCAGAGAAACAATGGCGCGTCCGAGGGACACCGTACCGGATGCTGCACGGATTTCTTCCGGCTTTCGGTCGGGAAATCTTGCGGCAAGTTCCCTTGCAATGATTTCGGGCGAGAGTTCGTCCATCTGCAATTCGGTCACACGCGACAAAACCGTCGGCAAAAGCGCCGCACGGTCAGCACAGAGAAGAATAAATCTCGCCGTTGCGGGCGGTTCTTCAATGATTTTCAGCAGGGCGTTCTGTGCCGCAGCCTGCATCGTTTCGCAACCCGCGAGAATAAAAACGCGCACTGCACCCTCATTCGGCGCAATATACGCCGCCGAGCGTACTTCACGCACCTGATCGATTTTGAAGGTTGCGCCCGCAGGCTCCACGACCATGACATCGGGATGAATTGCTTCGCCAACTTTTCGGCAACCCTCGCATTCTCCGCAGGGGGCTTTCGATTTGTCCCCGACGCACAAAAGCCCTGCCGCAATGCGGCGGGCCAATGTGTGTTTCCCGGAGCCCTCGGGCCCGGTCAGCAGAAAAGCATGGGGGACACGCTCTCCCGCAAAGCAGGCCGCAAGGTACGCCTTATTCTTTTCGTTACCGATGACGCCGAACGGCTTCATCAGATCTTTTCAAAGCGGTCGACCGGCGTGATAAATACGATCGCTCCACCGACGGTGACTTCGACCGGGACGGACGGATAGTAATTCGTGCCCATTTCGGCAGATGTCGGGATCATCTGTTTACGACGCTTGGAGTGCTTTTCGATGATCTTCAAAACATCATCGACCTTGTCATCCTCAACACCGGTGATAACGGTGGTGTTTCCCGTTCTCAAAAAACCGCCGGTGGTGGCAAGTTTCGTAACGGAAAAGCCGCTTTGGGTGAGGTTGCTCGTTACTGCGTACGCATCATCGGAATTGATAATCGCAAATATAAGTTTCATGGATTCCGTCCTTTCTCAAATGCAGTGTTGCATTTGCCATAAACAATTACTTTCACCGAATATTTGGAGCAATTCGGCGGGAAAAGAATGTTTTGCTATTCTTTTCTGTTTTTATTATATCATATTTTTCCGTTCTGTCAAAAGTTTTATTGCGTTTTGACCGTCTTTTCGTTCGTTTTTCCACCCAATGCACGAAGTATTTCCGCCGAATTTCCCGAACGCCCCGCCAAATCCGCAAGAGAAAGCATCCCGACCATTCTGCCATGATCAACAACCGGGAGTTGTTGCACGCCGAATTTTCCCATCATTTCCGCCGCACCAATGATGTCATCCCCCGGCGCAGGCGGCAAAAGCCGACGTGTCATCACATCCCCAACGCGGGTATCCAATATATCATCCCCGATTGCCACTGCCCGCAACACAATGTCGCGGTCGGTGAGAATCCCGCGAAATTTTCCCTTTTCCCCGACTACCGCAAGCACGCTCACTCCGTACCGTTTCATTTTTTGTGCGGCAGAATTGATGCTGTCCTCCGCCCTTGCCGTCACCGACAACCGCCCCATGATTTCAAAAATCTTCATTTTTTCCTCCTTTTGTCATATTTTTATTTTCTCCATTTTAAATTTGTGATATACTTTTTAGAGAAATATGCTTCGGAGGATGAAAAAATGATTGATCTTCATTGTGATACGCTCCTTGCACTACATTCTCACGGTTGTGTAGAAGGCTTGCGCCGCAATTCATATAGCGTTGACATTGAACGGATGCACGCATGCGGGATGAAAGTTCAGGATTTTGCGATCTTTGTTCATTTTGCGCGCACACGCGACATCGGCATTGATCCATGGGGGTATTTTCACGATGTTTATTCCTATTACTCCGATGAAATGACAAAAAACTCCGATCTCATCCTGCCGCTTCGCAAATTCGACGATATTCAAACGAGCATTGATTCGGGAAAAGTCTGCTCGCTTCTTTCGCTGGAAGAAGGCGGCATCGTCGACGGAAAAATGGATCGTGTCGATGAACTTTTCCGACTTGGCGTTCGATTGATCACACTGACATGGAATTTTGACAACTGCATCGGTCACACGACCTCGGACAAGCGCGAGGAGGCGGAACGCGGTCTTACGCCGTTCGGGTTTGAAATGCTCGCCCATATGAATGAGATCGGAATTATCCCCGATGTTTCCCACCTCTCCGACGGGGGATTTTGGGACGTCGCACGCCATTCCAAAAAGCCTTTCTGTGCGTCACACTCCAACGCCCGTGCCGTGACCGGGCATAAACGCAATCTGACCGACGAAATGCTTCGTGCGCTTGCCGAAAAAGGAGGCATCACGGGTTTGAATTTCTGCCCGTCGTTCCTCTTTGATCCGACCGAAGAACAACTGAACACCAATACCGCCCCTGCACGAATCGAGGACATGGTGCGCCATGTCCGCCACATCGTCGATGTCGCCGGAATCAATGTCATGGCACTCGGCACAGACTTCAACGGAATCGACGGCATTTTGGAAATTGAAGACTGCGCCAATCTGTACCGTCTGTTTGATGCTCTCGGAAAAGCGGGCTTTACCGACGACGAGATCGACCTTGTTCGTGAAGGCAATGCAATGCGATTTCTCAAGGAGGCGTTGTAATGCTCCATGATATTCTCGTTCAAGGTATCGGTGCGATTGGTGTCGTTCTTTCGATGCTCGTTTATCAGCAAAAAACACGCCGCAATCTGTTGATCTGCAAACTGTCAGGCGATGTCTTTTTTGTCGTCCACTATCTTTTGCTTTCCGCGTATTCGGGCGCGATCATTTCGACGATCGCGATCCTGCGAAGTCTCGTTTTCATGAACGAGGATCGAAAATGGGCGAAAAAATCCATTTGGGTTCCGATTTTCATAACAATTGCGATTGTTTCGGGTTGTTTGACGGCGAAAAACTGGTTCAGCGTCCTACCGATCATCGCCTCCGTTACGGCGATATTGAGTTTCGCGCAACAAAAGCCGAGCGTGACAAGGATTCTCTTTTTCCCGATCTCCGCCTGCATGATCACCTATGATTTCTTTTGCGGCTCCTATTCGGGAATACTCAACGAAATTCTTGCCTTCATCTCCTGCATTATCGGTATTTTACGCCACGACAAGAAAAAGGCATAAAAAAATCCACCAACGAGGTGGATTTTTTTGTTTTGATTTTATTGGAAATCCCCGTCAATGGAGATGTTATTGACTCCGTTTTGTTCAAATTCCGCCAAATAATCCTCCATTCGCTCACGGAGTTCCTCGTTGTCGGCGGGATCATTCGGTCCCATGCCAAGATCCCTACGGGACAGTTCTTCGGCAAGAATATCATAAAAAATAGCGTCCTCGTAATCCATAATGGCTTCGTGAATTCCGCCGTCGACAAACTCCTGCGACGGGATGACACCTTCCTGTGGGCTGATTTGGAACAGTGTCGGCATTCCGTTAAAATGACACTGTGCAAATATTTTCGACTCGACATGATCATAATCGCGTAGCCGATCTTCGCCACGGGTGGAGTTCAACACCCAGTTGCCGATATAGACCAGATCCAAAAGTCGTCTGAATTCCTTTTGCGTAAGTTCGATGTTCACAGTTTCGCCTCCAATCGTTTCAACGATGTGTATCCATTTTGACACATCGGTGAACATCAGATTCAATGCTCGACCTTTATTATACATATATTTTCCGTCAATTCCAATCCCAAAATGAGAAAATCTCATAATCTTTCCAAAAGACCGATGAAAAAACTTGTGTTATAGACGATTTTATTATATTATATTAGAATACGATGTTTATGTTCCAAATTCTTTTTTGAGGTGTGATATATGTCTAAACTTTCACTCGGTATTGTTTTCGGCGGAGTTTCCAGCGAACACGATGTCAGTTGTGTTTCTGCGTTCGGCGTTCTTTCCAATCTGGATAAAGAAAAATACGATATTCATCCCATCGGAATCACCAAGGACGGCAAATGGTACGCCTATTTCGGCGAATATGCAAATCTCCCCGATGACAAATGGCTTAAAGGTGAGATCGCCCCTGCCGTCATCAGCCCCGACCGCGATGACCACGGTATGATCGTGTTCAAAGACGGTGGTGCGGAACGCATCCGTTTGGATGTCGTTTTCCCGGTCATGCACGGTCTTAACGGTGAAGACGGCACGATTCAGGGTTTGTTCGAACTTGCGGGCATTCCATATGTCGGTTGCGGCGTCACCTGCTCCGGCATGACCATGGATAAATACATGACCAAACTCGTCGTCAATACACTCGGCATCAATCAGGCGAAATGTGAGGTCGTTTACCCGAACATGCTCAATAATGACGCGGCGATCTATGCCGCTGCCGACCGCATCGGCTATCCGATCTTTGTCAAGCCTGCCTGTGCCGGATCCTCCGTCGGCGTCAGCAAGGTCAAAACACGTGAGGAACTTTTGCCCGCAATCAAACTTGCGGCAACCACTCCCGGCAAAATTCTTTTGGAAGAATCTATCACCGGCTACGATGTCGAAGTTTCCGTACTGGGCAACGGTGATCCGATCGCATCCTGCGTCGGCAAAATCGTTCCCACTCAGGAATTTTACACCTACGATGCGAAATATGCGGACGAAAGTTCCCGCCTGATCATCCCTGCTGATATTTTGCCACAGGATGCCGCACTGATCCGTGAATTCGCCGTCAGGATCTTCACCGCCCTTGAATGTTCCGGACTTTCCCGCGTCGATTTCTTCCACGATCCCGTCACGGGCCGTGTGGTTTTTAACGAAATCAACACCATTCCGGGCTTTACCCCGATCAGCATGTACCCCCAACTTCTCGCCGAAAGCGGCATCCCGTACGGTGAACTGCTTGACAGACTGGTCGCGCTCGCCATTGAGCGCGCCACTCACTGATCGGAAAGCGCAGGTTTCCGTTATGGATCTTCGTCCAATCGGAGTATTTGACTCCGGCCTCGGTGGCTTGACCGCAATTCGCGGTGTTGATGAGTTTCTTCCCGGGGAACATATTGTTTATTTCGGCGACACCGGGCGTATTCCCTATGGAACACGCTCGCGTGAAACAATTATCAAATATTCCCGTCAGGACGTCCGTTTTTTGATGACGCGAGACGTCAAGGCGATCATTGTCGCCTGCGGTACCGTAAGTTCCGTGGCGCTCGACGATCTTCGCTCGAAATTCGACCTGCCAATCACCGGCGTGGTTGAAGCCGCCTGCGACCGTGCACGCAAATTGACCAAAAACGGACGCGTCGGCATCATCGGAACCCCCGCGACCATTGCATCCGGGAGTTACGAAAAAAATCTTTCCGCCTCCGACATCGACTGTTTCACCACCGCCTGCCCGCTTTTCGTCCCCTGTGTCGAAAACGGTCGCACTCATCGCGGTGACATCGTCATCGAAACGCTTGCCCGCGAATATTTGCAAAATATCTGTGCCGCCGGCGTAGACACGTTGATTTTGGGATGTACGCACTATCCACTGCTTGTGGATGTTTTGGGCGAAATCGTCGGCAAAGACGTCAACCTCATTGATCCGGGCTATGAAGCGGCAGGAGCGTTGGCGAAACTGCTCAGGTCACGCGATATGCTCGCGGACGGAAACGGAAAACGCGAATACTTCGTATCCGACAGCACCGATAATTTTTCCCATTTGGCTGAACTTTTCCTGCACAAACGCGTGGAAGGAAAGGTCGAACGCGTGGAAATCGAAAATTATTGATTTTCGCATGAGGTAACTATGAGTAATTACAAAAACGCGATCATATCCATTGAAGGTCGTCAGATCATTTCGGGAAATAACGAGGAACCGATCCAACTTGTGACCGAAGGAAGTTTCTGCATCGACGGAAATTCCGCCACGATCGTTTACGAGGAAAGCGAACTTACCGGTCTGAACGGAACCACGACGACACTCCGTGTCGATCCGAATAAAGTCACGATGAAACGCTCCGGCGCGGTCATTTCCGAAATGGTATTCGAAAACGGCACACGGCATCTTTCCCATTTCGGAACGCCCTTTGGCTCGATCCTTCTCGGTATTTCGACGCAAAAACTCGACAATATGCTCGGTCTGAACGGTGGTACGCTTTCGCTTCGTTATTCGACCGATATCGACAATACACTTGCCAGCGAAAATACGCTGGATGTCCGTGTTTCGCTCACGGAAGGGGGCGCAAATCGGTGAAAAAACTGATTTCCGTCCTACTTGTTGCGACAATTCTTTTTGCTGTTGCGCTTCCTTTTGCATCCGCCGCGGACGACAAAACGACTTTCAAAAACAACTATGAAAAACTGGAACTTCTGGAACAGATGCTTCTGGATTACGGTTGTTTCATGGATGAGTCCCGCGCTCCGATCGAGGAAACTGCAAAAGCCCTCGATTGGCCGTCGCCCGAAAGCGCGGAATTTCGCAAAAAGATCGAAAACAATGAATATTTTGACCTTTTTGCCAAGAAAATGTATGCACTGAATGATGAATATTCCTATTATTGGAGTGCGGAGGATTACGCGGAGGCGTATACGCTCGATGATTCCTTTATCGGTATCGGGGTGGAATTATACACGCGCTTTGACGGGGTGTTCGTCAAAAAGGTGTTTCCGGGAAGTTCTGCCGATCAGCAAGGGCTCCGTACCGAGGACCGCATCGCCTTTATCGACGGCAAAAATGTGGAAGGCCTTGCGCTTTCCGATATTGTTTCGCTTCTCCGTGGAGAGATGTTGACCGATGTCAGCGTCGGTGTGCGTCGTCGTGGGTATGAAAAACCGCTTACCTTCCGCATCACACGCGCCGCAGTTTCAGTGTCGAACATTACCGCTTCCGCAAATGAAAACGGCGTCGGATATCTAAAAATCAGTCATTTCGGCGGTCTTGGTACGTATTTTGACTTTGTCAATGAAGTTCTTACGCTTTTTGAACAATGTAACTCCCTCGTCATCGACCTGCGTGACAACGGCGGTGGCGATCTTGGTTGTATGATCAATATTCTGAATGTACTCGTGCCGGACGAAAATGTACTTCTCTGCAAAACCGTCGGTCGCGTAGAGGATGCAAACGAAGAATATTACAGTACGGGAAATCGGATCAATTTCGACAATTACTGCGTTTTGATCAACGAAAACTCCGCTTCTGCGGCTGAATACTTCGCCGGTCAGATGCGTGAGTTGCTGGATGCGACCGTTATCGGCAAAACCTCCTACGGAAAGGGCGTCGGACAAAACCATTTTGCGCTCGCCGATCAAAGTTATTCCGTCATCACAATCCTCGAACTGTATCTTGCGGGTGACAAATGCTACAACGGCGTCGGGATCGTACCGGATATTGAAGTCGAGGCAATGACAAAGGAACGCGGCGTACCCGATCTGCCCTCCTATTCCGGAAAAACAATCTGGCGGTATGCCGTCAACCGTGATGTGCTCGCCGCAAAGGAACGATTGAGTTTGCTCGGATACTACTATGGTTCAATGGACAAACTCTGCAACGACGCCTTGATGAATGCGGCGAAATCCTTTGCAACCGACCACGGGCTTTCCTGCTCCGCCACGAAAATTACCCCCGCACTTCTTTCGGCAACGGATGCCGAAATCGCGCAATATGCAAAGGAACCTGTCGAATACGACAAGGCTCTTGAAATTGCAACCGATCTGCTTTTGGAAGAGGCGAAGGTTGCAGCATAAGGAAAAAAGGGGAAAAGTTATGGAAAAACAGGTTATTCAAGGCAAAAATCTTTCAAATACTTTTGCGGGTATTTATACCTTTTTCGGCATTTTTCAGGTGGCATCGGTCAGTTTTCTCGTTCCGTTATTTGCAAATCTTGGCTACGACACGGGAATGATCGGCATTCTTTCCTCGGTGGCAACATTGATCTCCTTTGTCGCACAACCGCTTTGGGGGATGTTGTTTGACTCGCGCGGTTGCGTCAAGCAGGTCTTTGTCGCAAATGCGCTTATCACCTGCGCTTCTTTATTCGCGCTTTGCACATACGGCACGAATATTTTCGTCGCCTTCACGGCGATGACCGTTTTCGGTCTGACGATGTACACGATCCAGCCCATTATTGATGCGTGGATCACGAAACTTCGTGCCGAAAATCACAAGGTCGATTTCGGGTTTGCCCGAAGTTTTTCGTCGCTGACTTATGCGATCGCTTCGCTCGGCATCGGATATGCGATCACTCGGTTTGACTACGTTGTTCTGCCCGGAATCGCAACAATCTTTGCCCTTGTCATGATCGCCTTTGCCATCACCGTCCCGCGTACCCGTGCGCAATCCAAAACCGAAAAGCATCCGTCGATGTTTTCCGGTCTGCCGATTTTGCTTCGCAATCGCAAATATATGGCGATCCTCATTTCCTCGGTCGTTCTTTTCTTTGCCTGCGACGGTGTTTTCACATTTCTTGCCTTGTTTTTGGAAGAACTCGGCGGAAATGAATTCCACCTCGGTCTGATGAATTTCATTGATGCAATGTTGCAGGTTCCGGTACTTTTGCTTTACAAAAAGATCGAAAAACGTTTCAGTGCCCCGAAAATACTCATTTTCTCGATGCTTGCCTATACCGTCAAACTTGTCCTTATGCCGCTAATGCCGACACTTTGGTCGCTGATCGGATTGCAGTTCATCGGATTGCTTACCTACGGATTATTCCTGCCTTCGGCGATCTCCTGCATCGCATCCGGCACCACGGGCGAGTATGCCTTTACGGCGCAGACACTATTCACCGCAATGTGCTTCGGTGCATCCGCCGCACTCGGTGCGTTGTTCGGCGGCTTCCTCGCCGACCTGATCGGCTTGAAGTACATGATGCTCATTATGTCCATCGGCAGTGTGATTGCCCCGCTGATCTTCGTTTTCATGTATGGACCGTCCGATATCAGAAAATCGGTCGTTACACCCGTCGAAAAATAAATACAATCTATGAAAACCTCGCCGCTGGATGCCCATCGGCGAGGTCTTTTTATCTCAGAATATATTCTGCCAAAGCATCGGCGCGTTTATTCACGCCTTCAAAATCCATATGCGGAGAATAACATTTTTCCAATTCGTCGTGCAACTGCTTCGTCGCCTTCAAATTATCCACCGCCTGTGAAAGGATCTCCGACCTTGTTCGTTTGCAAAATCGAAACTTCTTTTGCTTCTGCAATCGTTTTTCTCGGTCAATACACGATGAAAGATGAACTTTCCGCGAAAGTTGTAACGGCACTTTTTCGTCCTTGTCAAAACTGACGAAACCGAGTCGCAGTTCGGGGATGAGCAGGTGAGAAAGTTTGCTTGCGGGATATTGCGGATCATAGCAGAAAATGCAGGCATAGTCCGCCGATCTTGCGGCGGTGGCAATGGGGGAGAGGAAGAAATGAGACAGTCCGAATTCATCCTCAACGCCGATCACGCGGTCGCAAATGGCGTCCACGCTACCCCAAAGCGTTTGAATGCCCTGATTGGATATTCCCGTCAAAAAGCGGTCGCGGTGAATTCCACCCGATCCCTTTTTTCGGATCTCGCGGGATGCGATACCGCGGGCACGGCGGGCGAGTTTTTCAAGATCGACCGCACCCAATCCGATATGGTACACCTCGTCGGAAAGTTGTTTTGCGGCGTGAAGCAGGCGATAGGTCACGGCATAGCCGTCACGGAGCGAATCGACCAACTTCACGATATGCTCTTTTTCGGTTTCGATACCTGCGGGATCCCAAAAATCCCCCAAATTGACATAGCGGTCGACGACACCGGGATAAATCGGCTCGACAACATGGGGTGCGGTTCCGTCGACCAATGCCACGCCGAGTTCCGGGAAAATCACGCCATCGAGCGAATCGGGATCCGACGAGCAAAGGATCTCCTCGGCAACGCCGCCGTGTTCCAAAACTCGGCGTTCCACACGACGCATAAATGTCGACTTCCCGCATCCCGCACTTCCTTTGATAATAAAAACCCGATTGTCGCCCGCCCGGTCGATCAGCGAGTCATAGCGCGAATAAAAACCGTCCGGCGAGTTTGCACCGAGAAAAAACCGCAAATTTTCACTGTTTTTCATACGCCTTCTCCTTTCATCTGTTTCAATCTATGCCCGTAGAAAAGATCGCGTCACTTTTTCAGAAATAAATCTTGCGTAAACCACCTTAAATGTGGTACAATATACTGTATGAAACAGACATTGGCAAGGTCGCACTGACCGGGGAGTCAGCGGTGCCTTGTACCTGCAATCCGCTCCAGCAGGGGTGATCGCCCGACAGAGGGGCGAAGCTGTCATTTAGGACATTGAAGGGCAGTTATGAACGATCGGACCGGCGCAACATGTGCCCTCGAACCGTGTCAGGTGGGGAACCAAGCAGCACTAAGGGGGATTTCATGTGTGCCGCCGGAACGCCGGTCGGGAGCCGGCCGCCAATGTTACGGTGGTATTTTCGTTTCGACGCGGGTTGTGCGGCCTTACCTATGTCTGTTTTTATTTTTTTTCGTAGGGTGATCGTTCATGTATCAGGCACTTTACAGAAAATGGCGCCCGCAATCTTTCAGTGAAGTTGTGGGTCAGTCACATATCACCGATACGCTCAGAGCGCAGGTCGCCTCCGGGCGTTTTTCGCATGCGTACCTTTTTTCGGGCTCCCGCGGTACCGGCAAAACGACTTGTGCAAAGATCCTTGCAAAGGCCGTCAACTGCGAACATCCGATCAACGGCGATCCCTGCAACGAATGTGCATCCTGCCGCGGAATTACCGACGGTTCGATCCTCGATGTTCTTGAAATCGATGCCGCATCGCAAACCGGCGTTGACGGCGTCCGCGACCTGAAAGAGGAAGCGTTTTATTCGCCCGCAAGTGTCAAATACCGCGTCTATATTATCGACGAAATCCATATGTTTTCGACCTCGGCGTTCAACGCCCTGTTAAAGATCCTCGAAGAGCCTCCCGCACACGTGCTTTTCGTCCTTGCCACCACTGAACCGAACAAAGTTCCCGCCACTGTCGCTTCCCGTTGTCAGCGATTTTCGTTTCGACGAATGAGCGAAGATGATCTCACGGGGCAACTGATGCGTGTTTCCGCGTCGGAAGGAATTAAAACCGATCGCACCGCCGCTGAATATATCGCCCGTCTTGCCGACGGAGGAATGAGAGACGCGCTTTCGATCTTTGAACAGTGCGCGACCTCCTCGACCGACGGCGTTACCCCCGAAACCGTGTTGGATGTCTGCGGGCTCGCCGGTGGGGAAACGATGAGAAAGATCATTTCCGCAATTGGATGCGGAAATGCTGCCGATGCGCTTGCCGCATTTTCCGACGCATATAGCACCGGGCGCGATGCAAGTTCCGTCATCAACGAACTTTCCGGTGCCATGCGTGACCTTGCGGTCTTTGCTTCGACGGGATCACCGCTTGGTGCGGCATATCCCGCATTCTCTGTTGACGATCTGAAAACGCTTTCCGCAAATTTCAGTGCGCAAAGATTGCTTGATATGCTTGCAATCCTCGGTGAAAGCGGCGCAAGAATGGCATTTAACCCGCGTCCGCGCACGGAAGCGGAATACTGTATTATGCGGCTTTGTTGTCCAACTTCAACAGTTTCCGTCGGAGAATGCGGTGACAATTCCGCACTGATCGCAAGAATCGACCGGCTCGAAGCCGCCGTTGCCAAAGGTATCCGTCCTACGGAATCGACTCCCGCAACCGCAAGCAAATCAAAAACCGAAAAGCCTCAGGCGAAGCCCGTTGCGGAAACTCCCACGCCGAACACCGAAACCGCGGCGCCCGCCGACAACGGTGACAATCTGTCGCCCGGTGTTTGGGCGCAATTCGTATCCGCCGTCCGAAAAGCGGCAAATCCGATGCTTTCGTCGTTTTTGTTCAGTGCCGCCCATTCGTGGAACGGCTCGACGCTGAAAATCATCGCCACCAACCCCGGCGCATATGCGACACTTCACACGCAGGAAAATTCGGATCTGTTGCACAAGGTCGCGCAATCCGTGCTTGGCGAAGGAACGAATATTTTAATCACGAATACGGATGACACGGTTCATACCGATCCGCTTGCGGATCATTTGAAATCGCTCTCCGGGAAAATAGAAATCATCACTAAATAAATCCGAAAAGAGGAATATTTTATGAAACAGCAAAGATTTGGTAATATGGGTGGCGGAATGAATATGAATATGATCCGTCAGGCTCAGAAAATGCAGGAAAATATGATCGCCGCGCAGGAGGCCCTTTCCGTCGCAGAATACGAAGCCACCGCAGGCGGCGGTGCCATTACCGCGAAAATCAACGGAAAACACGAACTTGTCGCGCTCGATATTGCACCGGAAGCCGTTGATACCGAGGATCTGACCATGCTTTCCGATATGATTATCGCCGCTGTCAACGCCGCCGTCAAAAAAGCCGACGAAACCGCCGAAACCGAAATGAAAAAATTCACCGGCGGACTGAACATTCCGGGACTTTTCTAAAATGAACTTTTTTGCTGCGCCTCTCGAGCGCTTGATCGAACAGTTTGCACGTCTTCCGGGCATCGGATCAAAAACCGCGCAACGACTCGCGTTTCACGTGATCTCATTGCCGGATGAAGATGCACACGCCTTCTCGGATGCGATCCTGGAAGCAAAAAAGACGATCGGTTTCTGCAAACACTGCCAAAATCTGACCGATACCGAGATCTGTCCGATCTGCGCCAATCCGACGCGTGATCGAACGACGATCTGTGTCGTCGCCGATCCGCGTGATGTGCTTGCCTTTGAGCGCACGCGGGAATATAAGGGGTTGTACCATGTCCTGCACGGCACGATCTCACCGATCAATGGCATTGGTCCGGACGAACTTCGCATCCGCGAATTGGTCAAACGCATTGACGGAAGTGTCAAGGAAGTCATTATGGCGACCAATCCCGACGCGGAAGGCGAAGCGACCGCGATGTATATTTCGCGTCTGCTTGCACCGCTTGGCGTAAAGGTAACGCGACTTGCCTACGGCATCCCGGTCGGCGGACATCTTGAATTCGCCGACGGTGTGACAATTATCCGTTCCCTTGCGGGCAGGACTCCGATGTAACGTTGTTTTTGAGGTGTTACTATGGCTTTCGATTTCAAAAAAGAATTCAAAGAATTTTATATGCCGAAAAACAAGCCCGAAATTGTTATCGTTCCGAAGGCAAATTACATCGCCGTGCGTGGCAAGGGTGATCCGAACAGCAAAGACGGAGAGTATAAAAATGCAATAAATTTACTTTTTGGCATTGCATTTACCTTGAAAATGAGTTATAAAACCGATTATAAAATCGACGGTTATTTTGAATATGTCGTTCCTCCACTTGAAGGTTTTTGGTGGCAGGACGGCATCGACGGCATTGATTATACCGACAAATCGACTTTTCAGTGGATCTCCGTCATTCGTCTGCCCGATTTTGTGACGAAAAAAGATTTTGACTGGGCGATCCAAACCGCCACGGAAAAGAAAAAGACCGCCTTTTCGGCGGTCGAATTTCTAACCATTGACGAAGGTCTCTGCGTACAGATCATGCACGTTGGCCCCTTTGACAACGAGCCTGCAACCTGTGCGCTGATGGATGAATTTTTGGCAAAAAACGGGTACGAAAACGACTTTTCCGACGGTCGCCTGCATCATGAGATCTATCTTTCCGACGCAAGAAAAGTTGCGCCCGAAAAAATGAAGACCGTCATTCGTCACCCGATCAAAGAAATATAAAGAGAAAACCTCATCCTATACGGATGAGGTTTTCATATATCACGAGCAAGTCTGTAAGCCGAGTTCTGTATTTGACAGTCATCTATCTCGACCGCAGATTGCTCTGCGGCTCAAGCCACCTTCTCGGGAACGACCGGGCCGGTCTTTCTGTTCCCCCTGCGGTGTTGCTCCGGATAGAGTTTACAGGATCGAACTGTTCCCAGCCGATCGGTGAGCTCTTACCTCGCCTTTCCACCCTTACCCCGTTGCCGAGGCGGTATATCTCTGTTGCACTTTTCCTGAAGTCGCCTTCGGTGGGCGTTACCCACTATCCTTGCCCGTCGGAGCTCGGACTTTCCTCATGACCACCCTTTCGGGATCAGGTCACGCGACTGTCTGGCTTACTCGCGTAGAGTATTATACTCTACCTTTTCCACTTTTTCAAGCATTATCTTACAATATTTCGCTGCCATTTGCCGCTGAGATAGCGAACCGTACAAATCGGTAACTTGACGATCTCATCGCAGGTGACAAGCAAATAAACATATCTGACATCCCATTTGAAGACAAACGCCGCCAGCGCGCCAAGTGGGATCGCCACACACCAAAGCCCGGAAACATCAATGACAAGACCAAATCTGGTGTCGCCGCCCGAACGGAAAATTCCAACGATCATCGTGGTATTATACGCCTGTGCAATGACAAAATACATCATAATGAACATCATAATCGAAAGATCCGCTTTCGCCGCTTCGCTCAATTCAAGAACACTCAAACAGATCGGTCTTGCGGCAAGTATCAGCAATGAGCCGAACGCCGAAAAGATCAGCGTGATGACGATGAAACGCTTCGCATAAACCCTTGCGCGCTCAAATTCGTTGCGTCCCATTTCTTTTCCGATGAGAACCGCCGCCGCACCCGCGAGACCGAACGATACGACCTGTGCGAGTTCACGGGCGACCTGCGCCACGGAATTTGCTGCCGCAGCAGCAGCACCGAGGTTGCTAATAACCATTGCCGTCATTGAACTTCCCGCACCCCAAATCAACTCATTGAGCATTACCGGCACGGAAAAATGCCAAAAATCGTGCATTAAAATCGGATCGGACTCAAAAATACTCTTAAAGCGGAACTTAAAAACGGGATTTCCGCGTTTTGCATAGATGACGACAATGACAAGTTCAATCACACGGCTGATAACGGTGGCGATTGCTGCACCCGCAACGCCCATTTTCGGAAATCCGAACAGACCGAAGATCAGTATCGCGTTCAATCCCAGATTGATCACAAATGAGGTCGCATAGACGACCATGGAGATCACAACACGCTCGATACTGCGAATTAAGCCGAGATAAACCGTCGTAAACGCCATAATGAGATACGAACAGCCCACAATCCGCATATAGGTCACACCCTCTTTTATGACGGGCGTTTCCTTGGAATACAGCCACATGACTTTTTCCGGGATGATCAGGGCAATTGCGGTAAAAATCGTCGCCGCAATCAATACTATCCGCAATGCAATGCCGAAGACCTTTTCAATCGTTTTGACATCACCCGCACCCCAATACTGTGCCGTAATGACGGACGCACCGGACATAACGCCGAAAAACACAAGCGACATAATGAATTGAAGTTGGTTGGCAAGAGAAGCACCCGCAAGTGCGTCTTCGCCAATAAAGCCAAGCATAAAAATATCGGCAGTGTTCTTGCCCGCGTTGATGATATTTTGAAGAGCCATCGGCAGAACAAGGGCAAATACGATCTTATAAAATTGTCTGCGTTCCTCTTTGCTTCGTAATTCCATGAAAACAGGATCCTCCGGATAAAGAACTTCCCCGGTTTACACCGGGGAAGTTTTTTGTTTTTTACTCTTTGTCGGAAGCGACAGGACGCTGGCCCTGTCTGCGCTTCGGAGAGTAGTAGACGACGACGGCTCTGTTCGGTTCAACACCTACGGAGCCGGTGGTGACATCACGCCATTCTTGCAAAGCGGTATGAATGACATGGCGTTCATACGCATTCATCGGTTCAAGAGTGATGTTTTTGCGGAACTTGACAGCCTGAGAGGCGGTCTTGTTTGCAAGGCGGCTGAGGGATTCCTCACGCTTCTTACGATAGTTTTCGGTATCAATGAGAACACGGACATGCTTCTCTTCGTCCTTATTAACGACGAGATTGGTCAAATGGGAAATCGCATCAAGCGTATCTCCACGGCGTCCGATGATGGTACCCATGTTTTCGCCGTGCAGTTCGATATTGATATTTCCTTCGCCGTCGAAGGAAGATTCAATCTCTGCATCGTTGCCCATTCTTTCAAGCAAGCCTTCGATGAATTCAACGGCTTGGCTCTTTTTATCGGGCGTATAGGTGACGCGGATCTTTGCGTCGGTGTTGCCGATTCCGAGAAAACCGGACTTCGGCTTTTCAAGAACTTCAACAGTGACAAGATCTCTGTCGATTCCGCCGAGTTGTTCAAGTGCGGCGGCAACGGCGACATCAATCGTGCGACCGGTAGTTTCAATGGATTTGGTCATATGATCGGCTCCTTTTATTCTTTGATTTCCGCTTTAACTTCAATGGGTTCGTCCTTTTTCGGAAGAAGTCCTTTCTTGATCAGCAACTTATTGAGCAAAGGCTCCTGTGCCGCCGAGAAGAGGTTGGAATAGATCCAGTAAAGACCGAGACCGGCAGGAACGATGAACGCGATATACACGGAGAAGAGAGGCATGATCTTGGTCATCATTTCCATCGAGTTCTGTTGATCCTGCTTGGTGTTCACCTGCGGATTGTAGCGTTTGGATACCCATTGCATTCCGTAACCGGTAAGACCGGAAAGAAGCGGGATCATCCAAAGCCATGAAATACCGTAAACCGGGAGATTAAAACTGAATGTCGGCGTTTGGGATAGATCAAGACCGAAGAAATTGAAATTGATGGTCATCAGTTTCTCGGCAATGACGGTCTGATTTTCCATGACGGCTTCGGCGGTGGAACCGATGGTCTTTGCAACGACTTCCGCCTCTTCGGGAGTAATGGTGAGAAGACGGTCAAAAAAGACATTGATGTTGGACGCAAGTGCGGCCTGAAATCTCGAAACATTATCCACTGTAAAGGTCAGGGCATTGACCGCGGAATCCCCGCCGGTTTCATTGGTAAACTCAATGACTCTCGCGGCAAGGATTTTGAGTTGATCGCCGGAAAGACCAACGATGTAGACAAGCGGCTCACGGATGACGGTATAAAGACCGATCATGATCGGGAACATCAGAAGCAGCGGCAGGCAACCGCCAAACATACTGACGCCTTCCTGCTTATAAAGTTTCGACGCTTCCATCGAATACTTCTGTTTGTTGTCTTTGTATTTTTTTTCAAGTGCGGCAAGTTTCGGTGCAATTCTTTGCATACCCGCCATGCTTTTTTTGCTTTTCCATTGAAGCGGAAGCAGAAGCATTTTAGTCAAAATCGTAAAGAAAAGAATTGCCACACCGTAGTTTCCGAAGAATTTGTACATATAGAGCATGACAAATCCAAACGGACGCGTAATGATCGTATTAAATATGGGAATCAACATCCTTTGCAGTATTTTATCCCGCTTTCGCGGCCGGAGACCGGTTACTTTTTCTTCACCGGAGGCACCGGATCATAGCCGCATTCTTTGCAGAATGGCGAGCATCTGAGAAGTCTCTTCGTGGCGAGCCATGTGCCACGAAGAACCCCATGTGTCAAAATTGCTTCAATGGCATATTCCGAACACGTGGGAATGAACTTACAGGTAGGGTAGCGCTTTAACCCGGAGAGATATTTTTGATAAAAGCGTATAATTGCCACGAACGCCTTTTTCATCTTATTTCTCCAATACGCCCACTTCGCCGAGCAGTTTCCACAGTGACGCATCAATATCACCGTAGCGGCATCCCGACGCCCTTGTCCTTGCGATAACGACAATGTCGACACCGACCTTGACCTGGGACGCCCCGATGCGGTAACTTTCACGAATACGACGGCGTATTTTGTTTCTTGTCACGGCATTGCCGACCTTGGTCGAAACGGTAATTCCGAGCCTTGCTTTGTTCAACTTATTCGGTCGCGCATATACGACGAGATTTTTATCCGCCGCACTTTTCCCACGTCGATAAAGACGTTGAAAATCCCGCGCAGACTTAATAGAGATAACCTTGGCCATTATTTATGCCTTTCGTGATCTGATTAGTCAGACAAAAAAACAAAGACCGCTAACGCGGTCTTTATGCTCCATATTGAATATGGAGGTGCTGGATGCCGCATTCGCTCAGTGGCTGAGACGCACACGTCCGGCAGCTCTTCTTCTGGCAAGAACCTTTCTTCCGTTTCTGGTCTTCATTCTCTTGCGGAAGCCGTGCTCCTTGGCGCGCTGTCTTTTCTTAGGATGATAAGTATCGCCCATCAGCATTATCGACACACCTCCTCACTGATTTCAGGGTTTACGGTGCAGATATACAACTGCATCGTGATGCAGTGTTTATTATATCTTATCAAATATCATTATGTCAACATAAAATTTCAAAAAATCGAGATTTTGGCGGAATTACCTTTTTTGAATGATTTCTTTTGCCCCATATCGGCAAATAGCATATTCTTTTCCAATATATCACTGTCTTTTGCAAATCGCTATGCCATTTTGTCGGAATAAATATACTGCTCACGCGTGCGCGCGCGAATTATATTGTAGATATTGCTTGCAGTTTGCTTTTTTTTGTGATATAATTTTATCATTAAATATTGTGTCTACATACATCCTGTTCCCAAAAGCGGAGGAAACAATGACAAATCAAAACGAGATCTGGAAAAAAACACTTTCCATCATCGAAGAAGAAGCAACCTCCATCATCGTATCGACATGGTTCGATGATTGTCAGGTGATCAATCTCACTTCCGACAAAATTGTACTTCACACGCCGGTCGAATTCAAACGCGAAATGATTCAGGGAAAATACCTCGGATATGTCAAAAGCGCATTGAACAAGATCTTCGGTTACGACATCGAAATCACCATTTTGGCGGGTGACGAACTCAAAGAATACGAATCCGCACCAAAGCCGAAAACATCGGCAATGCCGGATTTCACAGATTACACCTTTGAAAACTTCGTTGTCGGCCCGTCCAACAAATTTGCGCATGCTGCTGCATGGTCGGTTGCCAACAATCCCGGTCAGCCTGCTTACAATCCTCTGTTGATCTACGGCGGATCGGGACTCGGCAAAACACATCTGCTTTACGCGATTGCAAGCACCATTCACAAACAAAATCCGGACTGTAACATCATCTACCTCAAAGGCGATGACTTTACCAATGAACTCGTCCGCTCTCTCGGTCGTCAGGCAATGGCGGAATTCCGCAATAAATACCGTCAGGCGGATCTGCTTTTGATGGACGATATTCATTTTATCGCGGGTAAGGAGCAAACCCAGGAAGAATTTTTCAATACCTTTAATGCTCTATTTGATGCAAAAAAACAGATCGTTCTGACTTCCGATCGTCCACCGAAAAGCATCCTTGCTCTTGAATCCCGACTTCGCAGCCGTTTTGAAGCCGGACTTCTCGCCGATGTGACGCCGCCGGACTATGAAACCCGAATTGCGATCATTGAAAAGAAGGCACTTTCCGCCGGACTGATCCTTCCCGAAAAATACTGCGAATACATCGCAAAAAGCATTACCATGAATGTCCGGCAGATTGAAGGCACCATAAAAAAAATCGTTGCACTGAAAGATCTACTCGGCGTCGATGTTACAATGGATCTTGTCACACGCGCTGTTTCCGAGGTTTCAAAAAGCAGTGCCCCGACACCCTCAAATATCATCAATGAGGTCTCCCGTTGCTATTCAGTTCCTGCTTCTGATATCACCGGTAAAAGCCAAAAAAGAGAATGTACCATCGCCCGTCAGGTTTCGATGTATCTTATGCGTGAACTTACCAGTCTCTCACTTCCCGAAATCGGTCGTGAATTCGGCGGCAAAGATCACACCACTGTTCTTTACGCCTACACGAAGATCGAAGAAGAAATCAGAAAGGACGATTCCTTTAAGGCTTCCATTGACGATTTAAAAGCAAATATTTGTGACAACTGATTTTTTAATTCAAAAAATAACACAATTGAATTCTATTTTATTTTTCCACAGAGTCCACAAGTTCCACTGTGAAAGTATGTGGATGATTTTTCATCAAATATCGCGTTCAAAAGCCCTGTGAATACTTTTGTTCTTTTTCCACAATATTTTCATTTTACTTTTCCCATATAAATCAGGCTTTTCGCGAGTTTTCAACAGTTTACCGCCCTATACTACTATTGCTATTTTTTATATTTCTTTATTTTTTTATATAAATAAAAGAAATAATATGAAAGGATGTCATTTATGAAATTCACCTGCGATAAAGCAGCACTGTCCGAAGCATTGGCAGTGGTATCCAAAGCAGTCAGCGCTAAAAGTTCCATTCCGGCATTGGAAGGTATTTTGTTGAGTGCCGGCGATAATTTGAACTTAACCGGGTACAACCTTGAAATCGGAATTCAGACCACAATCGAAGCGAGTGTTATCAAACGCGGCGATATTATATTGAATGCAAGACTGCTCGGTGACATCGTCAGAAAACTGCCGGATGAAATGATTTCCTTTGAAAGCGACGAAACCCTTTTGATGACGATTAAATGCGGTCGTACCGAATTTAATATCATCGGTATCTCCTCGAACGATTTCCCGGAAATGCCGCAGGTTTTCAGTGTTGACTATCTTGAAATTTCGCAAAAGACGCTCAAAAGCATGATCAGTCAGACCATTTTTGCTATTTCCACCAACGAAAACAAACCGATCCATACCGGATCTCTGTTTGACATCAAAGAAGGCTTTTTGAACGTCGTATCTGTCGATGGTTATCGTCTTGCATTGAGAAAGGAACCGATCGAAAACGGCACTTATAAAACCGATTTTTCATTTGTTGTTCCGGGCAACTCCCTCCGTGAAGTCGAAAGAATTCTTTCCGATGTTGATGATGCGGTTTCGATCTCCATTGATAAAAAACATATCACCTTTAAAATCGGCGATACCACACTGACCAGCCGTCTGTTGGAAGGCGAATTTCTCAATTATCAAAATGCCATTCCGAAAGCGAAGGCGTTTGATGTCGTCGCAAATGTCAAGGAACTGACCAATGCCGTCGACCGCGTTTCACTGATCATCAATGAACGCCTGAAAAGCCCGGTGCGTTGCAATTTCGAAGGCGATGTTTTGAAAATCACCTGCGTTACATCCATGGGTAAGGCTTATGACGAATGTCAGTTGGAAGGTAATGCGGGACCTCTTGAAATCGGCTTTAATAACCGTTACTTGCTTGATGCGCTCCATGCCTGCCCCGATGACAAAGTCATTATGGAATTGAACACTTATCTTTCGCCTTGCATTATTCGCCCGATTGAAGGAGATTCCTATGTCTATTTAATTCTCCCTGTCAGATTGAAGGCGGCGGAATAATGAAAACAATTACAAAAACCATCCGTGACGAGTTTATTAAACTCGATTCGCTGATTAAACTTGCGGGACTCGTCGATACCGGCGGTATTGCAAAAGAAGTTGTTCAAGGCGGCAAAGTCAAAGTCAATGGCGAGATTTGTTTAATGCGCGGCAAAAAGATCCGTCCGGGTGATGTTATCGTATACAACAATACCGAAATTAAGGTAGAAAATAATCTCTAATGAAGATTAAATCGCTGAAATTAACAGATTTTCGCAATTTTTCCGATTTGAAAATTGATTTTGATCCCGGTACCAATGTCATTTACGGCGAAAACGGCCAGGGCAAGACAAACCTGCTCGAAGCCGTTTTCTTGCTGTCTTGCGCAAAATCTTTTCGCGCAAGAAAACAGTCGGAGATTGTATTATTTGGAAAAAAGAAAGCGAAGATTAGCGCGGAGATCGAAAGTTTGAAGCGGGAAGCGACGATCGATATTGAACTCGGAATGGAAAAGAAGACCTCTGTATCGGTCAATCATGTCAAATTGTTAAAATCACGCGAATTATTCGGTTATTTGCGCAGTGTTCTGTTTTTGCCTGATGATCTGTATATCATCCGTCAGGGACCTGCGGCAAGGCGAAGATTTGCCGACGTTGCGCTTTCACAACTCAAACCGTATTATTTGGCGATGCTTGCGGAATATCATCGTGTTTTGGATGGCAAAAATAAGATATTGAGAGACGGCGAAGAAAATCCTTCTCTTTTTTCCGCATTGGATGTCTATTCCGATCGGTTGGCGCATCTTGGTGCTGGTTTGATCGTCTATCGTCGTGAATTTTGCAAAAAGTTGCGATTTTATGCCGCCGAAATGCACAACGGGATTTCCGGTGGAAAAGAACGGCTTGACCTTTCCTATGCGACAGATCGTTATTTGAACGATGAAATGGGAATGGAAGAAATCGAGGACGGACTGAAACGGCATATCGCCGACCGACGGGAAGCCGAAATTGCGGCAAAAACAAGTCTGATCGGTCCGCATCGTGACGACATTTTGATCAGAATTGATGAAAATGAAGCCGGACGCTTTGCTTCGCAGGGGCAGACGAAAACCGCCGCAATCGCGTTAAAACTTGCTGAACGGGCGATCTTTTGTGATGAAACCGGGGAAACACCGATTTTGCTTCTCGATGATGTTTTGTCGGAACTTGATGAGATGCGCCAGAACTTTGTGTTAAATCGTATTTCGGACGGGCAAATTTTGATTACCTGTTGTGAACCGTCAAAGATTAATTCCGTCCTATCGGGTGCAAGATATCATATTAAAAACGGACAATTAGTAGAATAGTAAGGTAATTATACAATATGTATTTACATTTAGGTGCCGATGTCGTCATTAACAAAAATTCAATCATTGGTATTTTTGATCTTGATACGAGTACGGCAAAGAAAACAACAAGGGAGTATCTTTCGGAAGCAACCGAAAAAGATCGTGTCGTGAATGTTAGCGACGAACTTCCGAGATCTTTTATTGTGTCGGATCGAACAGGGGAACCGACGGTCTACATTTCGCAGATTTCCTCGCAGACGCTTGCGAAGCGTTGTCTTCGTGGTGCCGTCTCGGAGGTTTGAATACAGGAGGATAAAACGTGTCAGTGAACGAAGAAAATGAAGTCATATACGATACACATGTAGAAAAGGCATATGACGAAACACAAATTCAGGTGTTGGAAGGACTGGAAGCGGTCAGAAAACGCCCGGGTATGTATATCGGATCGACATCGGTTGCAGGTTTGCACCATCTTGTCTATGAAATCGTCGATAACGCAATCGATGAGGCATTGGCGGGCTATTGCAAACATATTGTCGTCAAAATTTTGCCCGGTGACATTATCCGCGTTTCGGATGACGGTCGCGGCATTCCTACCGGTATGCACGCAACGGGAAAATCCGCATTGGAAGTTGTTTTTACCGTACTTCATGCGGGCGGTAAATTCGGCGGTGACGGCTATAAGGTTTCCGGCGGTCTGCACGGTGTAGGTGCGTCCGTCGTCAACGCACTTTCCGAATGGCTGGAAGTCGAGGTCCATGACGGCAAAAAGATCCATACCATGCGTTTTGAACGCGGTAAGGTCGTTCGCCCGATCTCGGTCATCGGCGATACCGATCATACCGGCTCGACGATCACTTTTAAGCCGGATTTCGAGATGTTTGACGAACTTGTCTATGACTATGATACGCTTTTCAATCGTCTTCGTGAGCAGGCATTCCTCAATGCGGGAATCCATATTACGCTGACCGACGAACGCGGTGAAGAACCCCGTCAAGATGTTTTCTACTATGAGGGAGGTATTCGTTCTTTCGTCGAACATATCAACAAAACAAAAACCCCGATTCACGACGAAATTATTTATTTTGCCGCCGCCAAGGATGGTTCCGAGGTGGAGGTTGCTATGCAGTATTCGGACAGTTACAGCGAAGTCGTTCTGTCCTTTGCTAATAATATTAAGACCACCGAAGGTGGTATGCACGAAACGGGCTTTAAAAACGCCTTGACGCGTGCAATCAACGAATACGGCAAAAAGTATAAATACCTCAAGGATGAGGAAAAAATGACCGGAGAAGATGTCAGAGAAGGTCTGACGGCGATTATTTCGGTCAAATTACAGGATCCTCAGTTTGAAGGTCAGACAAAAACCAAACTCGGCAATGCCGAACTGCGTACGCTGACCGATAACCTTGTCTATACAAAACTTTCCGATTATCTCGAAGAAAATCCGCAAATCGGTCGCGGTATCATGGAAAAAGCAATCAATGCCTCACGTGCGCGTGAAGCCGCAAGAAAAGCGCGTGAAGCAACCCGCCGAAAATCCGCTCTCGGTGGATCGGCGATGCCCGATAAATTGCGCGATTGCAACGAATCCGATCCGGCCCTAACCGAAATTTATATCGTTGAGGGTGACTCCGCAGGCGGTTCCGCAACCCAGGGACGGGATTCCCGTTTCCAGGCGATCCTTCCGCTTTGGGGTAAAATGCTCAACGTTGAAAAATCCAGAGCCGATAAGGTCTTCGGCAATGATAAACTTCAACCGGTCATTACCGCCCTCGGCGCGGGTATCGGTGAAGAATTTGATCTTTCCCGTCTGCGCTATCACAAAGTCGTCATCATGGCCGATGCCGATGTCGACGGCAGTCATATCCGTACACTTCTTTTGACCTTCTTCTTCCGTTTTATGCGTCCGTTGGTTGAACAGGGGTATGTTTATGCTGCCATGCCGCCGCTTTATAAACTTGTGCGCGGAAAAGTGACACGCTATGCTTTCTCCGACGAGGAAAGGGATAAAATTTCCGCGGAAATGCGTGGAGACAACCCGAATGCGAAAATTGATATTTCGCGCAACAAAGGTCTTGGTGAAATGGACCCGCACGAACTTTGGAGTACGACCATGGATCCTACGACCAGAACGCTGAAACGAATCGAACTTGAAGATGCCGTTGCCGCGGATGAGACTTTTACCATTCTAATGGGTGAAAAAGTCGAGCCGCGCAAAGAATTCATTGAGAAGAATGCGGCATATGTCGTCAATCTTGACATTTAAGGAGGTGTTATCCGATGGCAAACAAAGCGAAAGACTATAAACCCGAAGATATCATGTTTCCTGACCAGAAGATAATCACTTCCGAACTCGTTCAGGAAATGAAGACCTCGTATATCGATTACGCAATGAGCGTTATCGTCGGACGCGCCCTCCCGGACGTCAGGGACGGCTTGAAGCCCGTTCACAGAAGAATTTTGTATGCGATGTACGAGGATAATCTCACGCAGGATAAGCCCTTTAAAAAGAGTGCGACCTGCGTCGGTGACGTGCTCGGTCGTTATCATCCGCATGGTGACGCATCGGTTTACGATGCAATGGTTCGTTTGGCGCAGGATTTTTCCATGCGCTATATGCTCGTTGACGGTCACGGTAACTTTGGTTCCGTGGATGGTGATCCCCCGGCGGCATACCGTTATACTGAGGCAAGGCTTTCCCGCATTTCTGACGAAATGCTTCGTGACATTGAAAAAGAAACTGTCGATTGGGATCCCAACTTCGATGAATCCCGCAAAGAGCCCCGTGTGCTTCCGAGCCGTTTTCCGAATTTGTTGGTCAACGGCTCGTCGGGTATTGCCGTCGGCATGGCAACAAATATCCCGCCGCATAATCTCACGGAAGTCATCAACGCCTGCATTTGCGTGCTGAATAACCCCGAAGCAACGCTTGCCGACCTGATGGAACACATTTCCGGTCCGGATTTCCCGACCAAGGGCATCATTATGGGCAGAGCCGGTATCCGTGCCGCATATGCCACCGGTCGCGGTAAAATCATCATTCGCGCCCGTGCCGAAATCGAAGAATATAAGCGTGGCGGTCAAACACATGAGCGCATTATTGTGACAGAAATTCCGTATCAAGTCAATAAAAGAATGCTCATTAAAAATATGGCCGACCAGGTCAACGATAAAAAACTTGACGGAATCAGTGATATTCGCGATGAATCCGATCGTAACGGTATGCGTATCGTCATCGAACTTAAACGCGATGCAAATGCACAGGTCGTTTTGAATCGTCTGTTTGCCCAAACGCAGATGCAGACGAGTTTTTCGATCAATATGCTCGCTCTCGTTAATAATCAGACTCAGCCGAGAATTCTCTCACTGCGCCATATTATTGACGAATATCTAACCTTCCAGGAAGAAATCATCGTTCGCCGTACCAAATATGACCTTCGCAAGGCACAGGAACGCGCACATTTGTTGCGAGGACTCGTGATTGCGCAGGATAATATTGACGAAGTCGTTCATATCATTCGTTCAAGTTATGACGATGCCAAAGAACGTTTGATGGAGAGATTTGGCCTTGATGATGTTCAGGCTCAGGCAATTCTTGATATGCGTTTGCGTGCGTTGCAGGGACTTGACCGTGAAAAACTGCAAAACGAACTCGATGAACTGCTCAAAAAGATCGCGTATTATCAGGAACTTCTTGCCGATCCCGAAAAGATCAAGGGCGTTTTGAAGGATGAACTTGCCGCTATCCGCGACAAATTCGGCGACGATCGCAAGACCGAGATTGAGGACATCGTCGACGAACTCGATATTGAGGATTTGATCGAGGTCGAAGACTGCGTATATACGCACACCAATCTCGGATATATCAAACGCCTTCCGACCAGCACTTATCGTTCCCAGCGTCGTGGCGGTCGCGGGGTCAGCGGCATGGCCACCCGTGAGGAGGATTTTGTCGATACCCTCTTTGTTGCTTCGTCCCACGATAATATTCTGTTCCTGACAAGCACCGGCCGTATCTTCCGAAAAAAAGGTTATCAGATTCCGGAGGCAAGCCGTTCTTCCAAGGGCATGAATATCATCAACCTGCTTCCGCTTGAAAACAACGAAAAAGTGAACGCAATGCTCGCGATTTCGGGGTTTGACGTTGATCATTTCCTTGTTTTTGTTACGAAAAACGGCGTTGTAAAGAGAATTGCACTCGACAAGTTCGGTAATATCCGAAAGACCGGCATCCGTGCAATCACGCTTGCGGAGGATGACGAACTGATCAGTGTTCTGTTGACGGACGGTTCCAATGAACTTATTTTGGCGTCCCGTAACGGTATGGCGATTCGCTTTAATGAAAACGATATTCGTCCGATGGGACGTGATGCTTCGGGTGTTATGGGTATGGATCTCGATGACGACGATGTCATTGTCGGTGCCGATTGCGTTCGTGCCGGCGCACAACTCTTGAGCGTCACCGAAAACGGTTTCGGAAAACGCACCGATATTGACGAATATCGCGTTCAGAGCCGTTACGGCAAGGGTTTGATTAACTATAACATCACTGAAAAGACCGGGAAGGTTGCGGGCGTTTGCATGGTCGACGGCAATGAGGATATTATGCTTATTGCAGACGATGGCGTCATCATTCGTATGCCGTCGGACGGCATTTCTGTCTACGGTCGATCCACCCAGGGTGTTATTTTGATGCGTGTCGGCGACGGATTCCGTGTGATCAGCGTTGCCGTGACACAAAAAGAAGAAGAATCCGACGAAATCGTTTCCGAAGAGAGTACGGATATTGAATAATGACAAAAAAACAGGTTACAATCTACACTGACGGAGCCTGCTCGGGCAACCCCGGCCCGGGCGGCTTCGCCGCTATCTTGAAATACGGCGAGCATGAAAAGGTTGTTTCCGGCGGAGAAAGCAATACCACCAATAACCGAATGGAATTGCTCGGTGTGATCACGGCATTGGAATTGCTCAAAGAAAGTTGTGATGTCACAGTGACGAGCGACTCCAAATATGTCGTTGATGCAATGACACAGGGTTGGGCGGAACGTTGGAAAAAGAACAATTGGATGCGCACAAAGAACGAACCCGCCAAAAACCCCGAACTATGGCAACGTTTGCTCGATCTTTGCCAAAAGCACACCGTCAAATTCGTTTGGGTGAAGGGGCATGCGTCAAATGTGATGAACAATCGTTGTGACGCAATCGCCGTGGCTGAATCAAACAAGTTTAAACAGTGATTATCCGTACAATGATGACGGATTTTAACGTATCAAGACCAAAAATCGTGTTTTATCGTATGAGTTTGATAAAAGATACAAATTGAAACCGATCATTACGCGGTTTGTTTCACAATAATATACAAATACTTCTTGACAAATGAAATAAACTGGTGTATTTTTTTTATAGAAACCGAAAGGAGAATAATTTATGATTCTTGATAAACTGAAAGAGATGCTTGCTGAACAATTCGATGTGACGGAAGATGATATCCTTGAAAGCACCGATATTGCCGACGATCTCGGAGCAGACTCCCTCGATGTTGTCGAACTTATGATGGCGATCGAAGATAAATTCGGTGTCGTCATTGAAGAAGAAGACGCATTCAGACTTCGCACCGTCGGTGACCTTGCGACCTATATCGAGGAAAAGGCATAATCCGTTCTTTCTTCATTTGTTGATATGTTGCCCATCCGATTTCGGGTGGGCGTTTTTATTCTTCATAATAATTGGTGTTTCATAACATATAAAACTATTTCGACACAAATTTGTGCGAAAAATGCCATAAATATCGGGAAATAAGCCGTTTTGTCGAACAAAATTGCTTTACAAAAGATGTGTTCGCCGTTATTCTTTTATTGAGGTGAACAGAATGACATCATTTGTAAAACGAAAAAGCGATATCTTTGCATCGGATCGAATTCTATATCTTCATCCGTCCGAGATCAAGGCAAACCCACATCAACCGCGCAAGGTATTTGACCCGGATCAACTGTTGTCGCTTTCCAAAAGTATTTCGGAGGTTGGTGTCCTACAACCGTTGACGGTACGCAAATTGAAAGACGGTTATGAACTTGTATCAGGGGAGAGAAGGTTGCGGGCGTCCAAGTTGGCGGGATTGTCCTATGTGCCGTGCATTGTGGCGGAAATATCCGATGAAAATTCGGCTTTACTGGCTCTCGTTGAGAATTTACAGCGTCGGGACCTCGATTTTTTTGAAGAAGCAAACGGTATTGCGAAACTTCTTTCCGAATTTCATTTGACGCAACAGGAGGCCGCGGATCGATTGGGAAAAAGTCAATCCGCGATCGCCAATAAACTTCGGCTTTTGCGTCTAGACGGAGAACTGATTTATCAAATACGTCAAAAGGAATTAAGTGAGCGCCATGCAAGGGCATTGCTTCGGCTTGAAGAAGAAAAACGTGCAAAGGCGTTGAAAACGATCATATTAAAGGATCTCAATGTTGCACAGACGGAGAATTACATTGATTCGTTACTTGAACTTCACCCAAAGCCTGCAACGGGGCAGAAAAAGTTCATTATCAAGGACATTCGTATTTTTATCAATACCATCGACCATGCGATCTCCGTCATCCGTCGGGCAGGTTTGCAACCGGACTTTGACCGTCAGGAGGACGACCAAAACATACTGATGACCATTAAAATCCCAAAAACGCAGATGAGGGCTGCGGACTGATTGTTTCACGTGAAACATTTTCGTTGGAGAGCGAGAGGTGTTTCACGTGAAACTTTTTTATTATTTTTGAAGAATGAATTGAAAAATGCGCACATATCATATATAATTATGTAGACATAAGTTATACAGAATGATTGCCGACAGGTAATGGAGAAAATATGGGTAAGATCATTGCTATTACAAATCAAAAGGGTGGCGTCGGAAAGACCACAACGGCGGTCAATTTGGCGGCCTGCCTGAATTATCACGGAAAAAAGGTGCTCCTCTGTGACTTTGACCCGCAGGGAAATGCAACGTCAAGCCTCGGCGTGACACTCGGCAAGCACGATTTGACCTCGTATGAGGCATTGATCGGCACACAACGCACGGAATTAACGATCAAACATACGCGGCACGGCGATATTATGCCATGCGGAATGGATCTTGCGGGTGCCGAGCCGGAACTTGCGAATATGCAAAACCGTGAATATAAACTTCGTGAGGCATTGGAACAAATCCGCGATAAATACGACTATATACTGATCGATTGTCCGCCGACGCTCGGCCTTTTGACCATTAATGCCGCCGCAGCCGCAGATAGCGTTCTGATTCCGATCCAGTGTGAGTTTCTTGCATTGGAGGGCGTGGCACAGTTGATTAAGGTTTTCAAAGCCGTCAAGGCGAATATGAACCCGAAACTCGAAATCGAGGGCGTTGTTTTGACAATGTATGATTCAAGAACAAACCTTTCGTCGCAGGTGGCGGAGGAGGTCAAGCGTTATTTCGGCGCAAAAGTATATCATACGATGATTCCGCGAACCGTCCGCCTTGCCGAGGCTCCGAGTTTCGGAAAACCCGTGATTGAATATGATAAATATTCCCGTGGTGCGGAGTGTTATCTGTCATTGGCAGAGGAACTGCTTTCGCGTAACGAAAAATAGAAAAGAGGGATACTATGGCACAGCATGGACTCGGCAGGGGACTCGGCGCATTGCTTGAAAACCCGTTGGAAGAAGTGGAAAATAGGGGGAATATACAAAAAGCCGCCATTAAAAATATCGAACCGAATCCAAATCAGCCGAGAAGACAGTTTGATGAGGTTGCATTGCAGGAACTTGCGGACAGCATTGCCAAGCACGGTCTGATCCAACCGATCGCCGTGCGCAGACTCGTCGGCGGAAATTATCAAATCATCGCGGGTGAACGCCGTTGGCGCGCCTGCCGTAGAGCAGGATTGACCGAAGTTCCGATCGTGATTCTTGAAGCGAGCGATTTGGAGGTCATGGAACTTGCGCTGATCGAAAATCTGCAACGCGAAGACCTAAACCCAATTGAAGAAGCACAGGGATATAAGTCACTGATCGAAGATTTTAATCTCACCCAGGAGCAGGCGGCGGAAAAAGTCGGCAAATCGCGGTCTGCACTCACCAATTCCATGAGACTTCTCGCACTTCCCGAGGAAGTACAGAAAATGGTCAAAGACGGCGAACTTTCAAGCGGTCATGCAAGGGCAATTCTTGCAATCGAAGGTGACGAAAATCGCAGAAATACTGCAAAAAAAGCCCTCGAACAGAGCCTTTCCGTTCGACAGACCGAACAATTGGCAAAGAAGATCTCGCAGGAAAAACAATCCAAAAAACCGAAAGTAATTACCGTTAATTATGCCGAAGCATTGGAACGCGAATTGTCGAACGCGATCGGCAGAAAGGTGAAAATCACCGACGGAAGAAAACGCGGAAAACTTGAAATCGAATATTATGGAAATGAGGATCTTGAGACACTTTGCGAAGCGTTGAAAAAAATCGCAAAAAAATGAGACTCCTGAAAGGATAACTATGGAAGAAAAAGAAATCAAGCCGGAAAACACGGGAAAACCAGAGGGTGCCCCCAAAAAAACAACTAAAAAATTCCTTTTTACTTATAGTATTGCGCTTTTGACCTTTGCGGTCATATTGCTTGTGATATCCTATATGTCGACGCTGAATATGAATAAATCGATCAGCGGCAAACTCGACGAGGGCTTTGATGCGCAGGAGCGCTATAATGAGTTGACCGAAAAAAATGATGAATATCTTCGCAAAAACAACGAATTGCGCGATGAATTGGACGATTTGAAGGAAAAAAACGAGGAATTCACCAAACGAATCGCGGAACTTGAAGAAAAGGGGAGCACCGAAGATCAAAAGGCGGATGCGTTGGAAAATTACACGAAAATTCTCGAAGTATTTATTTCGGGAGAGAAAGAAGTTGCCGAAAATCTTTTGAAAGATTTCAACGGGGAAGACTTTTTGAACAACGAATCAAAGCAGATTTTGGCAAAAATTCGTGACGAACTCGGAAAAAACAAGTAAAATCCAAAATATCCGATTGCCGACAAAGCAATTTACCATGAGGATGATCATAAAGATTATATAAAATTCAGTTGACGCGGGAACAAAAATCTGTTTTCCGCGTCAATTTATCGTAAATTCACTTTTTGCGTAATTCAAAAGGAGGAACACCGATGACAGACAACGAAATGAAGGAAAATCCGCAAGTCATGGAGCCTGCGACTCCCGTACAGAAGAAAAAGGGGAGTACGGCAAAGAAAAAGAAACGAATCAAAACGATTATCTCGCTTTCGATCGTTGCCGTGATTTTGGCGGGAGTTGGATTTGGAATTTACAAACTTTTTGCCCCAAAGGACGACAATCAGGTATTAACCGATATTTCATATATAGGTATGATCGAGACCTCGGTCACAGGCGGTGGCGTTACGACTCCGACGGTAAGCGAGCCAGTGGTGCAGTCCTTTGCGTCGACGATTGAAAGTGTTTTCGTGATGTCGGGCGATAATGTCAATGCCGGCGATCCGATATATTCCATTGATGTGACGGAAATGCAAAAAAACATCAAGGCGGCAGAGGCGGAAATGTTGAGATTACAGCAGAATTATCAGGATCAACTGAATGCCCCTACGAGAATTGCCAATGAGATAGCCGAACTTTCCGAAAAACGCGCGGGACTGAATGTCAGACCGGCGTTTGACGGAAAACTGGTCAATGCGGTCACACTGAAACCGGGCGACTATGTATCTGAGGGCGAAAAACTCGCAGATCTTTTTGATGATTCAAAAATGCGACTTTCACTATATTTCAGTTATGCCTATCAAAAGGATATCAAGATCGGCATGGGCGCAACGGTTTCCGTTCCCTCTACGATGAGCAACATCCCCGGCAAGGTGGAAAATATCGACATGGTCGAACGAATTTCTCAAGAAGGCACGAAACTGTTTAAGGTTTCGATCGTTATGAGTAATCCGGGCACGTTGACAGAAGGCGTTGCGGCATCGGCGAAACTTTCCACCGCCGGTGGAGAAACTATCCTGCCGTATGAAGTGGGTGTCCTTGAATACTATCAGGTCGGAGAATTCGTTTCAATGGCATCCGGCGAGGTCAAGTCCACAAAGTTAATGGACTATCTCCGGGTGAAAACAACTGATAATATTATTACATTAATCAACGATGAGTATTCGGAAGAAATAAGTTCTAAGACGCGTGAACTTTCCAATGCACAGGCAAATACGGATGCCGCTTTGGAAGAAATTGATCTTCAACAGAAGAAATTGGACGAAATGAGATTGCGAGCAGAGGACAATATTGTCGTTGCACCCGTTACCGGGATGATCAACGGCGTCAGTATCATCGACGGACAGAAGGTTGAAGCGGGAACGACGGTGATGACGATTTCGGATGCGTCGTCGCTCAAAATCGATATTCAGATTGATGCGCTGAATATCAGCGATGTTTCCGTCGGTGATGAGGTCACGATCACCCAGTACGGAATGGAAGGCGATATGATCTACTACGGCACAATCGAGAGCATCAGCCTGGAAGGTAAATATGAGAATAACTACTCCTATTTTCCGGCGGTCGTCAGAGTTGATAACAGTGACGGATCGATCATGACCGGCGTTTATGTCGATTACAGTATCGTTGCAAATTCGTCCTATGACTGCGTTGTGATCCCGATTCAGGCGGTCAAAAACACCGATGTCGGCGAGGTCGTTTTTGTTCGTGCGGATTCCCGCCCGGACGAAGCCATTGATGTCGAGGGCGTTGACGCGCCGAACGGATTTTATGCCGTGCCGGTTACGACGGGACTTTCGGATAATTACAGTGTGGAGATCATTTCGGGACTGGAGCCGGACGTCGAGGTCTTTACGCAGTATATGACGGATTCCGCATCCTCCTGGGATACCGAATTCGTAGGGTGATCACATGGAACTGGTAAAAGTCACTGATGTATATAAAATCTATAACGAAGGGTATGAGAGCGAAGTACACGCACTTGACGGAATTTCGCTTACGATTGATCGCGGTGAATTTGTTGCAATTCTCGGATCCTCCGGATCGGGAAAATCGACGCTGATGAATATGCTCGGATGTCTTGATACGCCCACATACGGTGAATATCTTTTTGAGGGCAACAATGTCAGCGAACTTTCCGATTCGGAACTTTCCCGAATCAGAAACCGCGAAATCGGCTTTATTTTTCAGGGATTTAATCTAATTCCGGGCTTGAATGCAATCGAAAATGTCGAGTTGCCGCTGGTCTATCAGGGCGTTTCCGCGAAAAAACGCCGTGAGGCAGCGGAAACGGCGTTGGAACGTGTATCCCTCGGACATCGCATGACACACAAGCCCAAAGAACTTTCCGGCGGACAACAACAACGCGTTGCGATTGCCCGCGCCATTGCGACCGATCCGTCGATCATTATGGCTGACGAGCCGACCGGCAACCTCGATTCAAAGACCGGGGCACATGTCATGGATATTTTGCATGGCTTGCACCGTGACGGCGTGACGGTCATCCTCATAACGCACGATGAAAAGATTGCACAGAACGCCGAACGCGTTGTACGCATCGTTGACGGCAAGATCGTTTCCGACACCGGAAAGAGGGAGGTCGAGAACGTATGAAATTTGCGCAGGCGTTCAAGATGGCGATCAATTCGGTCATCAGCAACAAAGTGCGTACCTTTTTGACAATGCTCGGCGTTATCATCGGCGTTTCGGCGGTTATCACGCTTGTTTCGCTAGTTCAGGGATATCAGACGAGCATGATGGATTGGGTGGAAAAGCAGGGCACCAATAAAATCGAGGTTTACGCGTACACATGGAACGGTGAAGATATCAGCGAAGACCTTTACGATTATTGTCTGAAAATGAGCGATATTGTCTACGGCGTCACCCAAAACCAAAACTATTGGGGAAGGGTAACCTATCAGTCGAAAAAACTTGAGGATGCCACGCTCTACGGCGGTAACGATAAGTATTCGCTTTGCAATAACTACACCGTGGCAAAGGGACGCGATCTGACATTGATCGACGTCAAGAAATACCACAAGGTGTGCCTGATCGGTACCTATATCCAGAAGGAATTGTTCGGATACAAAAATCCGATCGGTGAAAAAATCACCATCAACGGTCAAAGCATTACCGTCGTCGGTGTATATGCGGAAAAAGACGGCAGTACGCAGTATGGTATGGATGACCGCATTGTTGTTCCTTATACGATCGGCAGATATTTGACTGATTATGTCGATAATTCGTCGTTTACCGTCAAAGCACGCGATTCCAAGACCACGACGGAAGCGATCACGAGATTGCAAGGCTTCCTGTCGACGAAGATCAATGACAACAACGGTTATTACTATGTCAATTCAACCAACACCGAAATTGAGAGCAATAATCAACTTACGCGGATGATCAGCCTAGTTCTCGGCGGTATCGCGGGCATTGCATTGTTGGTCGGCGGCATCGGAATCATGAATATTATGCTTGTTACGGTCACGGAGCGCACACATGAGATTGGTATCAGGAAGGCGATCGGCGCAAGACGTGGTGCGATCATCACACAGTTTTTGATCGAGTCGAGCGTGATTTCCGAACTCGGCGGATTAATCGGCTTAATACTGGGATTTTTGTTGACACTGGTACTCGGAAAACTTATCTTCAACCTTGTTTTGTTCCCTGCAATGGGAATCAGCATCGGTGCGGTCATATTCAGCGTGGCGATTGGCGTCGGCTTCGGACTTTATCCGGCAATCAAAGCATCGGCACTTCAGCCGGTGGATGCACTGCGTGCGGAATAATGGAGGAAATTGCAATATGAGAAAGAGAATTGCGGCGGCATTGTTAGCCGCGGTTATGCTGCTCACGGGGATCTCGGCGACGGCATTTACGGATATTACGGATGAAAAAACAGCAGAAAACGCCGCGGTGTTGCAAACACTCGGTGCCATTGATGGTTTCGAAGACGGAAGTTTCCGCCCGAATGACACCTACACCCGCGCACAGTTCTGCAAAATGGCGGTTGTTTTGATGCAACCGGGGACGGCACTTGGTCAGGCGGCGAATATTACGGTGTTCCCGGACGTCCGAAGCAGTCACTGGGCGGCAAAATACATCAATTATGCAACCAAAACCGCAAAAATCATTGCGGGTTACGGCGACGGAACATTTAAGCCGGATAACGCCATCAGTTTTGCGGAAGCAGTGACGATCCTAATGCGTGTCCTTGGCTATACCGACGCCGATGTGGGAGCGATTTGGCCGGATGGATATTTGGAATTCGGCGAACTTTGCGGCTTGACGAACGGGCTCGCCGACGATGGCAAATTTACCCGTGCCGAGGCGGCGGCATTGTTTGTCAACTTCCTCAACACGAGACTCAAGGATAGCAGTACGACATATCTTGACAGCATTTCGTCCCAGACGATTGAAAATGCCGTGATCCTTTCATGCAATGGCAATACCTTGACGGCATTGACCGACGAGGAGCGCGTTTATGCGTCGGCAGGAACGATCCCGGATTCCATGATCGGAAAACGTGTCACCCTTGCGTTGGATGCGAAAGGCATCGTAATCGCCGCAATCCCTGCAACCGATGTTTCGATAGAGAGTATCACTGTCAGTTCGGCAACAGCGACGACAATTACCACGAGCGAAGGGAAAAAGATTCTTGTTCCTGCGTCCGTGAAGACCGTTGTTCACGGAGAATATGTATCTTACGGAATGGCTTGGATGGATATCGCCAAAGGCGATCAGGCGATGGCGTGCTATGATAAGCAGGGAATTCTTGAAATGCTTTGCGTATTTTCTTCCGACGACGCAATGGTGTTGGATGCCGAGCCGAAAAAGGGCGAAAACCCTTTCGTTGAACTGTTCGGACTCCCCGCGGGCAGTTATTCGATCGTGAAAAACGGGGAGCAGGTGGACGCATCGGCACTGCGTCTGTGGGATGTTGCCGTGTACGATAAGACATCAAAGACCTTTGTTGTCAGTGATGCGAAACTCACCGGATATTATGAGGACGCAACACCGAACTACGCAAACCCCGAAAAGGTCTATCTTCTCGGCAAATGGTTTGAGGTTGCGGATTGTGCAGCGACGACAGTTTCCGCATTCAGAGCAAGCAAAACGACCGAAGTGACGGCACTGTTTACGCCGTCCGGCAAGGTTGCGGCATTCGTATATCCGTCCGTTGTTCGCGCAAAAATGGTCGGCGTGGTAAACGGGGACGAAGTGGGACTTACGAATGGTTTGGTAATCAGCGGAGAATCGAGCAGTGCGGATTATTATAACGGAAAACTCGTCACCGTCACTGTCCCGTCAGCGGGTAAATTATCCTTTTGTTCGGTGAATCTGATCAGCGAAACCGACATTGATAAGTCGACGATTCCCGCTTCGGCGGTCGTATATGACAGCGCGATGGGGTGCGGACTTCGCAAAATTTCCGTTGCTGATATCCACGGTACCGCAAAGGCGGTCTATTTGGCAAATTCCGATTTCGGAAAACTCGGGATCGTGGTGCTCAATAATGCCACGGGTGATTGTTATGAATACGGCAAGGTCACCTTTTTGGAGGATGGATATTCCATTGATTTCGACGAAACTACCATCTATCAGGATGCGGTTCGCGTGAATGGCGGCGAGATTCACCCGACGACGCTGACCTTTACGGATGGCGAATATTACGGAATTGCCGTGACAAATAACGGATATGTTACTCAGGCGGTCAAACTCGTCAGTGTAAACGGAATTTCGCGTTCCGCTTTTGCCAAACAGGGCTATGTAAAAATCGACGGCAAATATGTGAAGGTTTCCGACAACGCGAGCGTTTATATCACGGCGCTTGACAAGTATGTCACTCTCGCAGAAGCCAGAAGTTATTCGAATAATTTCACGGTTTATCTCGACGCCACGATTGCGGACGGCGGCGTTGTACGCGTCATTATCGCAAAATAAAACAACAACACACCGTATATAGCACATATCTATATACGGTGTGTTTATACTATCAGTTAAAAATATTGCCAGCGGAACTGAATAGGCGCATGACGCGATCACGAAGTCCGGCGTATTGGTCGGAATTAAAATCAACACCGTCATTAAATAGGGAGGCGGCGGCTTCCTGCGCTTCGGTCAGTGAACGGATATCCGACGCAAAGTCGGCAAGTTTGAATGAGGGCAAACCGTGTTGACGCGAGCCGAAGAAATCACCCGGTCCACGAAGACGGAGGTCTTCTTCGCTGATCTTAAAGCCGTCGTTGGTCGAAGCAAGCACTTGCAGGCGTTCGGTTTTCGAATTTGTAATGAGAATACAGAATGCCTTGTCTTTGCCGCGTCCGACGCGTCCGCGCAACTGATGAAGTTGAGAAAGACCGAAACGTTCGGGGTTTTCGACGATCATCAGCGTTGCTTCGGGAACATCGACGCCGACTTCAACGACCGTGGTCGAAACAAGCGCCTGAATTTGTCCTTCGGCAAAGGCGCGCATGACCTTTTCTTTTTCCGCGGGATTGAGCCTGCCGTGCATCAGCCCGACCTGAAAGCCGGAAAATGCGCCTTTTTGCAGTTCAACTGTGAAATTTTCGACACTTTTCAGGTCGTAACTATCGTTTTCTTCGACCAACGGGCAAATGACGAAGACACGGTGACCGTCGGACATATGCTTGACGGCGAAATTGTATGCGCGTTCGCGCTTGTCTTCGCCGACGACATAGGTGTCGATTTTTTGTCGTCCGGGGGGGAGTTCGTCGATCACGGAAATATCGAGATCGCCATACATAATCAGTGCGAGTGTGCGGGGGATCGGCGTGGCGCTCATGACAAGCGTGTGTGGGAAATTGCCTTTGGCGGCGAGCGCGCTTCGTTGACTGACGCCGAAGCGGTGTTGTTCGTCTGTGATGACAAGGCGCAGATCGGAAAAATTCACGCCTTCGGAGATTAATGCGTGCGTCCCGATGACAAGGTCGATTGCGCCGTCAGCGAGATCGGCGTAGACCTGTCGCTTGATTGCGGCGGGGGTGCTTCCTGTGAGAAGCGCGACATTGACGCCGAGAGGGGAAAGTAAGCAGTTGAGCCCTGCGAAATGCTGTTCGGCGAGGATTTCCGTCGGCACCATCAGGGCGGTTTGACCGCCGTTCTGTTTCCAAAAATATGCACAAGCCGCGGCGACCATTGTTTTGCCGGAGCCGACATCGCCGCAGATCAAACGGCTTGCGGGACGGTTGGAAAGGAAGTCACCGATAGAATCGTGTATCGCACGCTGTTGTGCGCCCGTGAGAGAGAACGGCAATGCGGAGGTAAAGACTTCCATATCGACGGGGTTTGCGGGAATGGTCGAAACCGTGGCACGGCTCGCTTTCAATTCGTGCAAACCGATGGAAAGAATGAAAAGTTCTTCAAAAACCAGGCGATGTCTTGCCACAGAAAGGGACTCAGCATCTTTTGGAAAATGGATGTTTTCATATGCGAATTTCGCAGGTGCGAGATCATATTTTACACGAATGTGTTCGGGAATACTGTCCGGCACGGCGTCACCGCAACCGTCAAGTGCGGTGCGGATACATTTTGAAACGATTTTTTGCGTTAAGCCTTCGGTCATCGGGTAGATGGGAACGATTCGACCGGTGAATGAGCCGAAGTCTTCTTCCGCCTCGAAAATCGGATTTGTCATTTCATACTGCGCACCGTTTGCTTTGACGACGCCGTAAAAGATATACGTCTTGCCCTCGGAAAGTTTGTCCGCAACAAAACGGTTGTTAAAAAATGTGATGTGAAGAAGCCCCGTTTCGTCGACGGCGCGAAGTTTGGTCAGTTCTAGACCGTTGCGGATGCGGTTGTGTGAAACGCGGTTTGATACCATTGCACGTACGCAGGCACTATGACCTTCGCTCAGATCCGCGATCGGAACGATCGCCGTGCGATCCTCATATGCACGGGGAAAGAGATTGATCAAATCAAAGAAATTATTCACACCGAGTTTTTCAAATCGCTCAGCACGTGCGGGACCGATTCCCGGAATAAATCGCACGCTTGTGTCAAAATCCACCGCCATGGCTTCCCTCCGTTCAATTTCATCAAATACAATTACATATAGTATAGTGAATTTTGAACGGTATTACAAGTAAAATCGGATTGACATAGGACAGAAAAAATGCTAAAATCTTTAAGCAATCGGGAAAACGGTTATTTGGATTGCTGTTTTGTTCGACAGTCAATTTGTGTATTCGCTCGAAAGAGTATGAATGCGTTTGGGGTGCCAGTCGGCACAACGGAATGAACGTTCCCGCCTTCTGTCGGAAGGCGGTTTTTTGCTATCTTCCTAAAATCAAAAAAGAAAGATTGGGTGAAATCATGAAAAAACGAAATTTTTCAAATGGAGTCAAAAACTATCTGCAACATATTTTCATTGACGGACTTTCGGGCATGGCACTCGGTCTTTTCTGTACGCTGATCGTCGGAACAATCATTGCACAGATCGGCACGGCATTCCGCGGTCGTGCTGCGGAACTCATCGGGCATGTCGCATCGGTCGCAAAAGGACTGACCGGCGCAGGAATCGGCGTCGGTGTTGCTTATAAATTTAAGGAAAAACCGCTTGTCACGATTTCCGCCGCCGTGATCGGTATGATCGGTGCGTTCGCGTCAAAGATCCTTTCCGGCACAATCGTTGTCGACGGAGCATTGACGCTTGCAGGACCGGGG
>DCHG01000074.1:0-13164 GCA_002315595.1 Clostridiales bacterium UBA1758 | reverse complement strand
GGGGAGCCACTCGGTGCGTTTCTTGCCGCGTTTGCGGGCATCGAGGTTGGTCGGCTGGTCGCAGGAAAAACAAAGGTCGACATCCTTGTGACACCGATCGTTTGCATTACGGCGGGTGCGGTGGTCGGATTGCTGGTCGGACCTCCGATTTCGGAATTTATGACCGCGGTAGGTTCGCTGATCAATTGGGGAACCGAACAGATGCCCGTGCTGATGGGAATCGTCGTTTCCGTTTTGATGGGAATTGCATTGACGCTTCCGATCTCATCGGCAGCATTGGGTATCATTCTATCGCTTTCCGATATTGCCGCAGGAGCTGCGACCGTCGGTTGTTGTGCGCAGATGATCGGTTTTGCGGTAATGAGTTATCGTGAAAACAAGATCGGCGGTCTACTTGCACAGGGACTCGGAACCTCGATGCTTCAAATGCCGAATATCGTCAGACATCCACTGATTTGGCTCCCGCCGATCCTCACAAGTGCTGTTCTCGGACCGATTTCTTCGGCCGTTCTCGGTATGACGAGCAACGCCACAGGCTCGGGAATGGGGACTGCGGGGCTGGTCGGACCGATCATGACCTATCAAACGATGGTCGGAAACGGCGTTTCGGTTGCACAGACGTTGATCGAGATCGGCGTAATGTATTTTGCGGCGCCTGCGTTACTGACGCTCGCTTTCGCGGAAATCATGAGAAAACTCGGCTGGATCAAGCAGGGCGAAATGAGGCTGGATTTATGACGAAAAATGAAGCGTTGAATCGCGCCAAATACGAACTTTCGCGTGGGATGAATTGCACGGCGGCGGATTTTGACCTCGGTTACGATCTCATTCGGGAGCCGGTGGATTTCACGCCGAAAAACTCCTTCAAAATGGCGTCCTTCGGACGAAATACGGTTTATTCCGCCGATCGCAAAATGCACGATAAGATCCGTGGCGTTATCGGTGAAAGTCTCGGTTTTTGGGCATTTGAGCAGGAAAACCTGCATCGCATGGATACGGCACTGTCGAAGTTCGGGATGTATCTCAACGACACGCATATGTTTTATGTTCGCGCCACCAACACCGCGGAGCCCGAAAAACCCGACGGAGTGGAGATCAAATGGTACGAAAAGAACGAAATCGATCGGTTTAAAAACGAAGACTGGCTCGGCAACACATTTGCGTATAACGAACGAATTCCCGATGTCCTCGGCGTCGGCGCATTCGTCGGCGGGAAACTTGTCGCGATGGCAGGTGCAAGTGCGGATTCCGATACGATGTGGCAGATCGGCATTGACACTTTGGTTGAATATCGACACCGCGGAATTGGCACATATTTGGTCAAAATGATCTCTGCCGAAACCGAGCGCAGAGATAAAATGCCTTTCTACGGGGCGGTGCAATCCAATGTGTTTTCGCTGAATATTGCATCGAATTGCGGATATTTCGCGGCATGGACGGAAGCCCACGCAATCAAAGGAAAATAAAAAAAGTCCCGAATGAAGTTCATTCGGGACTTTTACTATTTGTTTTTCAATGGGGAAAATTCGGAATCCGGCAAAATATCCGCAAGTCCGAGAAGCACCTGTGAGATTTTCGAGCCCGAGTAGACGATCGGATTGGAGCGAAGGCGGTCGATGCCGATCTCCCGCTTAAAGCGGACGGAGATCATCGTTTTCCCGTTGTCGGAGTCGATTTTCATCGTTGCATCGTGCGCTGCGGCAATTCCACTTGAAACGATCAACCCGGTGTCAAGAGAATGTTGAGAACGAGTGTCGAAATCATAGTTTGCGATCCGATTGCGAAGTTCATCCAAAGCGTTTGTATCTAGCCTTTGATCACATACAACGGCAAGCGTCAAAAAATCGTCATCGCCGTCGACGGAAACGCGGATCACGCCGTTTTTCGGGCTGATACCGACACAATATGAAATCAGTGCCATGAAAAGATGCGAAATGAGATCGCGATCGAACGAAACAAGGCAATGTCCGATTGCACAGTTCCATTCAAGCGCGTGACCTAAAAAGTTGAGATGCGGCTCGGTTTCGTTGATATAGTCGGCGATCAGACCGATCAGGTCTTCGTTTTTTCTATTTGCGGTGAGAATGCCGCATTTGATCTTTGCGAGCAGAGACAGTTCCTGCGAAAGATGTTGCATCCGATAGCAGGCGGCGTTGACTTCGGAAAGACATTGTTCCTGAATCGAGGACGGATCGTTGTCCATAAGCGAGCAAAGAAGATCAACGGAGGAAAACATCGTTGAAAGCGGTTCGGCGATCGCACGCTGAATATGCGTGATGATATCTTCGGCGAATTCCGCGTCGATATTTGAAAATGCGTCGGTGTTTTTTTTCAACGGTTCTGACTTCATGGGCGACCTCCTTTTTCGAAATGGTAATAATAGTATAATATGCGCCAAAATGAAGTTCAATATAAATCGTCTTTTTTTTCGAAAAAATGACGAAATTCGACATTACAGTGGGTGCCGAAAAATTCCTTAACCAAAGAAAAACCTTGCGACTTGCGTGATTTTTGCGCAAAATGACGAAAATGAATTTCTATTGAAAGAAAAATTATCCAAAAATAATACTTGTATGCTCCGAATTTTTGAGATATAATATTACCATACAAAATTATGCAATAGGAGGAAAAAACAAACTATGAGCATCAAAGTAGGTATCAATGGCTTCGGCCGTATCGGCCGTATGGTTTTCCGCGCCAGCGTTAATCACCCGGAGATCGAGATCGTCGGTATCAACGACCTCTGCCCGTCTGATTATCTGGCTTACATGCTGAAATACGACACCATGCACGGCACTTTCGCCGGCGAAGTCGGCAGCAATGAAAAGGGTATCGTTGTCAACGGCAAGACCATCCCGGTCTACGCTGAAAAGGATCCGTCCAACATTCCGTGGGGCACCCTCGGCGCTGAGTACGTTGTTGAGTCCACCGGTCTCTTCCTTACCAAGGAAAAGGCTCAGGCTCACCTGAACGCCGGTGCCAAGAAGGTCGTTATGTCCGCTCCGTCCAAGGACGACACTCCGATGTTCGTCATGGGCGTCAACCAGGACAAGTACACCACCGATATGGACTTCGTTTCCAACGCTTCCTGCACCACCAACTGCCTTGCCCCGATCGCCAAGGTTCTTAACGATAACTTCGGCATTACCGATGGTCTTATGACCACCGTTCACTCCACCACCGCTACCCAGAAAACCGTCGACGGTGTTTCCATGAAGGACTGGCGTGGTGGCCGTGCCGCTGCCGGCAACATCATCCCGTCTTCCACCGGCGCCGCCAAGGCTGTTGGCAAGGTCATTCCTTCCCTCAACGGCAAACTCACCGGTATGTCTATGCGTGTTCCGACTCTTGACGTTTCCGTCGTTGACCTCACTGTTAACCTCGCCAAGCCCGCCAAGTACGAAGAAATCTGCGCTGCGATGAAGAAGGCCGCTGAAGGCGAACTCAAGGGCATTCTCGGTTACACCGATGAAGCCGTTGTTTCCGCTGACTTCCTCGGTGATACCCGTACCTCCATTTTCGATGCGAAGGCCGGTATCGCTCTGACCGATACTTTCGTCAAGGTCGTTTCCTGGTACGACAACGAAATCGGTTACTCCAACAAGGTTCTTGAACTCATCAAGCACATGTACTCTGTTGACCACAAGTAATTAAGAATATCCCAACGAAAGCGCCCGGATATCCGGGCGCTTTTTTTACCCCAAAATCGCTCCTTGATTTGCGAAAACACCCGCAAGGGTTGAATTAACGCTTGAAGCGTGGTAAAATGGTCGTAACAATAAAAAGGAGGAACGCATGCTTTTATTTATTGTTCGCCATGGGAAGCCAACCTATGAGCCGGATGAACTTACGCCGGAAGGCTGGGCGCAGGCGCGTACCTGTGCACCTCGTTTTGCACGGCACGGGTTGGATAAAATATACGCATCGCCTATGATCCGCGCGCAACAGACGGCGCAACCCACCGCCGAAGCACTCGGCATGGAAATCAATATTGAGCCTTGGATGAGCGAGGCGTTGGCATGGGAGGCTTTCCGCGCCCCCTGCGGGGACGGCTATCGTTGGGCGTTCGATGTCGATCGCCGCAATTTGCTCACGCCGGAATGTATCCGTCCGGAAAATTATGAAAAATGGTATGAACTTCCGCCGTTCGAGCAGATTGACGGCAAAAAAGCATATCAGCGTGTCTGTGATGCGTCGGATGGTTTTTTTGCGAAACTCGGCTATGAACGGGACGGCGCATTGTATCGGGTGACGAAACCGAACGAAGACCGTATTGCGGCGTTCTGTCATCAGGGCTTCGGCACCATTTGGCTATCGCATATTTGCAATATTCCGCCCCATCTGTATTGGGCACGTTTTGCAATGAGTTATACGGCAGTCTCGGCAGTCTATTTTGAAAATACACCCGATGGCATCACCTATCCGCGCATCCTTTGCTTATCCGATCTTTCCCATATCTATGCCTCGGATGAGCCGTTCCGCCTTGATTGCGGGATTGATATGTGACAAAATAAAGAAAAGAAGGTAATCAAGTTGAGAAAAAAACAATTTAAGGCCGAATCCAAAAGATTGCTCGACCTGATGGTCAATTCCATCTACACCCACAAAGAAATTTTCCTGCGTGAGATCATTTCCAATGCAAGTGACGCCATTGACAAACTTTGCTATCTGTCACTCACGGATTCCAACGTCGGTATGAATCGCAGTGATTTTAAGATCACGATTAAAATTGATAAAGAGGCGCGCACGCTTACGATCTCCGATAACGGTATCGGTATGACCGAGGAGGAATTGGAAGAAAATCTCGGTGTCATCGCAAAAAGCGGATCGCGTGCATTTAAGACCAAACTTGAAGAAGGCAAGACCGAGGGTGCGGATATTGACATCATCGGTCAGTTCGGCGTCGGTTTTTATTCGGCATTTATGGTCGCCGACCGTATCATCGTCATTACCCGCGCCTATGGCTCCGACCAGGCATATCGGTGGACGAGCGAGGGCGAGGACGGCTACACGATCGAAGAAACCGAAAAGGCTTCCGTCGGCACCGATATTATCCTCGAAATAAAGCAGGATATCGGCGAAGAACATTTTTCCGACTATTTGGAGGTCTATCAACTTCGTTCACTTATCAAAAAATATTCCGATTATGTCCGTTATCCGATCAGAATGGATGTTCCAAAAAGCCGTCCCGTCGAAACCGAAGAAAACGGCGAGAAAAAGACCACCTACGAAAGTTATACCGAAGAAGAAACCATCAACAGTATGGTGCCGATCTGGCAACGTACCCGTGCCGAAGCCACGGACGAAGATTGCACAGCGTTCTACAAAGAAAATTTCTTTGATATGGAGGATCCGGCGAGGATCATTCGAGTCAATGCCGAAGGCTCCGTCAGTTATAAGGCACTTCTTTTTGTTCCGACAAAAGCCCCGTATGGCTATTATACCAAGGAATTTGAAAAAGGACTTCGTCTTTATACCAGTGGCGTGATGATCATGGATCGTTGCGAAGATCTTTTGCCCGATCATTTCCGCTTTGTCAAAGGTGTTGTTGATTCCGAGGATCTTTCGCTGAATATTTCCCGTGAATTGCTTCAACACGACCGTCAACTCAAAGTTATTGCGCACGCATTGGAACGCAAGATTAAGACCGAACTTCTTTCGATGAAGACCGAGGACGCCGAAAAGTACAATCAGTTCTGGCACGAATTCGGATTGCAGATCAAATACGGTATCGTTTCCGATTACGGAACGCACCGCGAACTGTTGGAAGATCTGCTGATTTTCCACTCCGCAAAGGAAAACAAACTGATCAGCCTGGATGACTATGTCAACGCAATGCCGGAGGATCAGAAATACATCTACTACGCTTGCGGTGAATCCGCGGAACGCGTTGCGAAACTTCCACAGGCTGAACGAATTCTCGATCAGGGCTATGATATGCTTTGCCTGACCGACGAGGTGGACGAATTTGTGATGAACGCGCTTGCGAAGTTCAAAGAAAAAGAATTCCGCAGTGCGTCAAGCGACGATCTTGGACTTGAAACCGAGGAACAGAAGAAGATCGCCGAAGACCGCGAAAAAGAGGCAAAGGATCTGCTCGATTTTGTCAAAGACTCTCTTGGTGGCAAGGTCGCAAACGTCAAACTTTCAAAAAACCTGAAATCGCATCCGGTATTCCTTTCCACCGAAGGCCCGGTCACGCTGGAAATGGAAAAGTATTTTGCATCCATTCCGGGGGATAACAAGCCGAAGGCGGAAAGAGTGCTGGAACTCAACGCAGACCATCCCGTCTACGCCACCATCAACAGCCTGTGGAACGAAAACAAGGAAAAAGCCGCGAAATATTCCGAAATTCTTTATACGCAGGCACTTTTGATCGCCGGAATGCCGATTGAAGATCCCGAAAAATACACCGAACTTGTGTGTGAACTTATGACGAAGTAATCTGCCGGAAATTGTTGGTTTTCGGTGAAATAAAGGAGAAAACGATCATGCTTGACAGACTTGGCGTTCAACTTTACACGATCAGAGATCAGTTCCAAAATGCAGACGATATGCGAAAGGCATTTGCCCGTTTGCGTGAGATCGGCTATACCTGCGCACAGACCGCGTCGACATTCCCGTTCCCGTGCAGTTCGATGGAAGAATATGTTTCCATTGCCAATGAATACGGCATTAAGATCGTCGGTACGCATACGAGTTTCGAGGAATTGGAAAAGGATACGGATCTTGCCATTGCACAACACGCATCTCTCGGTTGTAAGTTCGTCGGGATCGGCGGATTTGGCTGGGGAATTACAGATGCAAAGGAAATCTATGCCTACTGTGATCGCGTCAATCGGATTGCCGAAAAACTCGGCAAGGCGGGCATGAGGTTTACCTATCACCACCATAGCCATGAATTTATTCGCCTTGACAATGGCGAACGCTTTATCGACATTCTCGAACGCGAACTTGATCCGAAGAATACCTCTTTCTGTGTCGACACCTACTGGGCGCAGAATGCAGGCGCCGATGTTTGTGCGTTTCTGCGCCGCTTGGAAGGCAGAGTGGATGTTCTTCATTTGAAGGATATGGATTTCGGCGCGGACGGCTCTTTCTATACTGAGGTCGGCAACGGCAACATGAACTTTGATGCAATCATCAAGACCGCCGAACAGATCGGTGTCAAATGGTATATCGTCGAGCAGGATACCTGCCCGGGCGATCCGTTTGAAAGTTTGAAGATGAGTTACGATAATCTCGTCAAGAAATACGAATAAAATGTCAAAACTGCCCGATCGTTGATCGGGCAGTTTTCAGTTGAGCAGTGCCACAGCGATGTTGATTACGGACGCAAAGCAAACCCAAAGGAGGTAGGGGATCTGCAAAATTGCCGATGGATGGTTGATTTTTACAAATTCTGTGATTGTTGCGATGATCAATGCGGCAAGGAATAGTATCCATAGCGATGAAAACCAAAGCGCACGAAATCGAAAAAAGAAGATCGACCACGCAAAATTACAAAGAAGTTGGAAAAAATAGATTCGCAGGGCGTTTCTTTTGCTTTTGGAATGTGATAAATAAACGATTGCCGCGCTGATTCCCATGAGAATGAATAAAATCGTCCACACAATGGGGAAAACACCACCAGGTGGCGCAAATAGGGGCAGTTTCAGCGAAGAATAGATACTTTTCACATTGCCGGAGAGGAGATTTGACAAAAATCCAATGCCAAGCGCAAGGACGACGGAAAGTCCGACGACAAGAACGGAAGAAGATTTTTTTGACATTTCATCACCCGATGATAGGATATGAAAAAAATAGTGAAATATACGCCTTGACAAGTTGCGCAATTTTCGTTATTGTATTAGTGTTATTTTGAACAGACAGAAGCGGGGGTTTTATGAAAATACTGGTTGTCGACGGTCAGGGCGGAAGGCTCGGTGCCGAATTGGTAAAAGAAATCACGGCGAGATTTCCGCAGCAGGAGATCATGGCGGTCGGTACGAACAGTGTTGCCGCGACTGCAATGCACCGAGCCGGTGCGGAACACGCCGCAACGGGTGAAAATGCGATGATTGTCGGTTGCCGAAAGGCGGATATAATTATCGGACCGATCGGAGCAATCATTGCCGACGCACTTTACGGCGAAATTTCACCGAAAATGGCAGCCGCAGTCGGCCAAAGTGACGCAAAAAAGATTTTGATCCCGTTCAATAAATGCGAGGTACAGATCGTCGGCGTGCGTGCGGATCTCGGAATGAGCGACCTGATACGCATTGCAATTTCGGAATTGGAAGGCACGATCAAAGCGTAACAGCATAAAACGATCTGTATTGTGAAAGATTTTGAGAAGTTTTTGAAAAAACAGTTGAAAATCTTCTCACGATGTGTTATCATTTTAATAAACTATGAAATAATATCGGCGTTTGCCGTCGGAGGTACTCATTATGGAAACTGCAAAACTTATTATTGCGATCGTGCAACTGATCGTCTGCATCGGTTTGGTTGTCGTTGTCATCTTCCAGCCCGGAAAGGTTGACGGAATGTCCGGCGCACTTGTCGGATCCAGTTCCGAAAGTTTCTTCTCCAAGAACAAGGGTAAAACTTGGGAAGCCGCCCTCGAAAAGATCACCACTGTCGGTGCGATTGCCTTCATGGTGTTGAGCGTGGCTCTTTACATCCTCGGTTAATTAAATAAAACATAAAACACCCCCGGTCGTAATTTGACCGAGGGTGTTTTCATATTTAAGGATTGCATCTTTTACAAGACTCGTACCCAATGGCGATTACTTCGTCACGCGTGGCTGTGATTTCTTTTCTGTGTTCGGTTTTGATGGTTGAGACGCTGGAACATGAGGGGAGGTGGAACTTGTGCGTATTTGTATTGAGAATGTATTTTTTCGTTTGTGTCGTCGGTTTGTTTTGTGTAAGTTGGCTTTTCCCGGTGGCGTAGTCGATCGTAATTCCGGGCTGAACATTATACATGAACACGCAAAACTTGACACTTTTACCCTGATCTTCGACTGATATTCCTTCCATCAATACGCCTTTGGCGACGAGATTGTTACCCTCGAATACCGGAGTGACGCGGTAAAGAATGTGAGCATTGTAGTCATCGACATAATCCGCGATCAAATCTTCATAATCCAACATATTTATGTTGAAATAACGCGTGCCGGTGATGAGATTATTTATATTTGCGTTCTCACCGGTCAACTGAAACCCGATCAAATGACTGCGATTGTAAAGGTAGCCACCCTCGACATTGTCATATTTGACCGATTGCCAGCCGGTGGGCCGAATGGAACTGATGCTTTCGCGGGCCTCTGTGGGCATCAAATCTTTTCCGACGCAAGCAACGCAAGTGGTACAGCGCCCCAAAAAATCGAGCGCACCGTACATTTCATAAGATGTTGTCGTAAGATTGTTGAGTGAGAAATAGGGGGTGTTGCCATTCATTTTGACAAATGCCGAGCCGGAATAAGTCGGAACAGTGGAAGGGTTGAACCACGAATAAGTGGTTGGAGTGAGTTTTGAATAGGCAGGAGAAGCAGAAAAACGATAAAGATAGGTGACAATGTCGCTACGCGGGCAATTTACTGTTGCGTCGAAAGCCGTGCTCCCCATATCGGAAAGCATTTTGTTTTCGTCCGCCCAGGAGACCGCGTTGAAATAATAGGTGTTGACATATTTTTCGGCAAGCAAACTTGCGGTCGAAAAAGAGGGCTCGCCTTCGGCTCGCCAAAGGAATGTCAGGACTTGGGCTCGGGTACAAGTGCCATTTGGCGAAAAAGTCGTGTCAGAGGTACCTTTGGTTATTCCGTTTTCAACCGCCCAAAGGACGGGTTTATAGAAATAATCCGAAATGGAAACATCGCGGAAGTTGTTTTTCAGCGATGTCGGTTCCGGTTGTCCTTGGGACCGCCAAAGGAATGTGACGACTTGTCCACGCGTACAAGTTGCGGATGGTGAGAAATTGGTCTGTGATGTGCCGGAGGTTACGCCGTTTTCAAGGGCCCAAGTTACGGCATCATAGTAATATGAGTTTGTCGGAACATCTCTAAAAGGATTTCCGATCGCGTTCGCGGAAAAAGGAAGGAAAGAAAACAGTAAAACAAGAGCGGAAATCAGTGCTAAAAATTTCCTTTTCATACGAATACATCCTATTTAATTATATAAAAATGATACTGGCAAATTACAGATCGATATATCTGCACGCGGCGAGGGCGGCGACGGCGCCGTCGGCACAGGCGGTGGTCACCTGACGGATGGACTTTGAACGACAGTCTCCTGCGACAAAAATACCCGGAGTTGCAGTCGTACAATCTTCGCCGGAATCAAAATATCCATATTGATTGAGTGTCGCGTGCTCCTTGAACGCATTGTTTTCGGGGATGAGTCCGATGGCGACAAATAGTCCGTCGCAGGCGATCTCGTTCTTTTCACCGGATTCGCGGTCGGTGATTTCAACGGATTTCAGTTCGCCCGATTCGGTTTTCAGCCCCGTTACACGCACGCCCGTGTGCTTTTCGACATTGTCGCGTGCAAAAAGGACATCCTGCAATCTTTTTTCGCCGGTGAATTCCGGCAGATCCTGCAATATGATGACTTTACTGCATTTTCCGGCGAGCAAAATCGCCTCCTGCAATGCCGAATTTCCGCCACCTGCGACGCAAACGACGCGATCGGTGTAAAAATCCCCGTCACAGACGGCGCAAAAGGAAATTCCGTTGCCGACAAGTTCATTTTCACCATCCAACCCGAGCATACGATGTTTGACGCCGGTGGCGATGATGACGGTCTTGCCCTCGAATTCGGCACCGTCTTCGGTATAGACATGGAAAACATCGCCGATTTTTTTGATTGCCGTGGCGTTTTCCAACTCTACATCCGCACCTTGTGCGGAGATCTGCTCAAAAAAAGCGTCTGCAAACTCGTTACCACTCATTTGCATAGTGCCGGGATAATTTTCGACTTTCGGCGAATAAGTTATCTGACCGCCGAAGCCGTGTTTTTCCAAAATGCTGACGGTTTTGCCGTTGCGAAGACCGTACAGTGCCGCGGTCATTCCGGCGGGACCTCCGCCGATGACGATTATATCGTACATAAATTTCCTCCGATATGGAAAATCCCGCCGTTTGCAGGCGGGATTTTGAATTTTTCAGGTGCTTACTTTGCGGTGAGATGTCCTTTGATCTCACTGACGCCTTTGTACTTTTCAAATGAATCGCCGGCGGCAAGGACGAGTGTCGGAGCCTGTTTGATGCCGTACTTTTCAACGAGATCGACATGATCGTTTGCGATCAGTTTTTCATAGGAAACGCCGGCTTTGTCGAGCAGAGCCATCGCAAGTTTACAGTTCGGGCAGGTCGGAGTCATGAATAGCATCGCCTTGACGGAGTCATCGACGACGGGTGCGGATACCGGAGTTTCGACCTTGATCTCGTCGAAAGACACCGGGCCGGTGTGGCGGAGATTTGAACGACCGATGTCATAAACTTTACGATCTTTGAATTCCTGAACCTTACCGTCGTTCCAGTTTTGAACCGGGCGATAGTAGCCGGTAATTCGGCTGTAAACCTCGGTGGTTGCACCACAGTGCGGGCAAGTGTACTGCTCACCGACGAGATAACCGTGATCTTTACAGATCGAGTATGTCGGGCTCATGGTGTAATACGGCAGACGGTAGTTTTCGGCGATCTTGCGGACGAGATTTGCGGCAGCCTTCCAATCCGGGAGTTTTTCGCCGAGGAAGGCATGGAAAACGGTGCCGGAGGTGTAAAGCGTCTGCAATTCATCCTGGATATCAAGGGCACTGAACACATCTTCGGTATAGCCGACCGGCAGGTGAGAAGAGTTTGTGTAATACGGCTTACCCTTTTCGTTGGCGGTGATAATATCCGGGAATTCCGCTTTGTCGTGTTTGGCAAAACGATAGGTCGTGGACTCGGCGGGGGTGGCTTCAAGGTTATACAGATCGCCGTACTGTTCCTGATAGTCACTCAAACGCTCACGCATATGATTGAGGACATCCTTTGCAAAGGTCTGCGTCTTGACATTGGTGAGGTCGGAACGGAGCCAGTTGGCGTTCAGACCGACTTCGTTCATACCAATCAGACCGATGGTGGAGAAGTGGTTAGCGAAAGTACCGAGATAACGGCGGGTGTACGGATAAAGACCGGCGTCAAGAAGTTTTGTGATAACGGTGCGCTTGGTTTTCAGTGAGCGTGCCGCAATGTCCATCAGTTTATCAAGACGTGCATAGAAGTCGGCTTCATCCGTTGCAAGATACGCAATACGCGGCAAGTTGATGGTGACAACGCCGACGGAGCCGGTGCTTTCGCCGGATCCGAAGAATCCGCCTGATTTTTTGCGGAGTTCACGGAGGTCAAGGCGAAGTCTGCAACACATACTGCGGACGTCGTTCGGCTCCATATCGGAGTTGATATAGTTGGAGAAATACGGCGTGCCGTATTTTGCGGTCATTTCAAAAAGAAGTTTGTTGTTTTCAGTTTCGCTCCAGTCGAAGTTGCGGGTGATGGAGTAGGTCGGGATCGGATACTGGAATCCGCGTCCGTTGGCGTCGCCTTCGATCATAATCTCGATAAAGGCCTTGTTGACCATGTCCATTTCCTTTTGGCAGTCACCGTAGGTGAAATCAACTTCCTTGCCGCCGATGATGGCGTTGAGGTTTGCGAGATCCTTCGGCACCACCCAGTCAAGCGTGATATTGGAAAACGGAGCCTGCGTACCCCAACGGGACGGGGTGTTCACGCCGTAAACAAAGGACTGGATGCACTGCTTGACCTCTTTTTGGGAAAGATTGTCGATTTTGACAAACGGAGCAAGATAGGTGTCAAAGGACGAAAACGCCTGCGCACCCGCCCACTCGTTCTGCATAATACCGAGGAAGTTGACCATTTGGTTGCAGAGGGTGGAAAGATGTCCCGGAGGAGAAGAAGTGATTTTACCGGGAACGCCGCCGAGTCCTTCTTGAATGAGTTGTTTGAGGCTCCATCCGGCGCAGTAGCCGGTGAGCATTGACAGATCGTGAATATGGATCGCAGCAGAACGGTGTGCGTCGGCGATTTCGTGGTCGTAAATTTCACTGAGCCAGTAGTTGGCGGTGATCGCACCGGAATTGGAAAGGATCAAGCCGCCGACGGAATAGGTGACGGT